>NZ_JBFRFV010000002.1:0-352092 GCF_052115005.1 Massilia sp. 2TAF26
AACGTGAACGCCTATCACAGCCGGATGCGCACCTGGCTGCTGCCTTTCCGCGGCATCGCCAGCCGTTACCTGGACCACTACTTCGGCTGGCGCTGGGCGCTGGATGGCCAGCGCATTGCCAGTCCAGACGCCTTTTTGAGAGCGGCGCTCGGCAGATTCAACACTTAGCGCGAACAGCGCCTTGACTAATGTGCTGCCCGATAAGCACTAGGGACGTGGGAAACGGAACAGATCTCGTCGCTGCCCGTCTGGGAATATTCGCCTCTCGATCTGGAATGCGCCCAGGCGAAGGGCCAGTGCGCGAGCCGGGGCATTGTCATCAGTCATGTATGTTTCTACCGTTTGCCAGCCACACTCCCGATAAGCATAGGCAATCGCGGCACGCGAAGCCTCATGCGCGTAACCTTGCCCGCGTGCGTCAGGCAGCAACCACCAGGTCAACTCGCGTGGCCACCCCAGGCCCTGCCAGAACCCGCATACACCGAGCTGGGCATCGTCACGTAGTCGTTCCACAACCCACACTCCGAAACCTTGCAAGTACCAGCAGCCGATATCAGTCGCCAGCCGAGCATAGGCAGCGCTCGGACTAAGGGGGCCGCCGTAGAAAGCGGATGCCTCGGCGTCCGTATAGAAACGCCGGTAGAGATCTTCTGCGGTCGGGCTGGGTGGTACGAGACGCAAGCGTTCAGTCTTCAAGGTGGGGATCATGTATTGTAAAAAAGCAAAGAAAATGTCGAGTTATGGGCCCAGCGTTGCTGTTCGAGCTGCGAATGAGTCAGCGTGTCATTCCTAGTGCTGGCGAGCACATTGACCGAGTCCACGGAAGCGATAGGAGCGGCGGCAACGGCCGAGGCGTCGGCGGGACCGGCGCTTGCTGCGAACGATACGGTAGCGGCGGCGATCAGGGGCAGTGCATATTTGGTGCGCATGGTTCAAATCTTTTTTTCGATGTTGAGAACGGACTGAAGCCACATGCGGACTGCCGATCCACGGACTTTCAATCTCGCCGGGTCACTCGCGATGACCTGGCGAACGATGGCAGTGTAATGAGTGCACGCGCCGCGCTTCCGCGAAACGGCTGAAACGTGAAAAGCGCGGGGTGAACTGCATCTTTCGCGTAGTGGACGCGATTGCTGCCGCGCGCGCTGCAGACGCTGCTCGGCTGCGGCGAATAGAAGACGAGTTCGGGCATCAAAAAAACATCGCAGCCACACGATGAGGCAGTGGAAATCACAGCGCTATCGCCTATATCGCATTGACCGTTTCGGAAATCCGCAAGCTGCTGTCTCTGTGGCGCTTGTGACGAAGAGGCTGCTGCGGGGCGGCGCCAGATGCAGCGTGGCGGCCCGAAATGCAGGCCGCCCGTCAAGCCGCCGTCGGCATGATGTCGCCGAAGCCGGCGATCATCCCGAGCGCGCGCGGCGCGATGCCCTGGCCCTGCTGCGACTGCCGGATCCAGTAGCCGACCTGGGCGAAGTTGTGCTCGCGGTTCACGCCCAGCTGCTCGACGCGCGCCTCGTCCATAAAGCTGGTGTAGCAGTCGCCGATGCGCTGTTCGTCGGTGCCCTTGGCGGCATGCTGGGCGGCGGCTTTCTCGATGATAGCGCGCAGTTGCGGCTGGGTATTCTCGCGCAATTCCATGAACGAGCCCCAGCTCGACTTATCGGCCGGGATCTCGGCGGTCTTGAGCCACTTGCCGTTCAGGTGCTCGACGAAGTCGTCCTGCGTGCGCACGGATGGATCGACATATTGTGGGGCGATGCCGGATGCCAGCGTCTGGCCGCCGTGTGCGGCTGTGTTCTTGGCCGATCCTTCGGCGGCGTGGGCAAGCGGGGCGGTCAGTGGCAGGCCAGCGCGCTCGGTGCGGCGATGGCGCCAATGCCGGTCGGGTAGGTTGACTGCAGGCTGGCGTCCGACCGATTGCAGAGCTGGCGGCAGGGCCAGAAATTCTCCGATTATTAAAACGAAAAAATCACGTAAAGAAGCTAAACCGTTTTGCGATTCGCCCCGCGAATCTTCTTATCTTTCTGCACCAAAGTATATGTATCTGCATGGAATATGTATTCTATTATACATTAATTATTAGTTCTTGTCTTTCTTTGAATCCTGTTTGGCGGGACAAAAAATCTTATTTGCAACGAATTCAAACAAATACATTTTTTTTACTTGACCCTGAAAATACACAGGTGATCCCATTGCCGGCTTGAAAGAAAGCATCGGGCTTTCGTTCAAGATTGCTGCATATACGGCACCTTGCGGCCGGCTGTTTCCACGCCAGCCGCATTCAACACAGGAGAATAAGAAAATGATGGAGAAAGTTTTGTCCCGATCGATTCGCATGATCTGCCTCGGGAGTATGGCATTCGGCATGAATGCGGTGTACGCGCAAGACGGTCAGGACGCGTCGATGCAGCGCGTTGAAGTGACCGGCTCACGCATCCGCCAGGTCGACAGGGAAACGGCGCAGCCGGTCCAGGTGATGACCCAGGAACAGATTCAGAAGACGGGCCTGGTTACCGTGGGCGACATCCTGACCCAGCTGTCCTCGGCCGGTACGCCCGAGTTCAGCCGCGGCAACTCGCTGACCTCGAATATCGAAAACGGCGGCCAGTACATTACCCTGCGCAACCTCGGCTCGAACCGCCTGCTGGTGCTGGTCGATGGCAAGCGCTGGACCCAGACCGTCAATGGCTACACGGACCTGTCGACCGTGCCGTCGGCGATGATCGAGCGGGTCGAAGTGCTGAAGGATGGCGCGTCTTCGATCTACGGTTCCGACGCGATTGCCGGCGTGGTCAACATCATCCTGAAGAAGAAGCTGGACGGCGCCCAGCTGAGCCTGTACACCGGGGCGAACCAGAAGGGTGATGGCCGCAGCAAGGATTTCTCGCTGTCCTACGGCGCCAGCAATGACAGGGGCCGTCTGATGATCGGCCTGTCGCACACCGAGCAGGGCGTCGTGTGGCCTTCCGAGCGTGACATCACCCGCTATCCACGCGGCATCAACCACCCGACCGCAGGCTGGGGCATGGGTCCGTTCGGCGACATCAGCCCGGTCGATCCGGTCACTGGAGGGCAAAACAACGACCCGGCCACGGGTGGCTGGGAACGCGTGTTGAACCACGGGGGCGGCGTGCGCTCCGACCCGCGCTTCCCGACCAGCTACCACGACAAGACCGGCAGCATCGACGACAAGTACAACACGGCGCAGGACATGATGTTCCAGATGCCGAACAAGCTGGACACGCTGTTCACGAAGGGCACCGTCGACCTGCCGTACGACATGCAGCTGACTACGACGGCAATGTACTCGCAGCGCAAATCGAGCACCCAGATCGCCGGTCAACCGCTGACCAGCGAAACCCAGCCGGGCTACAAGGTCTACATCGACAAGAACAGCTACTACAACGGGTTCGGGCAGGACCTGTATTTCCTGCGCCGCACGGTGGAAGTGCCACGCGTGACCGATAACCAGAACCGCACTTTCCACGTCGATTCCACCCTGTCCGGCAACTTCACGATGCACGGCCTGGCGTGGAACTGGGACGTCGGCTACAACCACAGTGCACAGGACGGTTACATCTACTCGACCGGCAACCTGAACCTGCTGAACCTGAAGAAGGCGCTCGGCCCGTCGTTCATGAATGCCCAGGGCGTGGTCCAGTGCGGCACCCCGTCGGCCCCGATCTCGCTGCAGGAATGCACGCCTTGGGACCTGATCAGCGGCCCGCCTGCGTTCAACCCGCAGGTGCGCAATTACGTGATGTCGACCGGCCAGGCAAGCTATGGCAGCACCATCAACAGCGCCACCGCCAACCTCAGCGGCGAAATCTACCAACTGCCGGCCGGCGCGCTCGGGGTCGCCGCGGGCCTGGAACGCCGCGAGGTAAGGGGCGATGACCAGCCGGGACAGTTCGAGCAGTCCGGCTACTCGAGCAACCTGGCGGGCAATCCGACGCACGGCCGCTATACCGTCAAGGAAGCCTACGCCGAGGTCAACATCCCGGTCCTGAAGAACGCGCCGCTGGCCCAGTTGCTGAGCTTCGACCTGGCTACCCGCCACTCGGACTACAGCAACTTCGGCACCACCAACAACAGCAAGGCCAGCTTCATGTGGAAGCCGGTTCGCGACCTCCTGGTCCGCGGCACCTACGCGCAGGGCTTCCGCGCCCCCGCCGTCGGCGACACCTTCGGTGGCGGCGCGCAGTCGTTCGACGACATCATGGACCCGTGCGACAGCAAGTTCGGCCAGCGCGGCACCACGGGCGTGGACGCCCGCTGCACCGCCGCCGGCGCCCGTCCGGGCTTCCGCCAGATCGACCAGACCGGCACGCCGGTCACCAGCACCGATGGCACCCAGGGCATCGTGCCGTTCATCTCGAATCTCGGCAACGCCTCGCTGCAGCCTGAGCGCGCCAAAACCACGACCATCGGCTTCGTGTACAGCCCGTCGTTCCTGCCTGGCCTGTCCGGCTCGCTGGATTGGTACCACATCAAGATCAGCAACCTGATCACGGGTGTGACCGCGAACCAGACGGCCAACTACTGCTACGTCCAGGGTATCCAGTCGTACTGCGACGCGATCAAACGCGATCCGGTAACCGGCCAGATCAACAGCCTGTCGCACGGCAACGTCAACGCCGGTGGGCTGGAGACCGCAGGCTTGGACCTGTCCTTGAACTACCGCTTCCCGGGCACCCGGTACGGCCGGTTCGGCCTGCGCTCGGACTCGACCTTCGTCAGCAAACTGCGCACGAAGGCGACCAACGATGCCGAATGGATCAACCAGGTCGGCGAATACGACGCCGGCGGCGTCCTCGCCTACTATCGCATCAAGTCGAACCTGACGCTGGACTGGACCCTGGGGAAATGGAGCGCTTCGTGGACCGCCCGTTACTTCAGCCCGCTGCGCGACCAGTGCTACAGCCATGATGTGAGCGCCCCGATCGAGTGCACCAACCCGACCGGCCAGGCCAACTGGGGTACCGGCTACAACCAGATGGGCGCAATGGTCTACAACGACCTGAGCGTCGCCTACAAGACTTCGTGGAAAGGCCAGATCATGGTCGGCGCCAACAACGTGTTCGACAAGCAGCCGCGCAGCACCATCCTTGGTGCTGCCTCGGCGTCGCGCGTCGACGCTAACTTGCCGATCGACCGCTTTATCTACGTGCGTTACAACCAGGCGTTCTGACCGAAGGGCCCGCATGGGCCCATTTCGGACGCTGTCTGATCGAGGCCCCTCGGCTTGCCTGAGGGGCGCACACGGCTCAGCGCGTTTTTTTGCAGTTTGGATACGTATTTTTTTCAACTCGTCGCGCCGCGCGTGTGGCAGCACTGGAAAAAAGTATAGTGCTGCATCTCCGACTACACACATGTAGTTGGAATAAATCGAAGGAGACGAGATGGATTTTGCACCAAACAGCATCGGCAACAATAGCGACAACGATAGCGCCAACGATAGCTACAACCATAGCGCCAACGATAGGCCGACCCTGGCTTACCACCGCCCGGCCCGGCGAAAGACGCGAATCACGATCTACCTGGACGACGAAGTCCTCGACCATTTCCGCGCGCTGGCGAAACGCTATGGCACCGGCTACCAGACACTAATTAACGCCGCGCTGTGCAGCCGCCTATCAGGAGCCAGCTGCGAACCCGGTTGGTTCGTATAAGTCGCGGGCGCGGCTGCGCCTGTTGTTATTTGCGCAAAACCTTTTCGGGTGCCGTCGGAGTAATTACGCTTGAAGTAACGCATGTTTGCGACCGAATTCCGAGGCAGCGCTAGTCCCAAAACTAAACGGAGTGAAAAACAATGACGATAAGCCGTCGATCCTTTCTCAAAGCTGCTGCGGCAATGGGCGCTTCTCTGGCATGGGTCGGTCCGGCCCGGGCTTCGCGTGTCCGTTGGCACGAGCGGCGTGATCTGTATCCGCAAGGGGTTGCATCGGGCGATCCCGACCCGCACAGCGTCATTCTCTGGACCCGGCGTCCGTTTGCCGGGGAAGCGCGCCAGGTCCTGACTGTCGAGGTAGCGGAGGACGAGGCATTCCACCGGGTCATTGCGCAGGCCAAGGTGCCGGTCTCCAGCGACGCGGACTGGACCGCGCGCGTGCTGCTTGGCGGTCTCAGTCCGGCGCGCGTCTACTGGTATCGGTTCACCGACGCCGACGGAAACGGCAGCCGGGTTGGCCGCACAATCACTGCACCCTTGCCCAATGATCCGCGAACGGTGAACTTCGCGTTCGTGAGCTGTCAGCATGTCAATGAAGGCAAGCTGAATGCCTACCGCAGGATGATCTACGAAGACGAACGCGTACCTGCCGCCGAACAGCTCGGCTTCGTCCTGCACCTGGGCGATTTCATCTATGAAATGGTCCAGTACCCGGACGAAGTGCAAACCCGCTACGATCGCACGATCTATGAGGTGGCGCGCATCCCGGACGGCCACAAGATCGGCAACTTCCACATTCCGCTGACTGTCGATGGCTACCGTGCGATCTATAAAGGCTATCTCCTCGATCCCGACCTACAGGACGCGCGCGCGCGCTGGCCGTTCGTCGCCATGTGGGATAACCACGAATTCTCGTTCCAGGGTTGGCAGGGTGTTCTTAAAGTGGGCGCGTTCGAGCAGCCTGGCCAGAGCGTCAAGGTGGCAGCGAATCAAGCCTGGTTCGAGTATCTTCCTGCGCGCGTCACGCGCGGAAACCGCCCGCTCGAACGTTTCGATCCGCCCGCCGTCAACAACGTGCCGATCAAGGAGTTCGACGAGCATGGGCTGGGGACGGAACCAAACAATCTGGCGGCGATCAACAGCCTCAAGGGCTATCGGGCGCTGCGCTATGGCCGGCATTTGGACCTGATCATCACCGACCAGCATAGCTATCGAAGTGCGGACTCCTTCGGCGATCCGTCGCTCAATAAACTGTTCGGCAAGGAGTACATTGGCATGTTGCCGGAGCCGATGATGCAGATCCTGGACGGTGGGCGCGCCTATAACGGTGGCAATCCTCCTGCGGTCGTCAGCCACAATGGTGTCGAGGTGCCCAATCCGCAACACAACGCGCCGCCGCAAACGATCCTGGGAATGGAGCAGAAAGCATGGTTCAAGGACAAGCTGCAGACCTCGAAGGCGACGTGGAAAATCTGGGGCAATACGATGGGTGCACTCGATTCTCGCGCCGACCCGCAGAACCTGCCTGCCGGCCTGACCAAAGAGCCGTGGCCGCCACATACCTATGCGGCGCTGAGTGCATATGATTACGGCTCAGCGTGGGCGGAACGCGCTGAGATCTACCAACTCGTGCGCGACGCGAACATCACGGGCTTCGCGATCGTCTCGGGCGACCGTCACAGCTTCTGGGCCGGATATGCAACTGCGGAACTTCCGCCCGGTAAGTTCGACCCGGTCGGCTTGAGCTTCGTCGGCGGATCGCTCACCAGTGCCGGCACCATGGAAGCTTATGAGCACAAGCTTCCAAAGAATGCGCCCTTGCGCGCGTTGTTCCTTGCGGACAAGGAGGGAAGTGCCAAGCCAGAATGGACCCATAACATGCTGCTCAAGCACGGCGTCCGTTCATGCCTGGAATACGCAAAAAATTTCGACCTCGAGCGCGCACGGTCGCTGTCGAATCCGGATCTGGCGCCGCACCTCGAATTCATCGATCTCGGAGGGCATGGTTATTCAAAGGTACGGTTGTCGGCCGATGAAATGCGCACCGAATTCGTTTGCATTCCACGCCCGGTCACGCGCAGCGAAAGACCGGATGGGGGCGACATCCGGTATAGGGTCGTGCACACTGCAGCACTGTGGAAGGGCGGAGCGCGTCCGCGGCTGAAGACCTCGGTGCTTGAAGGCGACATCGGGCTTGCCATGTGACGGAGTCACGTCGTGATCGTCGAGATCAGTGATGAGCGACCGAAGCCGAACGCGCAGCGGTCGTCTCCGTCAGGTGTCCAGCACTGGTGATTCGACGCCGAACGTCGGGCCATGCCGCCTGCTTCGGCAGTCGCCCGCCGGTACGAGCGGAAGATGGTGTCGCCCTCTGGCTTATTCTGTCGCGCCACCCCCGGAACAGCCCCTTGAAATCAGATTCAGGAGTGTTTCACGGCTATAATTCGGCCCGTTCCAGATTCTTACTCAAGGGTCGTCGGGCGTAGTTTCGCGCTCAGTGTCAACTAAGTCTGCACCATTAGCTTCTCTACTGCGCAATCCGCGCTATCTGGAGAAGCACCATGAACCGAACCGCAAAACTCTCCCTTCTGGCCATCGTCGTCGCTGCAAGCGGCACGGCAGCCTATGCCGCCAAGGCCGGCATGGAAAACGACGCCATGGCGATCAACAAAGCCAGGATCCCACTCACGCAAGCTGTGGCGGTCGCCCAGCAGCATGTCAACGGCAAGGCAGCGCGGGCCGAGTTCGAGCATTCGAAGCAGGGCTGGGTGTATGACGTGGAAGTCGTCAGCGGCAGCAAGGTCTACGATGTGAGGATCGACGCCGACAAAGGCAGCGTCATCTCGTCCGCCGAGGACAAGGCAGACCACGACGACGACCAGGACAAGGAGGACTGACAGGGCGCATCCGGAGGCGGGACCGTCCGCGATGGCGGTCCGGCCACCGGGGCCGCGTCCAGGTCGGCAGTTCTTCCACAAGCCTGTGAAGGCCGGCCGCCTGGCGCCGAGCCGCTATTCGGCATCGGCCGCCTTGCGTAGGTTCATACTGGTCAGCATACTGCTGTTCAGGCAAAGGGCAGCGCGTGCGGCGCGCTAGGCAACATTGAAATGGAACGAGCTATCCATGCGTGTCTTACTGGTCGAGGACGACCTGATGATTGGCGAAGCGATACAGGACGCGTTGAAAGATGCGTCGTATGCGGTCGACTGGGTAAGGAACGGGCAAACGGCCTTGAGCACATTCGCTTGCCAGAAATACGACATCATGCTGCTTGACCTTGGCCTGCCCGGCAAGGACGGGCTGGAGGTGCTGACGGCCATCCGCGCCAGGAATAACCCCATCCCCGTGCTCATCATCACCGCGCGCGATCAACTGGACGATCGCCTGCGCGGTCTGGACGGCGGCGCCGACGATTACGTGCTCAAGCCCTTTCAGATGGCCGAGCTGCTGGCGAGGATGCGCGCCGTATCGCGCCGCAAGGACGGGAACCCGGTGCCGGTCCTCGGCAACGGTATCGTAGCGCTCGACCCGGCCACGAAAGTGGCCCGCCTCGTCTCGGGCGCCTCGGTGCAGCTGTCGAACCGCGAGTTTTCATTGCTCCACGCCTTGCTGGTGCGGCCTGGCGCCATCCTCTCGCGCGGCGAGCTGGAGGACCGCATCTACGGCTGGGGAGAGGAAGTCGAGAGTAATGCTGTCGAGTTCCTCATTCATTCGCTGCGGCGCAAACTGGGCAGTGACATTATCAAGAACGTCAGGGGAATGGGATGGATGGTTTCAAAAGGCGCCTGAGTGAGTCGGTCCAGCTCAAGCTCTCCTTCACACTGTCTGCCGCCATCCTCTTCGTCGCCGCCGTCGCCGGTGTTTTCTCCTTCCTGTCCGCCCTCGACGAGGCGCACGAACTGCAGGATGACGTCTTGCGCCAGGTGGCGCAACTCATGGACCGGCAGCGCTTGCCGCCTGCCGCGTCAACGATCGACGCCCGTCCCAGGAACAGCGAGGAGGAATCGCGTGTGATCGTCCAGCGGCTGGGCGACGAAAACCGGTCCCGCTTGAGCATCGACGGCGGCGGAGCGCTCCCGCTGCCGGCAGCGCTCGTCGATGGCATGCACACGCTGGACCTCGGCGGCGAGACCTTCCGCGTGCTGGTCAGGACAACCGCGGCCGGCGAGCGCATTGCAATCGCCCAGGAATCTGGCTTCCGTAATGAAATCGCGCGAGACAGCGCGCTGCGTACCACGATGCCTTTCCTGGTTCTCGTGCCAGCCCTGCTGCTGATCGTCACCGACCTGGTGCGAAAAATGTTCAAGCCGATCGCCATGCTGTCCGCCGAGATCGACCAGCGCGCCGAGCAGGACCTTCACCCCATCGAGGAAAGCCATCTTCCCATCGAAGTTCGGYCGTTTGCCGTGGCGATCAACCGTTTGCTTGGACGCGTGGACAGGGCCATGGATGCCCAGCGCCGCTTTGTTGCCGACGCCGCGCACGAGCTGCGTTCACCCTTGACCGCGCTGTCGCTGCAGGCTGAGCGGCTGGCGGCGGCGGAGATGTCGGCCGAAGCACGCGCGCGCCTCTTTGCACTGCGGGCGGGCATCGAGCGTGGCCGGAGCCTGCTCGACCGGCTGCTCACACTCGCCAAGGCACAGGTGTCGGGCGAATCGCCCGGCAGGCCGGTGTCGGCCCAGGCTATCTACCGTCGCGTACTGGAGGACCTCATGCCCCTGGCGGAGGCGAAGCAGATCGATATCGGCGTCGAGGGCGCGCAGGACGCCGAGGTATGGGTGAGTGAGCCGGACCTGATCGCCCTCGTCAGGAACCTGGTTGATAACGCCATCCGCTATACGCCCGAAGGTGGGCGCGTCGATCTTTCGATAGCCACGGCCGACGGCCAGACCCTGCTCGGCATCCGCGACACCGGTCCGGGCATTCCGCCCGCTGAGCGCGACCGGGTGTTCGATCCCTTCTATCGCGTGCTCGGTAACGAACAGGTCGGCTCCGGGCTTGGCCTGTCCATTGTCCAGGCGATCGCCAGGCGCATCGGCGCGGAGATTCGCCTTGGATTTTCCGATGAAGTAAAACGGGCCGGTTTGTCCGTCGAAATCATTATGCGCAGACTATGACTGGAGTCTTCTCACGGTAGGAAACTTCGATCGTCGTATGGACGATTTCTTCATGGACTGCCAGCTGGGAGCGGATACCTTGCTTGACCCTCCCATTATGGGAATGCTTAGAGTCGGTATCCTCATATTGAGGAGGGCATCATGTTTGACATCGGATCGGGTAGCGCAGACTCGCCAAATTCTGCCGCGGTGGCTCGTCTTCCCGTTGGCGATCGAACTGGCGCGTCTGCACGGGAGCAGAACGTGGCCAAGGCAAGGGACGGTAGGGATGCAGCGCTGGGAGCAGGGGTGGACCCTGCCGGATCCAGAAAGAAAAGCATCGGTACAGGGATTGAGGGATGCCGATGCCTGAGATCACGGTACTCCTCATTCCGGACTGACGGTAAGTGGAACGGGGGGCGTCGACGGGGCCTGCATGACAAGCCGTGGCATCCTCCGCCACGATTTCAATTCCTTCGCGGCGGTTGATTTGCGCGCAAGTGCTTGACCCACTCTTCGCAGCAGCCACGGGTGGCGCTCTTGTAAACCTCGACGGCCTGGTTCGCTGCCCCGGCGAGCATCGGCGGTCCGATCATGGCCGCCGCAACCAGGTCTTTCATGGCTGTGCGCTTGTTGCCGAGTACATCGAGACAAACCGGAAGGCGATCAAGGCGCGCGCAGGCATCGAAGGCCTCAGCCCTTGCTCCTTGAAATGCAAGTTCCGACCGATGGTCTGCTGTCGATTGAGAGTCTTGTGAAAACACCAAGGCCGTCATTACCGCAGGTCGGCAATCACTTTTCACACAGCCAAACTGGATTTCACATGGTGAAATTTGCTGCGCGCCGCTTTCACCATGAAATTTCGTTTCGCAATACTGCTTTCCACATAATGAAATAAATTTCATAAGTCATTGAAGTTAAAGGGATAAATATTCTCACAACTCTTATATAAGATAGAAGATAGTTCGTCGTGCTCGCTCTATGATGAACGCATCCGACTACGATTCGCTTCGCACCACCGTTAGCGGCGAACGCAGGAGATTTCGATTCTTTCTTATGGAGTTCATCATGTCCCAGTACCAGAACGATATCCAGGCCATCACCAGTCTCAAACAACAGCAGGGCGACGGCTGGCATGCGATCAACCCCGAGTCCGCAGCTCGCATGCGCGCACAGAACCGCTTTCAAACCGGCCTCGACATCGCCCGCTACACGGCCGGGATCATGCGTCGCGACATGGCGAACTACGATGCCGATCCATCCAAATACACCCAGTCGCTGGGGTGCTGGCATGGTTTCATCGGTCAGCAAAAAATGATCTCCATTAAAAAGCACTTCAACAATACCGACCGCCGTTACCTGTACCTGTCGGGTTGGATGATTGCCGCGCTGCGTTCGGAATTCGGTCCGCTGCCCGACCAGTCGATGCATGAGAAAACGGCGGTGCCCGCCCTGATCAAGGAGCTGTACACCTTCCTGCGCCAGGCCGATGCACGCGAGCTTGGCGGCCTGTTCCGCCAGCTCGATGCCGCGGAAGGCGAAGCGCGCGCCGCCGTCCAGGCCAGGATCGACAATTTCGTCACCCATGTGGTGCCGATCATCGCCGACATCGACGCCGGCTTCGGCAATGCCGAGGCAACCTACCTGCTGGCCAAGCAGATGATCGAAGCCGGCGCCTGCTGTATCCAGATCGAAAACCAGGTGTCGGACGAGAAGCAGTGCGGCCACCAGGACGGCAAGGTCACTGTGCCGCACGAAGACTTCCTGGCCAAGATCCGCGCCGTGCGCTACGCCTTCCTCGAACTGGGCGTGGACGATGGACTCATCGTGGCGCGTACCGATTCGCTCGGCGCTGGCCTGACCAAGCAGATCGCCTACACCCGCGAGCCGGGCGACCTCGGCGACCAGTACAACAGCTTCCTGGACGTCGAAGAGGTATCGCTCGATGCGATGGCGAACGGCGACGTGGTCATCAAGCGCGACGGCAAGCTGCTGCGCCCGAAGCGCCTGCCCAGCAACCTGTTCCAGTTCCGCGAGGGTACCGGCGAGGCGCGCTGCGTACTCGACTGCATCACCTCGCTCCAGAATGGCGCCGACCTGCTGTGGATCGAAACGGAAAAGCCGCACATCGCCCAGATCGGCGGCATGGTGAAGGAAATCCGCAAGGTGATCCCGAACGCGAAGCTGGTGTACAACAACAGCCCCTCGTTCAACTGGACCCTGAATTTCCGCCAGCAGGTCTTCGACAGCATGAAGGCCGAGGGCGCCGATGTGTCTCACTACGAGCGTTCGCAACTGATGAGCGCCGAATACGACGACTCGGAACTGGCGCGCGATGCCGACGACCGCATCCGCACCTTCCAGGCCGACGCGGCGCGCGAAGCCGGTATCTTCCATCACCTGATCACGCTGCCCACCTACCATACCGCCGCGCTGTCGACCGATAACCTGGCCAAAGAATACTTCGGCGAGCAGGGCATGCTGGGTTACGTGGCCGGCGTGCAGCGCAAGGAAATTCGCCAGGGCATCGCCTGTGTCAAACACCAGAACATGTCGGGTTCGGACCTGGGCGACGATCACAAGGAGTACTTCAGTGGCGAAGCAGCGCTGAAGGCTTCGGGGAAGCTCAACACCATGAACCAGTTCTGAGGAAATGCGCACGCACAGGCTCGCCATGGCGAGCCTGTGCGGAGCATTGCATTAGTCATATCGAGGAACCCAAATGAATTGTATGCAAAACGAGGTGCACGATGACTCTCGAACGGTCGGCCGGGTCGGCATCATCGGCGCCGATGCCATGAGCCTTGGCATCGCGGTAAGCCTGCTGGATGCCGACGTTCCGGTGACGCTCTTCGAACCCGAGCGCGAGTCACTCGACAAGGTAGTCGAGCTTGTCCGGTCGGGCTACCGGAATGCGGCCGCGAAAGGCGAGCTTCGACAGGCCGAGCGTGACAGGCGCATGGCACTGTTGGCCGGCACGGTAAATTTTCATCACTTGAAAGACTGCGACTTGATTGTCGACGCGGAGCCTGGCGACAGGGCAGGCAAAGAGAAGTTGTTCCGCCGGTTGGACCAGGTTGCCAGGTTCGGCGCCGTACTGACGACCCGAGCTTCGTATTCCGGCGTCGACCACATCGCTGGATGCACGAGGCGCCGGGGCGACGTGCTTGGCTTGCATGTTTCGGCGTCTTCGGAGACGGAGGAGATATGGACGATCGCGCCCGGGAAGGAAACTTCAGGTGACGCCCTGGCTACAGTAATCGCACTCGCGCAGAGACTTCGTAAGGGCGTCGCAGTTCGGGGCAACTTCCAGGGCATTGTCAGCAATGCGAAAAGCGTCGCGCTGGATGCCGACTGTTTCGCACCACGGAAAATCGATCAGGTACTGGACTAGTCTGGTTTGTGGTAGCACTCTGCCGCCGCCTGCTTACCGCAATGCGCGAGCTCCGCCACGGCCTCGTCGAACAGGCATCCATCATGTCCATAGGACGTATCGATAGAATCACGAGCTGGAAAAAGGGGCCGCGAATATGCTTGTCGGTATTAAATCGATAAGCGGAGACGACCATGAAACCCCGATTGCTGGCACCTGGCCTGGCGATGCATTTCCGTTCGCCTGTGCGCTTCGGTAGCGCCTTGCGTGGCTACGAAGCGCTGCTTCGCACCCTGCAGTTGATCTTGTTTTTCTGGGGCGGGGTAGTTGGCGCGAAGGTGCTTGCTCACTTCGTCACGCAGGGCGGCTGGCTGTTGGCCGGGCCGGAGAGTGCGGCCGGCGGCAACCTGGCGTTGCTGCGCACCGGCGACAGCGTGTGCGTGGACCTGAACATCGGACGCTGCGACGTACTGCTGCCGGATGCGGAGCTGGCGGCGCGCAGGAAGGATGCGCCGCCGCCCGTACCCGGCAACCAGACGCCGTGGCAGGAGATCTACCGCGCCAGCGTCGGCCAACTGCATACCGGTGCTGTAATAGAAATGGCGTTGAAGTACCGGGGCGTCGCTCAGGACATGCCACGCCATAATCACTGAGGAAGACTGTCGCGCCGCCACCGAATCAACGGCCGCGTCCAGCGTGGCGACGACGACCTGCGCCTGCTGCAGAAAGGCCATGCCTTCCGAGTCGGTATCAGTGTAGCGATGTGCGGTACAGGTCTGCCCGTCGGGTCACATCCCGGCGTCGAAGAGTTTCCTGACTGCTGCATTATTTAAAAACCTGATTGTCGAAATCGGAATGGATCGGTATCCACCATCCCTTGACTTGGGCAGACTATGTTCACTCGCAAGATTTATGGGCGGCATCAAGAAAGCGATAGAGGTGCGCCCTTACTGGCTATTACAGCGAATAGCCAGTCGCCGTTCGCCGCGAGGAAAACACATGGGGCGGGTCAAACCTAGAACTACATAAAACAGGAGATAAAAACGTGAAAAAAATGACAGGCGGGATCTTGGCTGTGATTACGGCGCTATTGCCTTGATAACGACAATGAAAATGACCTTTCGCCAAAAACTATTTCTGCCGTTGTTTCTTAGTTGGATATGCCTGCTCGCAGTATTCGTGATCGATGCCATGCGCACGCGCGAATTGCGCTTTGACGAACGCAAGATCCAGCTCGCGAATGCGGACGACATGGCGGCGTCGATCACCGGGGAGTACGAGGCATTGGCCGCCAGGGGTGCGCTGCCTCTCGACGAAGCCAAAAAGCAGGCTCTGGCGCGCATCAGGGCATTACGCTTCGGGGATAGCGGCTACATCGTCGTATTCGACAAGGACAAGATGCTGATGCACCCCTTCAAGGCCGAGTTGGAAGGCATGCCGATCGCGAAAGTGGTCGACGTGAACGGCCGGGCAATCAGTGTGGAAGGCGTCAAATCGACCTTGCAAACCGGTTCCGGCTTTACCTCGTTCATGTGGGTCAAGCCGGGCTCGCGGGAGCCGGTACCCAAGATATCCTATACCGTGCACTACAAGCCCTGGAGTTGGTACTTCATGGTCGGCCTCTATGTCGATGACCTGGACCGGGCTTTCCGCGAACAGCTGAGCGAGGCCGCGCTCTGGCTGGCCGTGATCGGTGCCGTTCTTAGTGGCGTGGTTGTGTTGCTGGTGCGAAACATCGAACGCCAGATCGGCGGCGATCCTGAAGTCGCCGTCGCGGTGGCCCAGCGCATCGCGACCGGCGACCTGAGCGTCGAGGTGGCGGTCCGCGCCGGTGACCGGAGCAGCCTGATGGCCGCGATGAAGTCCATGCGCGATGCGCTGGCCGCGGTCGTCACCCAGGTACGCGCCGGCACCGACCTGATCGCCGCTGCGTCGGGCGAAATCGCCAGCGGCATTCAAAACCTGTCGAGCCGTACCGAGGATCAGGCCAGCTCACTCGAAGAAACCGCGGCCTCGATGGAGGAACTGACCACCACCCTCAAGCAGAGCGCGGACAACGCGCGCCAGGCGAATGTGCTGGCGGAATCGTCCTCCGAGGTCGCGGGGCGCGGCGGGGCCGCGGTAGCCAGGGTGGTCGAAACCATGGCGTCGATCAACGCCTCGTCCAGCAAGATCGTCGATATCATCAGCGTCATCGACGGCATCGCTTTCCAGACAAACATCCTGGCCCTGAATGCGGCGGTGGAGGCCGCGCGCGCGGGCGAGCAAGGCAGGGGCTTTGCCGTGGTGGCCAGCGAGGTGCGCAACTTGGCCCAGCGCTCGGCCGCCGCCGCCCGAGAGATCAAGACGCTGATCGGGGACTCCGTGTCAAAGGTCGACGACGGCGTGGGTCTGGTACGGGAAGCGGGCACGACGATGCAGGAAATTCTCGCCGACGTCGGCCGTGTCGGCAGCATGATCGGTGAGATCAGCGCCGCGACCCGGGAACAGGGCATCGGTATCGAGCAGATCAACCAGTCCGTCGCCGAGATCGACCAGATGACCCAGCAGAACGCGGCCCTGGTCGAGGAAGCGGCAGCGGCGTCCGAAGCGATGCGGGAGCAGGCGGCGAGGCTGGCGCAGGCAGTCGGCGTGTTCAAGCTGGCGTCAGGCGCCAAAGCGACAAATCCAGCATTATTCAAAAAGCTGATTATATGAATCAATGTCCAACAAGTATTCAATGGGCGCGAACTTCGGCACACTGTGAGCGATGGTTCCGGACCGCATCGGGAGGCGCGGTCGAGCGAATATCTGGCCGGACAAGAAACAAGAACAGCTTAAATGGAGACTAAAGCATGAAAAAAGTAATATCCAGGGTAGTCCTCGCAGCAGGCGCGCTATCCCTCACCATGCTGGCGCAAGCCGCGGGCGAGGACACCATCAAGGTCGGACTGATCGCACCCTTTTCCGGGCCGTTCGCCGATTACGGCAAGCAAATGGAAGGCGGGATCAAAGCCTATATGGCGCAACATGGCAGCACTGTCGCCGGAAAGAAAATCGAGGTCATCGTCAAGGACACCACCGGGCCTTCGCCCGAAATCGCGAAGCGGCTGGCCCAGGAACTCGTGGTGCGGGATAAGGTCGATTTCCTGGCCGGCTTCGGCCTGACGCCGGAAGCACTTGCGGTCGCGCCGCTTGCCGAGCAGGCGAAAAAGCCGATGATCATCATGAATGCGGCCAGTTCGGCCATTACGACGAAGTCGAATTACATTGCGCGCGTGTCGATGACGCTGCCGCAAAGCTCCGCGCCGATGGCGAGGTGGGCGCTCAAGAACAAGATCCGGAACGTGGTCACGCTGGTAGCCGATTACGCGCCCGGTATCGATGCCGAAACGGCGTTCAAGGCGGCCCTGACGGAAGGAGGTGGCAAGGTCCAGGAGGCAATCCGCGTACCGCTGAAAAATCCCGACTTCGCGCCTTACATCCAGCGCATCAAGGACGCCAGGCCGGATGCGGTGTTCGTATTCGTACCGCCCGGCGAACACACCATCGCTTTCATGAAGGGCTACCGCGAGCGCGGCCTGGCCGAAGCGGGTATCAAGGTCATCGGCACCGGAGACCTGACGGACGATCATATGCTGGCGGCGATGGGCGACGCGACGCTGGGCGTGATCACCACCTTTCATTATTCGGCGGCCCACAAATCGCCTGAAAATGCCGCATTCCTCAAGAGTTTTGCCAGCGCCAACCCTGGCGCGGGCCGGCCCAACTTCATGGCCGTCGGCGGCTACGACGGCATGGCGGCAATTTATGAGGTCGCGCGCAAGCTGAACGGCGACATCAATGGCGACAAAACCATGGCAATCCTGAAGGGCATGCAGCTGAACAGTCCGCGCGGACCGATCATGCTGGACGCCGCCACCCGCGACGTGGTGCAGACGGAATACGTGCGGCGGGTCGAGAAGGTCAACGGGGAGCTGTTCAACATCGAATTCGATCAGTTCCCAAATCAGAAAGATCCGGGCAAACCCTAGCGGTATCGCCCATCGGGCATGACGGCGCAGCGGCTTGTCATGCAGCTGGCCGGGTAGCGGACGCGATATGAGGCGCGCCGCTCCCGGCGGCGTCGCCGCTGGCGAACAGCGCGGCAACCATCTGCCGCAGCCAGCGGTTCGAGACGTCGGCATGATAGCGTTCGTGCCAGTGTTGCTTGACCTGATAGCTCGGTAGATCCACCGGGATCTCCAGGAAGCGGACCGCTTCGCTGCCTGCCACCACGCTCGCATAGCGCAAGGGGACAATGGCCAGCAGCTCGGTCTGCGCCACGATGGACGCGACGCCCAGGAAGCTCGGCAGGTTCAGCACGACATTGCGCTCGATCTCCTCGCGCGCCAGTATCTTGTCGACGATCGCATGGCCGGTGCCCGAGGTACGTACGCGCACATGTCCCTCCTGCCGCAGATTCTCGACCGTCAGCGACGCGCCCACACGCGGATGCGTATGCGCGACCAGGCAGACGAAGTGTTGGTCGAACAGCTTTTGCTGGTAGAAGCCGGCCTCCAGATGTGGCATGAAACCGACCGCCAGGTCGACCGTGCCGTCCGCAAGCTCGGCGGGCGTGGCCGGGGAAATCCTCGATATCTCGAGGTGAATGCCCGGGGCAATGGCGCGCAAGTGGTTCAGCATGCGCGGCAGGAGCACGATCTCGCTGATATCCGTCATGCAGACACGGAATTGACGGGTACTCTCGGCGGGGTCGAATACCGGCTGGTCGGCCAGCGCATGCTGCACTGCCGAGATCGCGAGGCGCACGTCCCCGATCGCGTTCTGTGCGCGTGGCGTGGGCACCATGCCCTTGACGGTACGGCTGAACAGCTGGTCGTTGAAATGGCCGCGCAGCTTGCTCAGTGCGAGGCTGACGCTCGACTGCGGCAGGCCCAGGTTGTGGGCTGCCCGGGTCACGTTCCCTGTCTTGAAGATTTCGTCGAAGATCTGCAGCAGCTCGAGGTCAAAGTGCTTCATTGGTCTATCGATATTTAAAATCCTGATTATAACGATCAAAGATTATCTGTTTCGAAAATACTTCTTTTCCGTCAAAGTGCTTCCACCGCAGGAGCGACGCGGAACATGCCGCGAAATAACACAACGGTAGTAACAGTTTTCAGGAGACCAGTCATGCAATTCCATCTCGACGGATTTCGTCCCGGCGACCCGCATCTTCACCCCGTTTCGCCGCTCGCCCGGCCGCACACCGATGCCGTGCCGGCACAGGTGGATGTACTCATTGTCGGCTGCGGCCCGGCGGGCCTGACGCTGGCGGCGCAACTGGCAGCGTTCCCCGAGATTCGCACGGCGATCGTCGAGCAGAAGGATGGCCCGCTGGAGAAAGGACAGGCCGACGGCATCGCCTGCCGCACGATGGAAATGTTCGAGGCATTCAATTTCGCCGAGCGGGTGCTCCAGGAGTCCTGCTGGATCAACGAAGTCACGTTCTGGAAACCCGACGAAAAGAACCCGCGCGAGATCGTGCGTCATGGCCGCGTGCAGGACACGGAGGACGGCTTGTCGGAGTTTCCGCACGTGGTGCTCAACCAGGCCCGGGTCCACGATCTCTACCTCGAGACCATGCGCAATTCGCCGAGCCGGCTGGCGCCGCATTACGCGCGCAAGCTGCTCGACGTCAAGGTCGATGCTGCTGCCGGCGACTATCCGGTGACGGCGACGCTGGAGCGCACCGACCCGGCACATGCCGGGCAGCGCGAGATCGTGCGCGCACGCTATGTCGTGGGCTGCGACGGTGCGCGCAGTGCCACGCGCACCGCGATCGGCCGCGAACTGGCCGGCGAGGCGGCGCACCAGGCCTGGGGGGTGATGGACGTGCTGGCGGTAACCGACTTCCCCGACGTGCGCTACAAGGTGGCGATCCAGTCCCGCGAAGGCAGTCTCCTGATCATTCCGCGCGAGGGAGGGTATCTCACTCGGCTGTACGTGGAGATGGACAAGCTGAGCGAGGACGAACGCGTGTCGCAGCGCAAGATTACGATCGAGCAGTTAATCGATGCCGCGCAGCGCATTTTCCATCCTTACAAGCTGGATGTGAAGGAGGTCGCATGGTGGTCTGTGTACGAGATCGGCCAGCGCATCTGCGACAAATACGACGACGTGCCCGCAGGACGGGAAAGCGGGCAGCTGCCGCGCGTCTTCATCGCCGGCGACGCTTGCCACACCCACAGTCCCAAGGCGGGACAGGGCATGAATTGCTCCATGCAGGATGCGTTCAACCTGGGCTGGAAGCTTGCGGCTGTCCTGCGCGGACAATGCCCGCCGTCGCTCCTGCATAGCTACAATGCCGAGCGCCAGGCGGTCGGAAAGCAATTGATCGACTTCGACAGTGAGTGGGCGAAGATGATCAGCGAAAAACCGGCCGACGGACAGGGCGGAGGCCTGGACCCCAAGGAGTTCCAGACGTATTTCGAGCGGCACCTGCGGTACACCGCCGGCATGGGCACGAAATACAGCGCAGCGCTGCTCTGCGGTGACGAGACGCACCAGCATTTGGCCGCCGGCTTCGAAGTGGGGACGCGTTTTCACTCGGCTGAAGTGGTGCGCATTTGCGACGCCAAGGTAGTTCATCTGGGACATGCGGGCAAGGCCGACGGGCGTTGGCGCCTCTACGCCTTCGCCGGCAAGGATGACGCCGTGGACGGTAACAGCGGCCTGCGCAAGCTGTGTCGCTTCCTCGAAGATTCACCCGCCTCGCCAGTGCGCAGATACACTGCGGCGGGCCAGGACCCGGACGCGGTGTTCGACCTGCGCGCAGTGTTCCAGGGCAGTCACGCGGACCTCGAAATCCAGGCGATGTCCGCGCTGCTATGGCCGCAGAAAGGGCGCCATGGCCTCCACGATTACGAAAAGGTGTTCAGCGCCAAGCTCAAGCACGGCCCGGACATCTTCGACTTGCGCGGCGTGGATCGGGAACAGGGCGCCCTGGTCGTGGTGCGCCCCGATCAGTATATCGCCCTGGTCCTGCCCTTGGATGCACACCAGGCCCTGGCCGATTTCTTCGCGGAGTTCATGTTGCCCCAGGGCTGATTATCGATTCGCGCGCGTTGATGCGATCTGGTCGAGCACATGCCTGGGAACCGCCGCGTAGTGCTTGAATTCCATCGTGTAAGTCGCGCGGCCCTGGGTCAGCGAACGCAGCGTGGTCGAGTAGCCGAACATCTCGGCCAGCGGCACCACTGCCTTGATCAACTTGCCACCGCCGCCGGCAATCTCGTCCATACCCTGGACCAGGCCGCGCCGGGTCGACAGGTCGCCCATCACGTTGCCGGTAAATTCCTCGGGTGTCTCGACCTCGACCTGCATCATCGGCTCGAGAAGTTCGGGCGAGGCCTTGCGCATGCCGTCCTTGAAAGCCATCGAGGCGGCCACGCGGAAGGCGTTTTCGTTGGAGTCGACGTCGTGGTAAGAGCCGAAGGTCAGCGTCGCGCGCACGTCGACCACCGGGTAGCCGGCCAGCACGCCGGAAGGCAGCGTCTCCTGGATGCCCTTGTCGACCGCCGGGATGTACTCGCGCGGCACCACGCCACCCTTGATGGCGTCGACGAATTCGTAACCCTTGCCGGGCTCGAGCGGCTCGAGCTTGAGCACCACGTGGCCATACTGTCCCTTGCCGCCCGATTGCTTGACGAACTTGCCTTCGACGTTCTCGACCGCGTTGCGGATGGTTTCGCGGTACGCCACCTGCGGCTTGCCGACCGTGGTTTCGACGCCGAACTCGCGCTTCATGCGGTCGACCAGGATTTCCAGGTGCAGCTCGCCCATGCCGGACATGATGGTCTGGCCGGATTCCTCGTCGGTGCGGACACGGAACGAGGGGTCTTCCTGCGCCAGGCGATTCAGGGCGACCCCCATCTTTTCCTGGTCGGCCTTGGTTTTCGGTTCCACCGCCTGCGAGATCACCGGTTCCGGGAACACCATCTTTTCCAGCACGATCACGTGGTGCGGATCGGAGAGCGTATCGCCTGTGGTAACCGCCTTCAGGCCTACCGCGGCCGCGATGTCGCCGGCGAACACTTCCTTGATTTCCTTGCGCTCGTTGGCGTGCATCTGCAGGATGCGGCCCAGCCTCTCCTTTTGGCCCTTGGTCGGGTTGTACACGCTGTCTCCGGAATTGACCACGCCCGAATACACGCGGAAGAAGGTCAGCTGGCCCACGAAAGGATCGGTCATGATCTTGAAGGCCAGCGCGGCGAACGGCTCCTCGTCCGACGGGTGGCGCTCGATCGGCTGGTCGTTCTCGTCATGGCCCGCAATGGCCGGCACGTCGATCGGAGAGGGCAGGTAGTCGATCACGGCGTCCAGCATCGCCTGCACGCCCTTGTTCTTGAAGGCGGAGCCGGCCAGCATCGGCACGATTTCGCCGGCCACGGTGCGCTGGCGCAGCGCCGCCTTGATCTCGTCTTCGGAAAGCGGCTCGCCGTTCAGGTATTTCTCGGTCAGCTCGGGGGTTGCCTCGGCCGCCGCCTCGACCAGGCTTTCGCGCCACGCGCGCGCGACCCCTTCCAGTTCGGCCGGGATGTCGCCGTACTCGAAGTGCACGCCCTGACCGGCTTCGTCCCAGCGGATGGCGCGCATCTTGACCAGGTCGACCACGCCTTCGAACCTGTCCTCGGCACCGATCGGCACCTGGATTGGCACCGGGTTGCCCTTCAAACGGTCGTGGATCTGCTGCCGCACGCGGAAGAAATCGGCGCCGACGCGGTCCATCTTGTTGACGAAGGCGATGCGCGGCACCTTGTATTTGTTCGCCTGGCGCCACACGGTTTCGGATTGCGGCTGCACGCCGCCGACCGAGTCGTACACCATCACCGCGCCGTCCAGTACCCGCATCGAGCGTTCGACCTCGATGGTGAAGTCGACGTGCCCCGGGGTGTCGATGATGTTGATGCGATACTCCGGGTAATTGCCGGCCATCCCCTTCCAGAATGCCGTGGTCGCAGCCGAGGTGATCGTGATGCCGCGCTCCTGTTCCTGTTCCATCCAGTCCATGGTCGCCGCGCCGTCGTGCACCTCGCCTATCTTGTGATTGACGCCGGTGTAGAACAGGATGCGCTCGGTCGTGGTCGTCTTGCCGGCGTCGATGTGGGCGCTGATGCCGATGTTGCGGTAGCGCTCAATGGGGGTCTTACGGCTCATTGCACTCTCCTGAATGTGCGCCCATACCCTGGGCAGGGTGCTGTCTCGTTCTCCCGGGCTGTGGAACGAGCTCGTTTCCGCAATTAGAACATGTCCAGGATACCTGTGTTTCTTGTGCCGTTGAATCGCCAGAACCTGCGGGGTCTGCCCGCGCTGGCTACCGTATCACGTCGATATCGCCAAATGAGAGCGCCGACCCGGCGGACCCTTTCGCATCGGCACCGGGATGCCGGGTTCGGGGCCGGCTGCACCGGCGATCGGTGCAGCCGCGAGCAGGACGTAGCGCCGTCTCAGATCTGGCGGAGGCCGCCATCCACGAACAGTTCGATGCCGTTCACGAAACTCGCGTCGTCCGACGCCAGAAATACTGCCGCCTTCGCGATTTCGTCCGGCTCGCCGACGCGGCCCATCGGAATGAGCGAGGCGAGGTGGTCGAGGAAGCCTTGTTGCTGATCCGGATCGGTGCCAACGAGCTCGACCAAGCCAGGCGTCCTGATCGGACCCGGGCTCAGCGTGTTGATGCGGATACCGCGACCCTTCAGGTCGAGAATCCAGTTGCGGGCGAAGGCACGGACGGCGGCTTTGGAGGCGGCGTAAACGCTGAACGCTTCGGTCCCGCCGCTGGCTGCCGTGGAGCCGGTCAGGATGACCGACGAACCTGTGCCCAGCAGCGGCAAAGCGGTCTGGACGGTGAACAGGGTGCCTTTCACGTTGCGCGAGAAAGTGTCGTCGAAGTGTTCTTCGGTGATATGCCCGAAGGGCATCAGTGCGCCGCCGCCCGCATTTGCGACGAGAACGTCGAGCTTGCCGTGCTTCTGACCGATCCGATCGAACAGGGCGCGCAGCTGCGCGATATCCGCAGAGTCCACACGGGCGCTTTCCGCATCGCCTCCGATTGCCTGGACGGCGGCATCGAGTTCCGCCTGGCGGCGACCGGTGATATAGACTTTCGCGCCTTCGCTGACGAAACGTCTGGCAATGGCCAGGCCGATGCCGGTACTTCCGCCGGTAACGACCGCTACTTTTTGTGCAAGTTTCAGTGACATGGTTTTTCCTTGGCTATGAAATCGGGTTTTGCATTGAACGCAGTCCTCAGTGTGGGGCGAAGCCGGCGGAAGGAGAAGACAGGCCGGCGTCATATCATTTATGCTCTCATTGCATGAATCGAAATCAGGCCTGGGAAAAATGGATAAGTTGATGTGGATGCATTGCTTCGTACGGGCGGTCGAAACAGGCAGTTTCTCCGCAGTGGCAAGGGAGCTGCAGATCGGCCAGCCCAACGTCAGCCGGCATATCGCCTCGCTCGAGAAACTGCTGGGTACGCGGCTGCTGCATCGCTCGACACGCCATCTGGCAACGACGCCGGAAGGACAGGCCTATTACGCGCAGGCAAAGCATGCCCTCGATGTCATTGCGCAGGCGGAGTCCGACGCCCGCGGCGAAGAGCATCCGCATGGCTTGCTGCGCGTGGCATGCGCGGAGAGCCTAGGTACCGAGGTTCTGATGGCGGCCTTGCCCCGGTTCTTATCCCGTTATCCCGACGTGCAGGTCGAACTCAGGCTCAGCGACAGCTATATCGATCTGGTCGCCGAAGGCGTCGACATCGCGATCCGCGGCGGCGCCCTCAAGGACAGCGCGCTGCGTGCACGGCGCGTCGGGACATCCGAGCGCATCTGCGTCGCCAGCAAGGCCTATCTCGAACGGCATGGGGCGCCGGCCGAGCCGCCGGACTTGATGCAGCACGAGTGCATCGTCTACACCCTGCTGGGCAGCGGCGGCTGGCCCTTCAGCACGGGCGAGGTCCACGTCGGCGGGCGTCTACGGCTCAACAACCTGGAAGGCATCCGCCGCGCAGTGCTGGGCGGCCTGGGCATCGGCTATCTTCCTTCCTGGATGGTCGCCGGCGAACTCGATCGCGGCGAGGTAAGCGCGCTGCTGAGCGCCTACGCCGTATCGGGCACGCCCTTGAACGCCTTGTATGCGGCCGAGCGGCTGCTGCCGCAACGGGCATCCGTATTCCTCGAATTCATCAGCGGCGTGTTTGCGGGAACGCGCGGGCTCAACGGCGTGCCCCTGGTCTAGCGGCCTGCGTTCAGGCGCCGGCTTCCGTGGCCGGTGTCATTCGTCGATATGCACCGGGGCCGACAGCCGCACCAGTCCGTACTGTTCAGCAAGAGCAAGGAGGAGGCACCGGCGGAGCCGGCGTCCCCAGCACGTAGCCCAGCGACTCGACCGGCGCGATCGTCGTCGCCTTATGGAGGCGGACGCGCAGGTCGACCAGGGGAAGCAACAAGGCCGAGGGCACGGCGTCGCATTCACCGGCCACATGCAGGTCGCAAACGCTGGCCCGCACGAAGCGGATGCAGTTGGCGGCGTGCGAATTGGCCATGCAGATCGCGCGATTGGCAGCGGCGCTGGCGGGCCAGGCAGTTTCCGGGATCACGGATAAATCGAATTTCAGGTACTCGAGGCGCACGTGCTGGTCCGTGATCGGCGGTGCAAGCACGAGCTCGCCAGGTGAATTCCGGAAGACGGCATCCTGCTTCACTTTGTCGATTGCGGTGGTGTCGCTCGGGTAGATGTTGACGGCGGCGGCGGCGGCGCGGCGTGTGACTTCCTGCAGGGTGTTGTACACGAACAGCAGGCGGGAGACTTCCATGATCCCGAACACGAAGCTGAAGAAGACGACCGCAAGCACCGTGAATTCGATGGCAGCGATCCCCGATTCCCGCACCCCGGGATGTCGTGGAGCACGGCGCGTAGATTTAATTGCCGGCATAGCGCATCGTCACGTCAGCAGTGACTAACAGACCGTAGCGGCCGGTGTCCACGGCGCCGAAGAATGTGTCGGCCATGCCGAAACTGATGTAGACACGCACCTTGGATGGCGTCTTCCCGGTCGAAGAGCCGCACGACAGGCCGTCGCAGGTGATCTGCGGCGGGTCGAACTCCTTGCCGGGAGCAAGTTCGGCGATCTCCTGATTCGCTATCTCTTCCGCAATCTTTTGTGCCGCGGCGCCCAGTTTCTTGGAGCGCATCTCGGCAGCCGGTACCGAAGCCATGTAGCGTGCCGCGTCCTGTGCCGCTTTCTGCGCAACGGTGTAGTGCCACAAGCAGCGCGCATAGAAAACCGGAAAGGTCAGGAGTGTGATGAGGATCGGCAGTATGAGGGCCAGTTCGACGGCCGCGGAGCCGCGCTCCCGCCTGGGCGAACGTGGCAACTTCCTTGGCAAACGCGCTTTCATGGATAGAGCTCCACTTGACCGGAAAGTGCCTGTTCCGGGATCAGGCCGGCAAACTCGGCGATCAGGCTGGTATCTGTAGCCGGGACCGTCATGAAGAATTTGCCGATCGCCACTACGGTCGCGCTGGTGTTGGTGCCGGACGGTGCTGCCGGGGAGCAGGACAATAGAGGTATGTTGAGGACCCGCCGATTCAGCGTCGAGATATCGAGGTGGTCGGCGCCCGGGCTGGCGTAATTGCCGGAGGAGGTGCTGGTCGACAGGTAAGGCGTGGCTGTCGCGGTCGGGTAGCCCGGTGCGGTCGGGCCGGACTTGTACAGGGTCGACCAGTCCGACGTACTGAAGGTCGCATAGCCGCTGGCCGGTTCCGGCGCGTCCAGCGGCGTCGGGGCCTTGGCCGCTTTGGCGAAAGCCCATAGCGGACCGTAGTCGCCCGCCGACGCGGGGGCGGTCAGAAGATCCGCGGCGGTCTCGCGCTTGCCTCGCGAGGTCACCGTCAGGGCGGCCCGGCTGCCCTTCGTCGGATTCATCCATTTGACGGCGTTGTTCTTGTCGTATTCGTAGGCCTGGACGTTGTAGTCCGGAGGGGCGCCATTGGCTGCGCAGGGACCGCTTCCGTAGATGTCGAAGCGCGAATTGAGCGGCGTGGACAGGGATGCCAGCGGCGATGTGGATGGGAGCGAGGTCACGCGAATGGTGCCGCCCGTGAGGCGCGGGACCCATACGCTGCCGCTGCACATGAACGGACCGAGACTCGAGCTGCTGAATGCGGGGCCGGCGCCTCCCGGTACGGCGACCGGGTTGACGATATAGCTGATTGCGCTGGTCCCATTCGGGTTGAGCTGCATCAGATCGTAGCTCACTCCGCGCCTGTAGCCGTATTGAACCAGTTCGTTGAGTGTCACGCCGCCGGAAGTCGTAAAGGTGTACTTGCTGGCGGCGTCAGTGGACATTGCGCAAATCGCTATCGGTGTCACGTTGAGCGCCGACCGTCCCGCCACCGCACTTTCTCTCATCCGGATCGCACTGGTGGCGCCGGTCACCAGATGCATGAGGAAGGTATTCACGGTGCCGACGGAAGGGTCGAGTCCGGCGGTGTCGACCTTGGCGTAGTAGAGCGCCGATTTCGTTGTCTGGGGCGTTCCGTTGGCTGAAGAGGCTGGAATCCAGTTCCCGTCGCGCGCGGGTGCGGTGCTGAAGCTCAGGGCGGCCTCGTTCCATGGGACGGGGGCGCCGTCCTGAAAATAGCCGTAGCGAAGGGCCTCGGCGGTCTCCCTGGCCCTTTTCTTTGCCATCGTGATGCCGTCGTCCGTGCCGTTGAGTTCGCGTGCGGCCGCCAGGGCGACTGCCTTGGCCACGCCGGTCAGGTCGACCTTGCGGTTGTACAGCTGGCCGGCATCCAGGGCCAGGCCGCAGAACGCGACGATGACGAACAGCAGCGGTACGAACATGATGGCGAAAGCGCCTCGTTCGCGGCGGCGCCTCGTCGCGGCATGCCCCGACCTGCGCATGGCCGCTGTGCCGTAAGCGCCGGCCTGGCCGGCACACGATTCGGATTCCGATCCCATACCTTCCCTCGCCATTTCCTTCGATTTCTTTTTCGATGGCACTAGCCGGACCGAATCAGTCTATCGATATATGGGCAAGAAAATTTGAGAATTGGCAAACCGGGGACAGCAAGGCAGACGCGTTCCGGGCGTTGACCGAGGCGCTCAGGCGGCCTGCGGGCGGCGCGGTACCGCCAGCCGCTCGAGGAGCGCCAGGTAGGCGTCCTGGGCGCGCCCGATGTCACCCGCCGCGAACCACTCCTGCTCATCGATGTTGCCGGCGTCGGCATAAACGCGGTAGTAGCGCACGAGCACGCGCAATTCCTGCGCCGGGTCGTCCTGGATCAGGGCGATCTGTGCGCCGTACTGCTGCCCGCGCGCACGGTAGGACAGATAGCGGTACAGATAGGCCTTGCCGGTGCGGCGCTCGTCGCCACCGACTTTGATGTGACTGCCCAGGCCATTGCCGGCCAGGTCGAACTGCGCCAGGACCGCGTCCTGCACGCGCTCGAGCATGGCTTCGACCTGCTCTCCCTTGGCGCCGAACACTCTTTTGGCGGCTTTCGGAAAGTCGGTCCGCATGCGCACTTCGATCGCCGCGAGTACCGCCTCGTGGACCCTGTTTTTCAAGGCCTGTTTGTAGTAACGCACGATCCCGCCATCCTCGAAGGGATCGTCCTGCGCGCGTTCGAGGTACCTGCGCTCGTTCGCCGTCAGCTCGGCCGCGGCATCGGCCGCTTCTTCCATGTTCACGTTTTTCATCGCTCAATACCCATCCATGAATAACTCCATCTCGACACCGCGTGTCGTCCAATTCCCGGCGCCGCCGTCCGCCAGCGGCATCCGGGGATAGCCGTCCTTTTAGATGGCGTACGCCGGGCCCCGGGCGGGGAGCTCATGCCACAGGGCGAGGATCACCGCGAGCTCCGCACGACGATTTATTGAAGCAAACCGAACTTGATGCATCCGTTGGTTCCTTGCTGAGTCACGACAGCATAGGCCGTATGTTGACTAAATGCAACTTGAAGCCTATGCTGCTGGCGGCTCAACTCCAGGCAGACGACCATGTCCGAAGAACTCTTTTCCCACCCGGGATTCAGCAAACTGCGCGAAGCCCTGTCGGTATTCAACCCGTTCGAGGTGCTCGGCCTGGAAACCTACGAACTGCGCCACACCAAGACACTGGCATGGCTCCTGGACCCCAAGGGCAGCCATAACCTGGGTACGGCCTTCATCGAGCGCTTCGTCCGGGGACTGCCTGCCGGGGTCGCAGGGCATGTGCCGGCGAATCTGGACGCGGCGCGCGTCTTTTCGGAACTGCCGGTCAGGAACAAGACCCTGATGCTCGGCGAAGCTTCGTCGCCGGAGGTGGCCGAAGCGGCCCAGCAGGACAGCAGCAAGCGCATCGACGTCTATGTCCAGGTCGACTCCACCTTCTTCCTCGCCATCGAAGCCAAGATCGGCGCGAACGAGCACGGCGATCAATTGCAGCATTACCGCGAAGCGGTGCAAAAGCAGGCCGGCGGACTGGCTTCGGCCAGGACGCTGCTGCTCTACCTGACCCTCGACGGTGCGGCCCCGGCACAGCCGGCCGAAAGGGACTATTGGACGCCCATCGACTGGAGCGGCCATGTCCTCGCTCCCTTGCAGGCGATGCTGCAGGCAAGTCCCCAAGCCGGTGACTGCGCCGGACAGCCCGGTCCCAACGTGATGCATTTCCTGTCCGACTACCTCCGCACCCTGCAGAAAGTCACGGGATCGCGTGACTTCGCTCCCCGCGTACTTGCCGAAGACCTCCTGAAAGAGGAAGACTACGAAGGGCCGATCGGAAACATGCTCAAAACCTTTCATGGCCAGAACGCCGAGGCGAAGGCCCGGCTCGAGTTGCAGCTGAAGGGGCTAAAGGGAGGGCTGGAAGCGGCGAAACTGCTGCAAGCGGTCGAATCCGATCTGCGCGCCAGGGTCTGCGACACGCTCGCATCCCACATCGTGCGCGACGACTGGGTGCGAATCGGTTCCGGCGCGAAAAGGCAGCGGCAATCGGCCACGTCGACCAAGATCGATTTCATGACCCCGACCATGGCGAAGCTGATGGGAACCGGCAAGCCACAGTTCTTTTTCAGGCTCGACATTCGCAGGGCGAAGACGGTCGAACTCAAGCTGTTCTTCGAAAATCCGCAATGCGTCGAGGACAAGGAAACGCTGCCGTCGCTGCAGCGGAAGCTGATGGCATGGCCGGGCAATAAGAGCAAGGAAGAATGGCCCGCTTTCATGGAAGAACACTGGAACCTTGGCCAAAAGATCCCGAAAGGCGGCATTGGCCAGAAAATGGCCTTGACCACCTTCGGTGGGGTCCCAAGGACGATCCTCAGGCCGCATCCTGAACCCAAAGAAATAAGACAGGCGCAGGACTGGCTCGCAAACGTCGTTCGTTTCGTCGACCGCAAGATCGACGGGATGTCGGGCGGGGCGCCGGCCTAGACGCGCTCCACCGAACCGGCGCGACGCGGATTGTCGCTTCATGATCGATAATCGTCATGACTGCAATCGAGGAGCGCCTTTGTCTTTATATACGCACTATCCCGTCAATACGAATGGCCGCGACTTCGTGGTCGGCGATATCCATGGCTGCTTCGACCTGCTGTCGGCGGCATTACGCGATATCCGCTTCGATCCGGAAGCCGACCGGCTGTTCAGTGTCGGCGATCTCGTCGACCGGGGGCCACAGTCGGCGCAGGTCGTCGAATGGCTGGCGCAGCCGTGGTTTCATCCGGTGCGGGGCAACCACGAGCAGATGGCGATCGACTACGTCGCGGGCGAACAGGATGGCCTCGAGTACCGGGTGAACGGCGGCCGCTGGTTCATCGACCTGCCCGCCGGGATGCAGGCCGACATCGCCCGCATGTTCAGCGTGCTGCCCATCGCCATCGAAGTCGGGACGCGCTCGGGAGCGGTCGGGATCGTGCATGCCGACTGTCCTTTCGACAGCTGGCAAGAGCTGGTCGCCGAGCTGGGCGGCGAAGACGGTGAGGTAATCGCCAACATCAGCATGTGGAGCCGTGAGCGTTTCGGCGCCCGCATCTCTTCCCATGTCGCCGGCATCACCAAAATCTTCGTCGGCCATACGCCGGTGGACCGCGACCTCTTGCTCGGTAACGTGCACTACATCGATACGGGTGCGGTATTCAACCAGACCTTGACGGTGCTCCCGCTCGAACAGGAATAGGCAGGACTTGCCGGTAAATGTGTATACTCGGCATTTTGCCGATGTAGTTCCATGGCTGCTGATCAACAAGACAGAACCTCCTTCCTGGCAGGCCGCTTCCGTGACCTCACTGCGACGCTGCTTTCGCTGGCCGCCGTGCTGTGCGCCGGTCCCGTGTCGGCACAGGCCGGCAAGCCGGCGGCACCCGCGGCTGCGGCCGCACCGGTCAAGCTCGACACCGTCACCGCGCGCCGGGGCGACTTCCAGCTGACGGTCGACGCCGCCGGCAAGCTCCAGCTTCATAAATGGGCCGATGCCTATGCCCAGATTGCCGGACAGGTGAAAGACGTGCCGGTCGCCATCGGCGACACGGTCCAGGCGGACCAGGCCTTGCTCGAAATCGCCCCGGCCCAGCAGGCCACCAAGGTCGAGAGCAATCGCGCCCAGATGGCCCGGCTGCAGGCCGAACTCGCCGACCAGCGCGCACAACTCGATTTCGCCCAGCTCCAGTTCAAGCGCCAGACGCAGTTGAAAGCGCAGAACGCGACCCGCGAGGAAGCCTTTGAATCGGCGCGGATGAACGCGTCGTCGGCCAGCGCGCGCCTCGATGCGATCACGGCGCAGATCCGCGAACTCGAAGCGACCTTGAAGATCGATGAGGAAGCCCGCCAGAAGACGCTGGTCAAGTCGCCGATTGCCGGGACCGTGGTGTCCTTGGCCGCGCGCCCCGGACAAATCCTTGCCGCCTCGCAGCTTGCCGCACCGCTGCTTCGGATTGCCGACCTGTCGGAAATGACGGTGGCCGCGCGCGTGGCGGAAAACGATGTGACGCGCTTGCGGCCGGGCATGGCCGCCAGTTTCACGACGCCCGGCTATCCCGGAAAGCGCTGGTCGGGAAAGCTGCGCCAGGTTATTCCCGTCCCGGCCGACGGCACGGGCGAGCAGGGCAAGCAGGCCTTTTATATCGTCCTGTTCGAGGTCAAGAATCCGGATCACGAACTGATGAGCGGCATGAGTGCCCAGGTGCAATTCCTTGTCGCCCAGGCGCGCGATGCCGTGCTGCTGCCGGCCAGCTGCCTCGGCGCGCCGGACGAAGACGGCCTGGTCAAGGTCAACGTGGTCGACGCCGGCCAGCGCGTCAGTGCCCGCAAGGTGAAGGTCGGACTGCGCAATGCGCAACAGGCGCAGATCCTGTCCGGCCTGGCGGCGGGCGACAAGGTGCTGGCCGGTCCCGTGCCCGATGCGCTGGCGGCGCCGGCATCAGGCACTTGAGGTGCGCCCATGACGCCTCGCGCTTTCAGATCGTCTCTCCTGTTCGGCCTGGTTTGCGCCGCGCTGGCGGGCTGCGCCGGCCGTGGTCCGATCGCGGAGCCGCCGCCCAAGGTCGACTTGCCTGCCGCCTGGACGGCCGCCGGGGCCCCGAACCATCAGGAATGGCCCGACAAGAACTGGTGGCAGCGATTCGGCAGCCCTGAACTGACCCGTCTGGTCGATGAAGGCCAGTCCGGCAACCTGGAGCTCGCGGGCGCACTCGCACGCGTGAGACAGGCGGAGGCCGAGGCGCGCATTGCCGGCGTGTCCCTGCTGCCGACGGCGACTTTCTACAGCGACGCCAACCGCTCGGTACCGATCCGGAGCGGCAGCGCAAGCACCTCCGCCGACAGCGGTCTGCAGGTCTCCTACGAAGTCGATTTCTGGGGCAAGAACAAGGCAGGCGTGGCGTCGGCGGAAGCCTCGCTCGAGGCCAACCGTTTCGACCGCCAGACCGTGGCATTGACGGTCACCAGCGGCATCGTCTCGACCTATCTGCAGGTGCTGTCGCTGCGCGACCGGCTTGCCGTCGCGCGCGGGCATGTCGCGAATGCCGAGCACGTCCTGTCCCTGGTGCAGGCGCAAAAGAACGCGGGCGCCGCCTCTTCGCTCGACCTGGCGCGCCAGCGCTCCGTCGTCGCGCAGCAGAAGTCGGACATACCGGACCTGATGCAGCAGGAGCGCGAAGCGCAGTCGGCCCTTGCCATCCTGCTCGGCAAAACGCCGCAGACCTTCTCCGTCGGCCAGAAGGGACTGGACACGATCACCTTGCCCGAGGTGTCCCCGGGCCTGCCCTCCGAGCTGCTGTCGCGCCGCCCCGATATCCGCCGCGCCGAGGCCAGCCTGGCCGCCGCCAATGCCGACGTCGCCGTCGCTCGGGCGAACCTGTTCCCCAGCATTAACCTGACAGGCGCGATGGGCACCCAAAGCAGCGCCTTGCTGTCGCTGCTGAATGCACCGAACCTGCTCGCCAATGTCAGTGCGTCGCTGATCGCGCCGATTTTCGACGGCGGCCGGCGGAAGCGGGAACGCGATCTCGCCATCGCCCGGAAACAGGAGCTGGTCCAGGTGTATCGCGCGACCGTGATCGCCGCCCTGTCCGAAGTGGACACGGCGCTGGGCCAGATCCGCAGCCTGGATGAACAGCGGCGCCTGAAGACCACCGAGCTGGAAGAGGCGCGCCAGGCCTACGACCTGGCGGAAATCCGCTACAAGGCCGGGGCCGAAGACCTGATGACGGTCCTCGACACGCAGCGGGCCTTGTCGGACGTGCAGAACGATATGGGAAAACTGAAACTGAAGCGGCTGCAGGCGACGGTGTCCTTGTACAAGGCGCTTGGTGGTGGCTGGAAGGACGATCCGGGGCAGGGCGTTCCGCTTCCCGCAAAGACCTGAGGCTTGGCGGCGAAACGACACGCCGGCTGGTGCCCTTGGTACAATGAGCTCACCATGAACAAGCCCGCCATCTCCCTCATTCTCGGCGCGACCATGCTGTCCGCCACGCTGGCTGCCTGCAACAGCAAGACCTCGGCCAGCGAAAAGAACTTCGGCATCGCCGTCACCCAGTATTTCGCCAAGAAGGGCGACATGTGCCTGGACCCGGTGAAATGGCCGGTCGACGTGTATGAAACCGACCTGCGCCAGCAGAAGCTGTATCCGGACGGCGTCGCCGGCCAGATGGCGGCGCTGGAAGCGGCGGGCCTGGCCAGGGGCGAGGACGTCGAATCGCCCGGAAGCGCGCCGAAGGTCAAGGTCAGGCGCTACACGATGGCCGACGCCGCCAAGCCTTACCTGCACGCGGACGCCGGGGGAGAGCCGCGCATCTGCTGGGGCCGCAAGTCGCTGGAGAAGGTGGAGCGCTGGACCGACCCGGTCAAGGCGGGCGACCATGAGGAAGCCAGCGTGATCTACACCTACAAGCTGTCGAACGTGGCCGAGTGGGCCAGGAAGCCGCAGGTCAAGGAGGCCTTCCCGGTGCTGGGGCGGAACGTCGACGGCGAGCACAGCCAGAAGGAAAAGCTGTACGTCAGGTCGACGCCGCAGGGCTGGGAAGCGCTCTGATCAATCGTGCGGCGATGGCTTCTTCCCCATTCTTGGAGTAAATTGGAGGAAATTGTATAGAGGTGATGCGATGCTGAACCTGCTCAACGATTTCGAACCCAGGCTCCTCCTGCATGCCGCCATACTCGTGTTTGGCCTCGCCACGTTTTTCGCCCTGATCCTTGTCAGCCGCTGCCCGCAGTGCAACTGGCTCGAATGGGTAAGCGAGCGCTTCAACGCCGACGACACCGAATAACAGACTCGCCGTCAGTTTCTTTTCAGCACCTTCGATCTTGCCCAACGGGCAAGAGAATGCGTTATGCTTGAGTTCGCTCAGCAAGCACATTCCATCCCATCGAAGGAGCCGACGTGAAACGATTGACCGCCAGCCTCGTTGCCATTGCCCTGATCGCATCCGACGCCTCGACCCTGGTCCTGGCGCAGGATTATTCGAAGTACAGTCAGGAGGCACTGGACAAGGAGCTGGCCCGTAACGCGGTGGCGCGGCTGGGCGTGATGGTGCCCATGCGCGATGGCGCCGCCCTGTCGACCGATGTCTACACGCCGAAGAACGCCAAGGGACCGCTGCCCACCATTCTCTGGAAAACGCCGTACAACGAGCACAAGCTGCGCGGAGGGACCCTGCGCTACGTGCTCGAATCGGTCAAGCGCGGCTATGTCTTCATCGTACAGAACGAGCGCGGGCGCTATTTTTCGCAAGGTAAATGGGAGATTCTCGGTCACCCGCAGACCGACGGCTACGACACCCTCAGCTGGATCGCACAGCAGCCCTGGTCGAACGGCAAGGTCGGCACGCTGGGCTGCTCGTCCTCGGCCGAGTGGCAGCTGGCGCTGGCCGGGATGAATCACCCGGCACATGCGGCCATGGTGCCGATGTCGGCCGGCGCCGGCATCGGCAAGGTCGGACGCTTCCAGGAGCAGGGCAACTGGTACACGGGCGGGGTGCCGCGCAATCTCTTCTTCGTCTGGCTGTACGGGGTCGAGAACCCGCTGCGCGCGGAACTGCCGAACGGGCTGCTTTCCGACGAAAAGCTGCGCGCCCGTATCGAGGCCTATAACGACCTGGATGCGAGCAAGCCCAAGGTCGAGTGGAACAAGCAGATCAGGCACCTGCCGGTCGAGCAGATGCTGACTTCCCTCGGCGAGCCGCCATCCACCTTCGAGCAATTCATCAAGCGCGGCCCGGCCGATCCCGCCTGGAACAAGGGCGGCCTGTATCACGAAGGCATGGGCTGGGGCGTGCCGGCGCTCTGGTTCAACAGCTGGTACGACGTCTCGATCGGGCCGAACCTGGAACTGTTCAACCTGGCGCGCACGGCCAACACCGACAAGGAGGCGAGCGCCAACCAGTACGCGGTGGTGGCGCCGGTGCCGCATTGCCAGTACGCGCGGCTCGGGCCCGACACCGTGGTCGGCGAACGCGCCATGGGCGACACCAGCTTCGACGTCGACGGCGCCGTCTACGGCTTGTTCGACCGCTGGCTGAAGGGCGACCAGAAGGCCTTCGCGCAAACGACACCGCGGGTGCGCTACTACATGATGGGCGCCAACCGCTGGCAGAGCGCGGCCCAGTGGCCGCCCGAGAACGCCAGGCCGATGCGCCTCTACCTGCGCTCGAAAGGGAATGCGAACAGCCTGTACGGCGACGGCCGCCTGCTCGGCGAGGCGCCGCCGGCGGGCGAGGCGCCGGACCGCTACCGCTACGATCCCATGAACCCGGTGCAGACCATCGGCGGCGGCGACTGCTGCAACGGCGGCGTGGTGGTGCCGGGCGCCTTCGACCAGCGTCCGATCGAGGCGCGCAGCGACGTGCTGGTCTACAGCAGCGAGCCGCTTACCAGGCCGGTCGACGTGGTCGGCTTCGTGGACGCCGTGCTGAAGGTGTCGTCGAATGCGAAGGACACCGACTTCGCGGTCAAGCTGGTCGACGTCGCGCCCGACGGTACCGCCTGGATCGTCGGCGACACGATCTTCCGCGCCCGCTACCGCAACGGCTACGACAAGCCCGCGCCCCTGAACCCGGGCGAGGTGGTGACCATCCACCCGACGCCGATCGCGACCGCGATCCAGTTCGGCGTGGGCCACCGCATCCGCGTCGAAGTCACCTCGTCGAATTTCCCGAAATTCGTCCGCAACCTCAACACCGGCGGACCGAACGAGAGCGAGAAGGAGGGCGTGGTCGCGGACAATGCCGTCCATCACGCGCCGGATGCGGCGAGCTATATCGAGCTGCCGGTACTGCGCTAAGGCTTGCCGGGCCGCCGGACAAGCCAGTACCGCATGCCTGCCAACAGGAAGCGGTGGACTTCGTCGATCGGCGATGCGTCCCCCTGGCGCCGGAAGCCCGGTTCGCCCAGGATGGCGGACTGGGCTGTCCCGCGCAGCAAGGCAATCCGCCTGTCCTTCCTCTCCCGTGTTGTGGATTTTAACTTTCCTACCCCATCCGCGTAACCAAAGGTGCCGAGCTTGCAACTACCAGCAGTGCGAGTCTTGTGTTGTCATCTTTGTCATGGCAGGATGAGCCATCCTGAGCTCGCACACATTTGTGCGCATGTTCGAACCGGGCTTCGATATGCCAGAGAAAAACACTCCATCCGACAACGACGGGAATCTCGACGGTCAGGCAAGCGAAGCCCGCTATCGCGCGGCGTTCGAGCATTGCACCGACGCCCTGTTCCTGACCGGACTGGATGGCGGCATCCTGTCCGCCAACGTCGCCGCCTGCCAGCTGTTCGGCTATACGCAGGAGGAACTGCTGGCGCGCAATATCGGCGACCTGCTCGACAGCAAGGACCCGGACCTGGTCGCCGCGCTGGCGCGGCGTGCCGCGGCCGGCGAGGGCACGTCCGAGCTGCGCTTTGCGCGCCCTGACGGCGAAGGTTTCGAGGCGCGGGTCGTGGCCAGGGTGTTCACGGACGGCAACGGCCGGCCGGTGACCAGCATGAACGTCCACGACATCAGCGACAGCAAGAATGCGGAAGCGCTATTGCGCGAAAGCGAGCAGCGTTTCCGCCTGCTGTACGAGCATGCGCCGATCGGCATCGGCCACATCGACCTCGACGGCAAATGGATCTATGTGAATCGCGCCTTCGCGGCGATCGCCGGCTATACGCCGGAAGAACTGATCGGCCGCGACAATCTCGAGCTGGCCCCGCCGGACGAGCGCGAGCGCAGCCGCCAGTTCACCGAGCAGCTGCTGTCCGGCGCCATCGAGATCCAGCGCGACCGCCGCCTGCTGCGCAAGGACGGCAGCACACGCTGGATCCGCCTGACCGCGAAGATGCTGCGCGACGAAAGCGGCCATCCACTGTACGGCATCATCCTGTTCTTCGACATCACCGACGCCATGCACGCCGAGGAAGCCCTGCGGCGCAGCGAGGAGCGTTTCCGCACGACCTTCGAGCATGCGCCGCTCGGGATCGCCGAATGCGCGCCGGACGGCCGCTTCGTGGCCGCCAACACGACCCTGCTGGCGATGCTGGGCTATACCTTGGACGAGCTGGAAACCCTGTCGAACCAGGACATCACTCATCCGGCCGACCAGGAAACGGCAGTCCACAATTTCCACAAGCTGTTGACCGGCCAGCAGGCCGTGACGGTGGCGGAGCAGCGCTACCTGCGCAAGGACCGCTCGCAATTCTGGGTCAACGTCACCTGCTCGCTGCGCAACAGCGGCGACGGTCCGCGCGTGCTCGAGATCGTCGAGGACGTCACGGGGCGCAAGAAGGCCGAGGAAGCCCTGCGCGGCGCGGTCGAGTATTCCTACCACCTGGCCAGCCACGACGCCCTGACCGGCCTGGCCAACCGCGCCAGCTTCAACGAGCGCCTGAAGGACGCGCTCAAGTACGCACAGCGCGATGGCCACCTGGTGGCCGTGCACATGCTCGACCTGGACCGCTTCAAGTCGATCAACGATACCCTCGGCCACCACGCCGGCGACCTGCTGCTGAAGGAAGTCGCGCGCCGCCTGCGCACCCACATCCGCGAGACCGACCTCGCCGCGCGCCTCGGCGGCGACGAGTTCGTGATCGTCCAGACCCACCTGGCGGAGGCAGGCGCCGCCGAGGTGCTGGCCGACAAGATCGTGGTCGAGCTGAGCCTGCCTTACCTGCTGGACGGCCAGGAAGTCTACAGCGGCACCAGCATCGGCATCGCCGTGTATCCGAACGATGCGCACGAGCCGGGCCAGCTGGTGAAGCTGGCCGACCTGGCGCTGTACGAAGCCAAGAACCAGGGGCGCCTGAACTACCAGGTGTACCGCGAATCGCTGGGCAAGGCGGCCCAGGAAGCCAAGCGCTTCGAGCGCGAGCTGGAGCGCGCGCTGCGCGACGAGGAACTTTGCCTGCACTACCAGCCGCAATACGACCTGGAAAGCGGGCGCATCGTCGGCATCGAGGCCCTGATCCGCTGGCTGCACCCGGAGCGCGGCCTGTTGACCGCGGCGGATTTCATCCAGGAAGTGGAAAACGCCAACCTGATGCTGCCGGTGGGCGAATGGGCGCTGCGCACCGCCTGCTCGGCCCAGGCCCGCTGGGTGCGCGACGGGCTCGTGGTGCCGCTGACCTTGAACGTGTCCTCGAAACAGATCCGCCATCCGCGCTTTCCGGCCATCTTGAACCGGGTGCTCGACGACACCGGCCTGGCGCCCTCGCTGCTGCGCCTGGAGATGCGTGAGAGCGTGCTGCTGGATCCGAAGTTCTCGGCCCAGGCACTGCAGGAGGTGCGCAAGCGCGGCGTGAGGCTGGGACTCGACGATTTCGGCGCAGAGCTGGCGGCCCTGTCGTCGCTGCAGAAATTCCCGCTCGACATCGTCAAGCCGGGCCAGGAACTGGTGCGCCGGCTATCGCGCCACGACAACGCCTCGGCCATGCTGTCGGCCCTGGTCGGGGTCGCGCGCGACGTCAAGATCACGGTCTGCGCCGACGGCATCGAAACGGCCGACCAGCTGGCCGCCGTCAAGAATCTCGGCTTCGATTGCGGCCAGGGCTATCTGCTCAGCCCGCCGATGGCGGCGTCCGACATGGATCGCCTGGTGGCGGCCGAACTGGCCGGCTGAGGCACTTTTCGCCTGTCATGCATTGACCAGGCGGCCATGCGATCCAAGGCAAGCACGACGTCAAAACGGCTTCCTCGCGCACGCGCACGCGTGTCCAGTGAGTTTTTAAACTGGTAACAAGAGCGTAATGTAAACCACATCGCTGAGTGATCGCTGACCGCCTCGTTTTTATCGGCATGTCGCGATAACCCGCGTGCGGCTGGCATTTCATGCGAATTGCTTATCGAATTCCTGCATAAGCATTTACGACCGGTTGTGAATCCATGAATTCACTTTGCATGAATCCGGTTTCTGTCAGTGTTTTTTACAATACCAAAAATTAATTTGAAAAAAATAACTGCAAGTCGTTGAAAAATTTAAAAAAATCTACAGTGGCATAAAAAATGCTACGTGAGGAGCGCAACATCCCAATCAAAATAAAGGAGCTTTTATGTCTATTGCATCCAAATTCGCCGTCGTCGCAATCCTGTCGGGGGCTGGCGTTGCAGCGCAAGCCGCGCCGGTTACCTACCTTGGCGGTGACAATAACGTGTCCTCGCTTGCGCAAATGGTCAACTCTACTGCGGCAGCCGCAGCTTTTCTTTCGGTTGCCGGAAATCTCAATACGGTTGATTTCGAGTCGGCCCTGCCGGCCAACCTGACCATCACTGGCGGCGTCACAACCAATAACTCGGGATGTGGTGCCTTATGCGGGTTTAACACGACGGCCGGCGGACAATACTTCCGCAGCCTGGTTGGCGGTTCGGCGACGTTCAGCTTCGTTAATCCGGTCGATGCTTTCGGATTTTACGTTACCGGCCTGCAGACAAATCTAGTGTCGCAACAAACCATCGTCTATGTCGATGGTTCGTCAGTCACCCAGACGATCAACGTACCGTCCGCAACGGATGGGGGAGGGGCCTTCATCGGGTTTATCGATTACGGCAACCTGATTGCAAGCGTAACTTTCAACGCTACCAACGATATCGTCGCGTTCGATGATTTACGTTTTGGCCGCTCCGAAAACAATCCAGGCGGCCCCAATACCGATGTGCCGGAACCCGCTACGCTTGCCTTGTTCGGTCTGGCTTTCGCAGGACTCGCTTCGACCCGGCGTCGCAAATCCAGCTAAGTACTTGACCGGAAATAAATGTGAATTTTGGCAAATAGAACCGGATGCGGTGCAAGGCGGCGAGTGCGCCGCAGTGCGAGCACTGCAAGCAGGAGCCAACGCAGCAACGCGCCGGTTCTGGCAGCCAAAAACACATTTATTTATGGGCGAGTACTTAATCACATGAATGGCTGTCCGACTGGCGCAGAGCCATTCTCTACGCCAGTAATTTCGCAACAAATAAGTATTGCCGACAAGGTGCTCGGTGACCGGCAAGCTAGCGAAGCCTTGACGAGGCCGATTTATAAGCCTTCATCAAATCCAGAACGACCCGCGCCGCTCGGCAAACTTCCAGCCGCTGTCCGTCAGCCTGAACCTGTCGTAAAAGACGCCGGGCACGGGCGCCTCGGCGGCGGCCGGCCTGGACCCCTCCTCGGCGGGACGCCTGGCCGACAGCAGCAGGATCCGCGATTGTCCGCGCGCCGACCCGGCATCGTCGACGCTGACGATGATGTCGGTGCAGACATGGAAGGTCATGACGTCAAGAGGCCGCTTGCGGAAGGCGGCGAGGATGGCATCAATGCCGGCGATGGCCTGGTCCGGCGCCGATGGCCGAAAGAGCAGGGCGTCCGGCGTGAACAGGGCCGCAAGTTCCTCGTAACGCCGCTGGTCGTTCAGGTAGGCGTATTCCGAGATCAGGCGGGCGCAGGCCCTTTCGATGGCGGCGTGGTCGTCGACGTGCATGCTCATCGTCCTCAGGCCGACTCCGGCACCCGCCGGGTTTTCAGGAAGTCTTCGAGGGTCTCGCCACGCATACTGGCGTAGACGGCCGGGTTCGACATCTTGACCACGCGCGCGAATTTTTCCAGCACGAAGAAGCTGACGCCATACTTCACCAGCCCGAGCCAGTCCTGGCGGGTCACCAGGCCGCGCTCTTCCTCGTTCAGCTGCAGCTCGTCGAAGGCGGCGTCCAGGTCGCGCGCGACCAGTTCGCGGAAGGCCGGCTCGCGATGGCGCCAGAAGAAGCGGTTCAGGCGAGCCGCGTGGATGCTGGCGTTCAGGTCGAAGGGATAGGTGCCTTCGAGTTCCTCCAGGCCGGCGGTTTGCGGATTGCCGTACACCGGCGCGGCGGGGGCGTGTCCGTCGCCCCCCTGTTCGTAGATGGCGACCGCCATATTCGTGGTGGTGGCCAGGTAGTAGCTCTGGTGGATGCACCTGATGTTGTCGTTCAGGGCGCCGCGCATGGCCAGCCACATGATCACCTCGGCGCTTTCGGCGCCGCCGAGTTCCACCAGTTCCGCGTGGCGCATCTTCGCCAGCCTTTCCGGCTCCTCGACGATCAGACGCAGGAATTCCTCGTCCCACTCGATGTTGTTGAAGCCGGTACGTTCGCCGTGGATCTGGTGCGAGAGGCCGCCGGTGCCGACCACCGCGACCTTCAGGTCTTCCGGATAGGATTCGATGGCGCGCCGCACCGCCTTGCCCAGCTTGTAGCAGCGCGCGGCGGTGGGCAGCGGGTATTGCAGGACGTTGATCGCGATCGGCACGATGGCGCCCGGCCAGGTGGGCTCGTGCGGCCACATCAGGGCCAGCGGCGAATTGCAGCCATGGTCGAGCGGACGGTCCTGGAACATGGCCATGTCGAATTCGTCGTTGACCAGCGATTCCATGACGTGGATGGCGAGCTTCGGATGGCCCTTGATATCGGGCAGCGGACGCTTGCCCGCACCCTCGTCGGCCATCTCGAAGTTCGGCGAGATGCCGACCGCGAAGGTCGGATAGCAATCGAAAAAGAAGCTGTTCGCGTGGTCGTTGTAGAAGAACAGCAGCACGTCCGGCTTCTGCTCTTCCAGCCATTTCGCGACCGGCTTGTAGTTCTCGAACAGCGGCGCCCAGGCCGGATCGTTCTGCCGCTTCTTATCGTATGCCAACCCGATGGTGGGGACGTGCGAGGTCCCGATACCGCCAATAATCTTCGCCATGTTCTCTCGACTTCCTCGTTCAGATCGTATTCATGTCCAGCCATTCCCGCAAGGCGCGCAGGACCGCTTCGGGTTCTTCCATCATCGACATATGGCCGCTGTGTTCGATCAGGCGCAGCTTCGCGCCCGGGATCAGTTCGGCCATGCGCTCGTGGCGTTCGGGCGGGCTCCAGCCGTCTTCCATCCCGCAGATCACCATCGCCGGGCAGGCGATGCTCCTCAACACATCGGTGGCATCGGGGCGGCCGAGGAGGGCGCGGGTCTGGCCCGCGTAGATCGCGCCCGACATCCGTCCCACCATGTCGACCACCGCCTTTACCAGCCGCGGTTCGGAGCGCTTGGCGGGGGCCAGCATCGGCAGGCCCCAGGTCGCGGCGATCGAGGCGATACCTTCCTTCAGCGCCTGGTTCACCAGGACCATACGCCTTTGCTGTTCGCCGGGCGCGGCGGCCTCGAAGCCGGTATCCAGCAGGGCCAGCCTCTCGACGCGCTGCGGCGCGCGCCGGACGACTTCCAGCGCCACCCTGCCGCCCATCGAGTGGCCGGCCAGGGCAAAGCGCGCGGGCGCATCGGCCAGCACCTTGTCGGCCATGGCCTGCATCGACGCCAGACCCTCGAAGCTGATCGTGCGGACTTCGTGGTCCGGCTGCAGGGCCGCGGCCTGGGCTTCCCAGACGGCGGCGTCGCACAGCAGGCCGCACAGGAGATAAATCGTTTTCTTCATATCAATCGATGTATTTGAGACCGGCTTGCGCCAGCGGCTCGCGCATGCCGTACATGTCCATGCCCAGCACGCCGGAGGCCAGTTTCGTGCGCTTCTCGCCTTCGAGGTCTTCGCGCTTCTGCGCGGCATCCGCAACCCTTGCGGCATCGCCGCCCGGCACCACCACCACGCCGTCGTCGTCGGCGATCACGGCGTCGCCCGGGTTGACCAGGGCGCCGGCACAGATCACCGGGATGTTCACCGAACCGAGCGTCGCCTTGATCGTGCCCTTGGCGCTGATCGCCTTGCTCCACACCGGAAAGCCCATCTCCTTCAGCACGCGCACGTCGCGCACGCCGGCGTCGATGATCAGGGCCTTCGCGCCGCGCGCCATGAAGCTGGTCGCCAGCAGGTCGCCGAAGAAGCCGTCCGTGCACTCGGCGCTCAAGGCGGCCACCACCACATCGCCGGGCTGGATCTGTTCCGCCGCCACGTGCAGCATCCAGTTGTCGCCGGGATGCAGCAGCACGGTGACGGCGCTGCCACCCACCTGGGCGCCCGGGTAAATGGGGCGCATATAGGGCTTCATCAGGCCGACCCGGCCCATGGCTTCGTGCACGGTGGCGCTGCCGAAGGCCGCCAGGCGCTCGACGATACCGCGGTCGGCGCGCTCGATGTTGCGCTTGACGATGCCGAGCTGGTTCATATGAGGCGTGGTCATCTTACAGTCCTTTGTTCCTGAGTGCGGTGTCCAGGCGCGGGTAGACCTTGCGCGCATTGCCTTCGAAGATCTGGAAGCGGTCTTCGTCGCTGAGCGTGGCGGCCTGGATATAGCGTTTGGTGTCGTCGTAGTAGTGGCCGGTTTGCGGGTCGATGCCGCGCACGGCGCCGATCATCTCGGAGGCGAACAGCACGTTCTTCACCGGGATCACCTTGGTCAGCAGGTCGATGCCCGGCTGGTGGTAGACACAGGTGTCGAAGAAGATGTTATTCAACAGGTGCTCTTCGAGCAGCGGCTTCTTCATCTCCTGGGCCAGGCCGCGGAAGCGGCCCCAATGGTAGGGCACGGCGCCGCCGCCGTGCGGGATCAGGAACTTCAGGGTCGGGAAGTCCTTGAACAGCTCGCTGGTGAGGCATTGCATGAAGGCGGTGGTGTCCGCGTTCAGGTAGTGGGCGCCGGTGGTGTGGAAGCAGGCATTGCAGCTGGTCGAGACGTGGATCATCGCCGGGATGTCGTACTCCACCATCTTTTCGTAGATCGGATACCAGAAGCGATCGGACAGCGGCGGCGAGTTCCAGTGGCCGCCCGAAGGGTCCGGGTTCAGGTTGATGCCGACCATGCCGTATTCCCTGACGCAGCGCTCCAGCTCGGGAATGCAGGTGCGCGGGTCGACGCCCGGCGACTGCGGCAGCATGGCCGCGCCGATGAAATGATCGGGGAAGAGCTGGGACACGCGGTAGCATAGCTCGTTGCAGATCGCGGCCCAGGTGGCGCTGGTCTCGAAGTTGCCGATGTGGTGGGCCATGAAGCTGGCGCGCGGCGAGAAGATCGTCAGGCTTGATCCGCGTTCCTTCATCAGGCGCAGCTGGTTGGCCTCGATCGAGGCGCGCAGCTCGTCGTCAGTGATGCGAAGGTCGGAGACGCGCGGGCCCAGTTCGGGCGTGCTCAGGTTGGCGACCTGGGCGTTGCGCCAGTCTTCCAGGGCTTTCGGCGCGGTGGTGTAGTGGCCGTGGCAATCGATGATCAAAGGCTTTTTCATTGTGCTTTCTCGTGCAGGAGGGCGGCGGGTACCAGGACTTCGCCGCGCATGATGGGACGCGCCGTGCGCAGCAGGGCGGCGCCGGCGACTTTCTGTTGATCCCGAGGGTCGAGTTCCAGTTCGACGCTGAACTCGCCGGTCGGATGTTCGACCGAGACGGTGCGCCGCAAGCCGCTGCCGGCCCGCGCCAGTCCCCGGGTCACCGAACCCTCCAGCACGCAGGCCGTGGCCACGGTCACCGCCGCCAGCACCCCGATGGCGTCGTGGCAGACGTGGGGGATGAAGCAGCGGGTCGAGACGGCGCCGCCGGCGCCGGGCGCGGACACCAGGCACATCTTCGGGTAGTTCCTGGCCTTGACGTCGCCCAGGCCCATCGCCGGGCCGACGGCCAGGCGCAGCGCTTCCAGCCTGGCCTTCAGGGCCTCGTCGGCGTTCAGCTCCGCCGCGCTCTCGCGTCCCGTGATGCCGAAATCGGCGGCTCGCACCAGCACCATCGGCATGCCGTTGTCGATCAGGGTGGCGTCCACTTCCTGAATGGCGCCGCCGGCGGTGGCGAAGGACACGCGGTCCAGCGTGTTCCCGGTCGGGAGCATGGCAGGGCAGACCGAGCCGGCCGTATCGAGGAAGTTGATCTTCACGGCGGACGCGCTGCCGGGCACGCCGTCGATGCGGGTGTCGCCCGCATAGCGCATGCGCCCGCCCGGCGTCTGCACCGTGACATCGCACTGCATGCCGGTATTGAGGGTCAGGATGCGCGCCGTGGTGGTGCCGGGGCCCGCCTGCACCAGCCCGCGCTCGATGGCGAAGGGCAGCACCGCCGCCAGCATATTGCCGCAGTTGGGCGTGGTGTCGACCTTGTCGGAATCCGGCTGCAGCTGGGCGAACAGGAAATCCAGGTCCACGCCCGGAGTGCCGCTCGCGCTGACGATGCCGACCTTGCTGGTCAGCGGATGGGCGCCGCCCAGGCCGTCGATCTGGCGCTTGTCGGGCGAGCCCATGACGGCCAGCAGCACGCGGTCGCGGCTGGCGACATCGGCCGGCAGGTCGGAGGCCAGGAAGAAGGGGCCGCGGGAAGTACCGCCGCGCATCAGCGTGCAGGGGAGGGGACGGTAGTCGTCGTCGTTGTCGGTCTCGGTGATCATCTGGAATGTGCTCCACTCGGATGGATCAAGTATCGGCAGCCGGGCGCATATTTGGGTTGCCTTATGCGCGAAAACCGTTCCAAAATACTTATCGGCGCTCCAGCGGCCCGGTCAAAACCTCTATCCTTCGGTGCCATGTCGATCATTAATCTCCACCATCTGCGCGCTTTCAATACCGTTGCCGCCACCGGCGGCATCCGGCGTTCCGCCGACATGCTGTACCGGGCATCCAGCGCCGTCACGCGTTCCGTCGCGTCGCTCGAGGAAAGCCTGGGCACCCAATTATTCGAACGGAAGGGGCGCGGCATGCTGCTGACCGCGGCGGGGGAGGTGGTGCGCCTGCGGGCCCAGATCATCGAGGCAGAATTGCGCGAGGTGCGCGACGACGCCGCCCGGCTCGGCGCGCGCGAAGGCTACCTGGTCACCAGCATGGAAGCCCTGTTCAACGAACGCCGCCTGCAGGTGGCGACCATGCTGGCCGAGGTCCACCACATGCCGACCGTGGCCCAGGCGATGGACATGTCGCAGTCCGGGGTCAGCCAGGCCCTGGCCAAGCTCGAGGAAGGGCTCGGGCAAAGCCTGTTCCGGCGTACCGCCCACGGCATGCTGCCCTCGGATGCGGGCAGCCGCTGGATCCTGCGCTTCAACCGGGTGCTGGTCGAGCTCGAGCACATCCACGCCGATATCGCCGCCCTGAACGGCGTGCTCGAAGGTGTGGTCACGATCGGGGCGCTGCCGCTGGCGCGGACCCTGGTGCTGCCGGCGGCGATCGCCGCGTTGGTCAAAAAATATCCGCGGCTGCGGGTGCGGTCCCTCGAAAGCCCATACGAGGAACTGGCGGCGGGGCTGTTGAGCGGACGGGTCGACTTCATCATCGGCGCGCTGCGCAAGTCGGCCAGCCAGGGGCTCGACAGCACGCCGCTGATGCAGGACCATCCCGCCCTGATCGCGCGGGTCGACCACCCGCTTGCCGGCAAGGCTGGATTGTCCTTCAAGGATCTCGAACCCTATGCCTGGGTGCTGTCGCGCGCGGGTTCGCCGCTGCGCATGGCGCTCGAGAACTTCTACAACGAGCATGGCCATCCGCCGCCGCCGCCGGCCGTCGAAACCGGCGACCTGGCCCTGCTGCGCGGCCTGCTGCTGTCCTCGGACATGCTGACCGTGCTGTCGCCGCACCAGCTGCATTACGAGATCGAAACGGGGCAGCTGGCGGTGCTGCGGCTGGAGATGCCCGGCCTCGAACGGCAGATCGGCGTCACCACCCGCGCGGGCGCGCACCTGTCGCCGGGGGCAAAAGCCCTGCTGGCCGAGCTGCATCTGGCGGCCGCCACGGTCGAATCCCACGATAAGTAAATTGGAACGCAATTGGTGTTGAAAGCAATCCTGCGTCAACTGGCCGTGTGTAGAGTCTAGTCAGACAAAACAGGAGACGGCAATGACTGCAGTTCAAACGCTCGATATCCGAGCCCATACCAATGGCCGCAAGATGAGCGGCGCCCAGACCGGCCTGAACGCCTTCGCGCCTTCCTGCTACCCGACCGCGGTCCGCGCCACCGGCGTGTCGTGGATGCTCGGCGTCGGCCGCTTCGGCAGCATCCTCGGTTCCTTCCTCGGTGGCCTGCTGCTGACCATGGGGTGGAGCTTCTCCGCGGTGATCGGCATCCTCGCCATGCCGGCCATCTTCGCGGCCCTGTCCATCGTCGCGTCCCGCAGCGCGGCGCGCACCGCGCTGGCCTGAGCCTCGCCCATAACAAACAAGATCATGCCGGCACCGGTGCTGCAGCGCCGGCGCCTGCCGGGACTCGCGTCTGGTACAGGCAACGAGAGCGCTGCAGCGCATCCTGGAGACACAATGAAGAAGACCTACATACTCGCCGCAGCCATCGCAGCCCTGTCCGGCGCCGCCCATGCACAGTCCAGCGTCACGGTCTATGGCCTGATCGATGCCGCCATCGAACACTACGACAACGCGAACGCGTCCGGCGCGGGCGTGACCCGCGTGCCCGGCCTGACCGGCGGCATGTTCCCGTCGCGCCTGGGTTTCCGCGGCAGCGAAGATCTCGGCAACGGCCTCTCGGCCATCTTCACGCTGGAGAACGGCTTCCAGCCCGATACCGGCAACGTGAACCAGGGCGGGCGCCTGTTCGGCCGCCAGGCCTGGGTCGGCCTGGCCGGCAAGTGGGGCGCGCTGACCATCGGCCGCACCTACAATATGCTGTACATCTCGACCTTCGACGTCGACCCCTTCGGCCCCAGCGTCTACGGCATCGGCACCCTGGACTCCTTCATCCCGAACGGGCGCCACGACAATTCGATCTCGTACAAGGGATCCTTCGACCGCATCACGGTCGGCGCCACCTATAGCCTCGGCCGCGACGTCTCGGCGGCGGGCGGGCCGTCGGCCACCAACTGTCCCGGCGAATCCGCCACCAGCGCCCAGGCCTGCCGCGAATATTCCGGTCTGCTGCGCTATGACGCCCCGGGATCGGCATTCGGTGCCGTGGTCGCCTACGACAATCTGCGTGGCGGCCCCGGTGCCGCCGCCGGGCTGACGAGTGCGGACCTGTCGGATTCGCGCCTGCATGTTGCCGGCTACGCCAACGTGGGCGCATGGAAACTCGGCGCCGGCGTCCTGCACCGGAATAACGAGGGCAGCAAGACCCAGCCGAAGAGCACGCTGGCCTACGTCGATGCCGCCTATTCCGTGACTCCGCAACTGGTCGTCGACGGGCAGATCGCCAGGCTCGATTTCAAGGACAGCCCGAACGATTCGGCGCAGCTCCTGCTGCGCGCCATGTATAACTTCTCGAAGCGCACCACCGTGTATGTCGCGGCCGGCCATATCGTCAACGACGGTACTGCCGCTGTGGCCCTGAGCTCGGGCGGCTCGGTCGGTGCGGGCCTGTCGCAAACCGGCGTGATCACCGGTATCAAGCACTCGTTCTGAGGCAAGGGAAGTAGGGGCAAGCGGCGGCGATGTCCGCTTGCCCCGGCCGGGTTCAGGCGCCCGGATCGCGGAACTTCTCGATCTTGTCGAACTCCACGTTGTACCAGCCGCCGTTCACCTTCTCGGCCTTGCGCAGATAGACGTTCTGGATCGTGTCGCGGGTCGCCGGGTCGATCTCCATCGGGCCGCGCGGGCTAACCCAGGCCATGCCCTTCATCGCCGCCAGCAGCTTGTCGCCATTGCTGTCGCCGCCGGTCTTGGCCAGGGCCAGGTAGAGCAGCTGCATGCCATCGTAGGCGCCGACCGAGTGCATGTTCGGGCGCATGCCCTTGTTGGCCTTCTCGAAGGCCTCCACATACGCCTTGTTCTCCGGCGAGGGATGGGCGGCCGAGTAATTGAAGCTCGAGACCACGCCTTCCGAAGCCGCGCCGATGGTTTCCATCAGGTCGTCGTCGACCACGTCGCCGGTGCCGATCAGGCGGATGCCGGCATTGGCCAGGCCACGGTCGGTGAACTGCTTCATCACCGCCGCCCCCTCGCCCGAGGGGACGAACACGAACAGCGCGTCCGGCCTGGCGTCGCGCACGCGCGCCAGGAAGGGCGCGTAGTCCGGATTGCGCAGCGGGACGCGCAGGCTTTCCAGGATCTTGCCGCCCGCCTTGGTGAAGCGCGTGACGAAGGTCTTTTCGGAGTCGAGCCCCGGACCGTAGTCGGACACCAGGGTCACCACGGTCTTGATCTTGTTCTTCGGCGCCCATTCGGCCAGCGGCGCCGTGACCTGCGGCAGGGTCAGGCCGGTGCGCACGATGTAGGGCGAGCGCTGCGGAATGATCGAGGTGGCGGCCGCCATCACGATCATCGGCACCTTGGCCTGGGTGGCGATGGGGGCCGCGGCCAGGGCCAGCGGCGTCAGGCCGAAGCCGGCCAGCACCTCGACCTTGTCGCGCGCCACCAGTTCCTGGGCCAGGCGCTTGGTGACGTCGGGCGAGAGCCCGCCGTCGTCCTTCAGGATGACTTCGATCTTGCGGCCGGCCACGGTATCGCCGTGCTGCTGGATGAACAGCCGCACCGCCGCGTCGACCTGGCGGCCGGTGGAGGCGAAGGGGCCGGACATCGGCACGATCAGGCCGACCTTCAGCGGGGTGGCGCCGGCGGCGCGCGCGAACGAGGGCAGCAGGCCGGCGGCCAGGGCGGTGCCGCTGGCCAGCAGCAGGTGGCGACGTTGCAGGTCGATTGGATGGGGCATCTTGTCTCCTTTATTGTCGTTGGATGGGATCCCGGACGTAAGGACACCGCGACCAGGATTGCCTGATTGTCGGGCAAGCGCCGAACGGAGGGGTGCGAAATGCTGCTGATGTGGTCTAATTTACTTATCGCAAAGTCTTGCGCGCCCACTGGCAGGGCCGTGCTACCATCGGCTGTAACTTCCGGTTTCTCAGCGCGGATCACATCATGGCCTCCCACAACGCCCCGGCAATCCAGCCCCAGCTCGACGATCTGCTCGAGCACATTCCCGCGGGCGTCGTCGTGCATGGCGTCGACGGCCGCATCCTGAACGCGAACCGGCTCGCCTGCGAACTGATCGGCATGAGCGTCGAGCAATTGAAGAACAGGGTCAGCGGGAAGGCCCGGCCCCTGCTGCGCGCCGACGGCTCGCCCTTGCCGCCGGATGAACTTCCCGCCAACGTCGTGCTGCGCACCGGCAGCAAGGTCTCGGAAGTCATCCTCGGCATTGCCGAACCGCAGCCGGAATCGGTGCGCTGGCTGATCTGTAACGCGTATCCGGAATTCGATTCCAAGGGCAAACTTTGCCGGGTCATCGTCTGCTTCACCGACTGTACCGCGATGAAGCAGGCCCAGCAGGGATTGCAGAAGTCCGAGGAACGGCTGCGCCTGATCCTGCAAGGCTCGACCGATGCGCCGTGGGACTACGATCTCGAGAAGAACGAGATTTATTACTCGGACCGCTGGTGGGAAATGCTCGGCTACCGGCCCGGCGAACTGGGGACCGATACCAGCCTCTGGCTGGACCTCGCCCACCCCGACGACAGGGTGCGTGTTGCCGGCTACTGGGACGATCTGCTGGCCAGCCAGCGCGGCACCTATAGCGTCGAATGGCGCCTGCGCCATCGCGACGGCCACTACGTACCGGTGCTGTCGCGCGGCCTGGTGACGCGCGATGCGGCGGGCAAGGCCCTGCGTGTATCCGGAACGAATACCGACCTGACCGAGCAAAAACTGGCGGAGCGCCGTATCTACGAACTGGCCTATTACGACCATCTCACCGGCCTGCCGAACCGCCGCCTGCTGGGCGAGGAACTGGACAAGGCGCTGGCGCGCAGCGAACGCACGGGCCGCCTCGGGGCGGTGGTCTTTCTCGACCTGGACAATTTCAAGCTGCTCAACGATACGATGGGCCACGACTTCGGCGACATGCTGCTGCGCCAGGTGGCCGAGCGCCTGCGCCATACCTTGCGCCACTGCGACCAGCTGGCCAGGCTGGGCGGCGACGAGTTCGTGCTGGTGCTGGAAGACCTGGGCGACGACCCGCACGAGGCGGTGATCGAGGCCCAGCACGTTCTGGAAAAGCTGCTGTTCACGCTCGGCCAGCCTTATTACCTGGATGGACGCCTGTTCGTCAGCACGCCGAGCATCGGGGTCACCTTGTTCGACGGCGCCGCGACCGGCATCGAGACCCTGCTCAAGCAGGCCGACCTCGCCATGTACCGTGCCAAGGCGGAAGGACGCAATACCGCGCGCTTCTTCGATCCTCGCATGCAGGCCTCGGCCGAATACCAGGCAAGGCTGGAGCGGGCGCTGCGGGAAGGCTTGCTGGACCACCAGTTCGTGCTGTTCTGCCAGCCCCAGTTCAACAGTGAGGGCCAGGTGGTCGGCGCCGAAGTGCTGCTGCGCTGGCGCCGCGCCGACGGCTCGCTGCTCGGTCCCACCGAATTCATCGGCCTGGCCGAGTCGTCGGGCATGATCGTGCCGCTCGGCCAGCACGTGCTGGAGGAAAGCTGCCGCGCGCTGGCACGCTGGCGCAGCGACCATGTACTCGGACAGCTCGAGCTGGCGGTCAACGTCAGCGCGCACCAGCTGCGCAGTGCCGATTTCGTCGCCCGGATGGTCGACATCCTCGAGGAAACCGGCGCGCCGCCGGGCAAGCTCTGCCTGGAACTGACCGAAAGCGTGCTTGCCGAAAATGTCGCGGACACGATCGAGCGCATGCGCGCACTGCGCGGCCACGGCCTGCATTTCTCGCTGGACGACTTCGGTACCGGCTATTCCTCGCTCGCCTACCTGAAGCGCTTTCCGCTCACCGCCCTGAAGATCGACCGCTCCTTCGTGCACGACGTCCACGTCAATCCCGATGCCGTGCCGATCGTCAAGGCGATCATCGCGCTGGCGCGCACGCTCAAGCTCGACATCGTTGCCGAGGGCGTCGAACACGAAGCGCAGCGCAACTTCCTGGTCGATGGCGGCTGCGGCACGCTGCAGGGTTACCTGCTGGGCCGGCCGATGCCCATCGGGGACTTCGAACGGATGTACGGCAGCGGCGGGATCGGCACGGCCTAGACCTTGCGCCCAGGGCGCCGGCCTCAGCAGCCGCGCGGTCGCGGCAGGTAAGGACGCGGTGCCGGATGCCGGCGCCGGTCGGCCAGCCTTTGCCGTTCATCTCCACCTCGCCGATGACGGTCGTCGTATCCGGCGAGCCCGCCAGCATCCACGTCACGCGATACAGGCGCCGCCTCGCTCGCGGCGGGTTGTTCGACGGTCTCAAGTAAGTGTCCAAACGAAAGGTGGTGACATGGAAACTTTCGGTAATCTTTACGCATTTCTTTGGGGTTACAATGAATGTTCAGTTAAGTCGTTGATCTGAAAGAACTCATTTAAGCTGGAATGTATTTTGCTGTGGTTAAGAGTTGCATTACTTGGATGTCCATATAAAAGCGAAGTAACTTCTGGGGGAGCAAAATAATGAGATCTAAGGTTCTGAAAATTGCATTGACAACGGCATTTCTAACGGGCGCGGCGCCAGCGTTCGCAAACCTGGTCTATCAAACGGGAACGCAACAGACCGGCACCGGCCTGGGGGCGGTACAGACGGTGGTAACGGTCCAGGACAATGGTGGTGGGAAGAAAAACGGCACCGAGTCCGGATGCGTGACCTACGTCAGCGGCAATCCGGCCACCCCGGCGGAAACCTGCCCGACGGCCTTAAAGTTGGGCATGCCCACGGCCCTGGAAGGCGGCGACAACACTGCCGGTAACGCTGGTAACAATACCTATTTCCTCAGTTCGATCACCGGCCTCGCCAGCGCGGGCCAGCTCGGCTTCGTCGTCAACGTCAGCGAGCCCGGCGCGACCACGGCCACACTGACCGACCTCTATATGAGCCTGTTCAGGGTTTCGGACAGTACGACGAGATACTACAACTACATGGGACCGGACCTGGTGCTCAGCGACACCGGTGGTATCGGCCAATCGGGCCTTCACCGTTTCGTCCTGGACGACGCCCAGGCCGCCGACGCCGCGGGCTTCTGCAGTAACCTGGCCAACTGCATTGTCGGAGGTGGTGTCCAGTTCCTGAACGGCACAACGCAAGGGGCGCCGGAAACCGTCCGGGTGGCCGCCTTCGAGCGCGAGACCCCGGGCAATCCCGGCGGCGAGGTGCCGGAACCGGGCTCGCTGGCCCTGCTGGGCGCAGGCGCGATGGCCTTCGGCGCAATGCGCCGCCGCTTCACCGCAAAGCAGTAAGCCAGGCGGACAAGGGCCCGGGCGACCGCATCGGTATCACTTGAAGCGGCGTCCGGGCCGGCCGTCCATCCAGGCCGGGCGCCGGCAAGCATTACCCATCACCCATCATCCAGGCAGGCGGTACTGGCGCCTGGCGTCGCGAATCGCTTCGTGATGCCGGTTGGCCCAGTCGACCAGGCCACGCATCGGCACCATGAAGGAACGCCCGAGCGGCGTGAGCTCGTATTCGACCCTCGGCGGCACTTCCGGATACACGGTCCGCAGCACGAAACCGTCTTCTTCCAGGCGCTTGAGCGTGGTCGACAGCATCTGCTTGGACACGTCGCCGATCGCACGCATCAATTCATTGAAGCGCAGGGTGCCGCAATCGAGGGAATGCAGGACCAGCAGGGTCCACTGGTCGCCGATGCGGTCGAGGATGTCGCGGATCGGGCAGCCGTCCGCGGTGTCGGCGTCCAGGCAGGGATGGGCAATTAGTGTGTCGCGCATGGGAATCGGTCCGGCATGGTCAGGCCGCACTGACCAGATCATGCCGCGGTGACTTCTTGTAAAGGGCTCCAGCCTAGCATAGGATGGGGCGTGGTCTACACGGAGAAATTTTCATGGCAAGTATTGCCCTCATCGGCGCCACCGGCAACGTCGGTTCCCGCCTGCTCGACGAACTCGTTTCACGCGGCCACCAGGTCACCGCCATCGGCCGCGATCCCGGCAAGGTTCCGGCGCGTGCGGGCGTCAGCGCCGCGCGCGCGGACATCAATGACGAAGCCGGCCTCGCCGCCGTACTGCGCGGACACGATGCCGTGATCAGCGCGGTGCGCTTCCTGGACAGCGACCCCGAAACCCTGCTGGCCGCGGTGCGCAGCGCCGGCGTGCCGCGCTACCTGGTGGTGGGCGGCGCCGCGAGCCTGCTGGTGGCGCCCGGCAAGCGCCTGCTCGACCAGCCCGATTTCCCCGAAGCCTACAAGGCCGAGGCGACGCGTGGCGCCGCTTTCCTCGACGCCCTGCGGCAAGTCCAGGACCTGGACTGGACCTTCCTGTCACCGTCGGCGATGTTCGTGCCCGGCGAGCGCACGGGCCGCTTCCGGCTCGGCCAGGACGAACTGCTGACGGGCGAAAAAGGCAGCTCGATCTCGTACGAGGATTTCGCCATCGCGATGGTCGACGAACTCGAGAAACCGGCCCATTCGCGCCAGCGCTTCACCGTCGGTTACTGAACCCGCAGCGCCAGCCGGAGCTGCCGCAGCAGATAGTCGACGTCGGCGGCGCCTGTGTAGCGGCCCAGGGTGATCCGCATCGCGCCGCGGGCCAGCGCCTCGCTCAGGCCGAGCGCGCGCAGGACGTAGGAGGGCGCGGCGCTGGCCGAGTTGCAGGCGGAACCGGCCGACACCGCGATGCCGGGCAGCTTGTCGGCCAGGGCATCGGCGCCGGCGCCGGTAAAGCTGATGTTCAGGTTGTGTGGAATGCGCTGTTCCATGTCGCCGTTGAAGCGCACGCCGGGCAGGGCGGCGAGCCCGCCGCACAGGCGCTCCCGCAGCGCGCCGATGCGCGCGGTTTCGTTCGCCATGTCCAGGCGCGCCAGTTCGAAGGCCTCGCCCATGCCCACGATCTGGTGGCTGGGCAGGGTGCCGGAACGCAAGCCCTTCTCGTGCCCGCCGCCATCCATCTGCGCCTCCAGCCGCACCCGCGGATCGCTGCGCACGTAGAGGGCGCCGATGCCCTTGGGACCGTAGACCTTGTGGGCGCTCAGCGACAGCAGGTCGACCTGCAGGCGATCGACGTCGATCGCCACCTTGCCGGCCGCCTGTGCCGCGTCCACGTGCAGCAGTACGCCGCGGGCGCGGCAGATGCGTCCCAGTTCGCCGATCGGTTGGATCACGCCGATCTCGTTGTTGACCATCATGACCGAGGCCAGGATGGTGTCGGGCCGCAGCGCCGCTTCGAAGGCGGCCGGGTCGAGCAGGCCGTTCGGCTGCGGCTGCAGGTAGGTGACCTCGTAGCCCTCGCTCTCCAGCCGGCGCATGGTGTCCAGCACGGCCTTGTGCTCGGTCGTCAGCGTGACCAGGTGCCGGCCTTTGGCGCGGTTCGCGTGGGCCGCGCCTTTCAGCGCGAGGTTATTGGATTCGGTGGCGCCGGAAGTCCAGACGATGTCGCCGGCGGCCGCGCCGACCAGGGCCGCGACCTGGGCGCGCGCCCGCTGCACCGCCGAAGCGGCCTCAATGCCGAAAGCGTGGGAGCTGCTGGCCGGGTTGCCGAATTTTTCGGTCATGTACACCAGCATCTTCTGCGCGACGCGCGGATCGACGGGCGTGGTCGCCGCGTAGTCGAGGTAAATGGGAAACCCCGCAGGAAGCGCCGCCGGCGCCGGGAGATCGGCAGCGCTGCGACAGGATGCCGCCGCGCGGCTGGGCGTGAGTGTGTCGGTCATGGCGGTGTGGTTCAATGATGGGAAAGCCCACCTTAACCGCGTCCGCGACGAAAGCAAACGACCGATTATGCAGATCGATATCGGATTTTCGACGCTCCCAGGCGGCGGCATGCTGATATAATATTTGCCACACTGCAAGCCCATCCCATGAGCGCCCTTTTCGACCACGAGATCATCGAACAGCTGCACGACAGTTCCCGCTCGCTGGTCTATCGCGCCCGCGCGCGGGACGGTACTGCGCTCATCGTCAAGCAGCCCAACCAGCAGTTCCCGTCCTTCCAGCAGCTGGCGCAGTTCAAGCGCGAGTACGCGATCGCGCGCCGCTGCCGCCATCCGGGCGTGGTGCGTCCGCTCGCGCTGGCGCTGCATGGCGGGCGCTGGACCATGATCCAGGAAGACGCCGGCGGCCTCGCCCTCGACAAATTCCTGCGCGCCCAGCCGCAGGGCATCCTGGCGCTGGACGACTTCTTCGAGATCGCGCTGCAGCTGTGCGCGGCGCTGGAAGAGGTCCACCGCCAGGGTGTGATCCACAAGGACATCAATCCCTCCAACCTGGTGTGGAATGCCGAACGGCGCCTGCTGCAGCTGATCGACTTCGGCATCGCCTGCGAGCTGCCGCAGGAAAACCAGGGCATCGTCCACCCGCATGCGCTGGAAGGCACGCTGCGCTACATGGCGCCGGAGCAGACCGGGCGCATGAACCGGCGGGTCGACTACCGCGCCGATTTCTACGCGCTCGGCGCCACCTTCCACGAATTGCTGGCCGGCCAGCCGCCCTTCGATGCGCGCGACGGCATGGAGCTGGTGCACTGCCACATCGCGCGCAGCCCGGACTGGCTCAACCCGGCGCTGGCCGGCCTGCCTGGCGCGCTGCTGGCGATCGTCCAGCGCTTGCTGGAAAAGAACGCCGACCAGCGCTACCAGAGCGTGGAAGGCCTGCGCCGCGACCTCGAAGCCTGCCGCGCGGGTCAGGCGGCACCGGCGCAGCCGCTGCGGCTGTCCGACCACAACGGCCGCTTCCTGGTACCGCAGGCCCTGCACGGGCGCGAAAAGGCGATCACGGCACTGCTGGCGGCCTTCGAACGCAGCGCCGATGGCGGCGGCGAGATGCTGCTGGTGGCCGGCTATTCCGGCATCGGCAAGTCGGCGGTGGTGAACGAGGTGCAGAAGCCGATCGTCGCCCGGCGCGGCTGCTTCCTGTCCGGTAAATTCGACCAGTTCCAGCGCGACCTGCCTTACGCCTCGCTGATCCAGGCCTTCCAGGGACTGGTGCGCCAGCTGCTCGCCGAGCCCCAGGACGTGCTGCGGCAATGGGCGGACAAGCTGCGCGAGACCCTGGGCAGCGGGCTTGGCGTAATGGCCGAACTGATTCCCCAGCTAGCGCTGATCGTCGGTCCGGTCGAGGCGGCGCCCCTGCTGGCGCCGGAACAGGCCCAGCTCCGCCTGAGCCGGGTGTTCCCGCGCTTTGCCCAGGTATTCGCCGCTGCCGGGCATCCGCTGGTGCTGTTCCTCGACGACCTGCAATGGGCCGACGCGCCGACCTTGCGGATGATCGAGCTGTTCATGCGCTCGCGCCACCTGCTGGTCATCGGCGCCTACCGCGACAACGAAGCCGAGGCCACCCGTCCGCTGATCGGCTTGCGCGACAAGCTGCTGGCGGACGGCCTCAAGGTATCGACGCTGGTGCTGGGGCCCCTGACCGAGCAGCAGGTGGCGCGCATCGTCTCGGCCACGGTGCGCGTGCCGCTCGCCGACTGCGCGCCGCTCAGCCGGCTGTGCTTCCGCAAGACCGCCGGCAATCCCTTCTTCCTCAACCAGTTCCTGGGTTCGATCCATGAAGCGGGCCACCTGCGCTACCGCGCCGCGGACAATTGCTGGGACTGGGACCTGGCCGCGATCGAGCAGGCGGCGTACACCGACAACGTGGTCGATCTCCTGCTCGACAAGATCCGCCGCCTGCCGTCGGCGACCCAGCACCTGCTGCAGCTGGCCGCCTCGATCGGCAACCGCTTCACGCTCGACACGCTGGCCCTGGTGGTCGAACGCGCCGCCTGGCGCACGCAGCAGGACCTGTGGCCGGCGCTCGATGCGGGGCTGATCCAGCCGCTCGACGAACGCTACAAATACCTCGATGCGGATGCCGGCCCCGCCGCCGGCAGCAGCGGCATCGGCTACCGCTTCCTGCACGACCGCGTGCAGCAGGCGGCCTACGAAGTCCTCGACGCCGGCGCGCGCGGCGCCAACCACCTGCGCATCGGCCGCCTGCTGCTGCGGGACACGGCGCCGGAGCGGCAGGACGGCAAACTGTTCGAGATCGTCGAGCAGCTCAACGCCGGCCGCGGCTTGATCCAGGACGCCGCCGAGCGCCTGCAGCTGGCCGGGCTGAACCTGCGCGCCGGCGCCAGGGCGCGCCGGTCCGCCGCCTTCCAGGCCACGCTGGAGCACATGCGCATCGGCCTCGAGCTGCTGCCGGCGGATGCATGGCAGCACCACACCGGCCTCTGGCTCGACCTCCAGCTCGGCGCCGCCGAAGCCTATTACCTGTGCGGCCGGTTCGACGCCGCCGAGGCGATCTACCCGATGGTGCGCGCGCACAGCCGCACGCCCCTCGAACAGGTGCGCTGCATTTCCGTCCAGGCCCACCAGTACCAGTTGCAGGGCCGCTTGCAAGATGCCATCGCCGTGCTGCGCGAAGGCCTGGCGCTGCTGGGCGTCGACATCCCGCACGAGGCGGCCCTGCTGAAGACGCGCTTCGACGAACTCATGGCCGACACCATGCGCCTTCACCAGGGCCGCGATCCCGAGGAGCTGCTGGCGGCGGGCGAGATGCGCGATCCGGCCGCGGTGGCGGCGCTGCAGCTGATGCACGGCCTGTGGATGGCCGCGTATTATGCCGGCACGCAGGATATAAGCGGGCTGATGCCCCTGGAGATGACCCATCTCTCCATGCAAGAGGGAAAAAGCGACTTCAGCGCCGCCGGCTACGTCGCCTACGCGACGCATTTCGCGCTGCAAAGCGGCGACTTCGAGCGTAGCTATCGCTTCGGCGCGATGGCGCTGGCGCTGGCCAGGAGCCGCGCCAACGTGCAGATTCGCATCCAGACCACCCTGATGTTCGCCGCCATGTGCAATCACTGGACGCGTCCGCTGCGCAGCTCGGATGCCCTGTACGAGGAAGCCTTCGGCTGGGCGCTGGAGATCGGCGATTTCGTGCAGGTCGGCGTGGTGGCTGCCGTGCGCGCGACCGAAAGGATCATCCTCGGCGACTACCTGCCGGACCTGATGCAGGACGTCGAGCACGACCTGGCGCTGATGCGCGCCAACGGGCAGCAGGCGATGGCCGACTGCTGCGTCGCCGGCGCGCTCCAGCCGATCAGGTCCCTGATGGGCCTGACGGCGCGCAGCGACAGCTACGACGACGACACGTTCAGCGAGGCGCGCTTCCTCGAGCAGTACGGCGCTTCGCGCCTCTACAATGCCTACTTTTTGCAGGGGAAGATCCGCAACGCCTGGCTGTTCGACGCCGCCGATGCCGAGGCGCTGGCCGGCCAGCTCGGCATCATCACCGCAATCATGCGCGGCCAGGCCAAGGTGCCGGAATCGAGTTTCTACGCGGCGCTGATCCTGATCCGCGCCTTGCGCCGCGAGCCGGGACGGCCAGACGCCGGCGAACTGCTGGAGCGGATCGAGGCGCTGCGGTCCAGCCTCGCCCACTGGGCCGGCATCGGCCCTGAGAATCTCGGCGCGAAAGACCTGCTGGTACAGGCCGAGCTGGCCCGCTTGCGCCAGGACCTGCCGCTGGCGACGCGCTGCTACCAGCAGGCGATCGACGCCGCCGGCCTGGCCGGCTACGTCAACGTGCAGGCGCTGGCGAACGAGCTGTGCGGCGAATGCTGGCTGGAGCAGGGCCAGCCGCGCGTGGCGGCGGTCTTCCTCAGGGACGCCATCGCCCGTTACGGCCAGTGGGGCGCCGCGGGCAAGATCGCGCAGCTGCGCGCGCGCCACAGCGGCCTGCTGTCGAACCTGGACGGGCGCACCACGCTCCCGCATTCCGGCACCCACACGCAAACCCACGCCAACGGCGCCAGCGCCCTCGACCTGGTCTCGCTGTTGAAGGCGACCCAGATCCTGTCGAACGAGGTCGGGCTGCGCAATGTGCTGCAGCGCCTGGTGTCCATCGTGCTGGAAAACTCCGGCGGCCAGGTGGCGCGCCTGCTGCTGCTGACCGATGGCGTCTGCCGGCTGGAAGCCAGCATCGACGAGGAGAAGGATGGCGAAGGCGTCACGGTGCTGCAGTCGCGCCCGATCGACCTGGACGCCGCCGCCGATCCGCAGTTCCCGCTGTCGGTGCTGCGCTACGTGATCCGCACCGGCCAGGAAGTCATCGAAGACAATATCGCAGCGGCCTCGCGCTTTGCCGCCGACCCCTATGTGCAGCGTCTGCAGCCGCGCGCCGTGATGTGCCTGCCGATCCGGCACGGCGGCCGCATCGACGGCGTGCTGTACTTCGAGAACCGGCTGGCCGAAGCCTCCTTCACCGCGGAGCGCGTGGAATTCCTGCGCATGCTCGGCGCCCAGGCCATGATCTCGATCGCCAGCGCCAGGCTGCACGACAGCCTCGAACAGCGCGTCGCCGAGCGCACCGCGCAGCTCGAAGACGCCAACCGCAAGCTGGCGACGCTGTCCATCACCGACGGCCTCACCGGCCTCGCCAACCGCCGCCATTTCGACGAGGTGCTGCGCGCCGAATGCGCGCGCGTGGCCCGCCTCGGCCAGCCGCTGGCCGTGGTCATGCTCGACGTCGACCACTTCAAGAAATTCAACGACCGCTACGGCCACCAGGCCGGCGACGCCTGCCTGGTGCGGGTAGCGCACGCGCTGGCCGCCGGCACGCGGCGCGCCGGCGACCTGACCGCGCGCTACGGCGGCGAAGAGTTTTCGATCGTGCTGCCCAACACCGGCGCGGACGAAGCCCGCGACATCGGCGAGGCGCTGCGCGCGGCGATCGAAGTCCTGCACATCGACCACGCGGGTGCGGCCTCGGGGCAGGTGACGATCAGCGTCGGCATCGCGGTCCAGCCGGGGCTGGAGGCAGGGAACCCGGATACCCTGATGCGGCTGGCCGATGCGGCGCTGTACCGCGCCAAGGCGGCCGGGCGGAATCGTGTGGTGCTCAGCGAATGAGCGTGTCCCACCAAACCTGGTCTCGTCGTAAGAGCGGCAAGACCGTGGCTTGAGCCATTCAGGGCTTCTGCGATCGACCTGTCGTGTTGAAAAATTTCCTGGACAGTCAGCCGCGTCGCACGCGGCGGCGAGTGGCCCCGAGAGCGGTCAGGCCTAGCGCTATCAGGGACAGCGGGCCTGGCGCGGGCACCATGTTCACCTGTCCTTCGATGACGTCGTTCTGGCAGGTCTCGCCCCAATGCATGGCGATGGACGAAAAGTTCAACAGGTCGGTCGACGATACATCGATCTGGAATTCCAGCGTCTGGTCGGGCGTCACTGTCCAGGTGCCGGTCAGCCCGGTGTCGGTCACGCTCCCGGAGCCGGTGTCCACGGCCGTCGCCTGGCCATCACGGTAGTAGCAGGCGCTGCCCAGGCCGCAGCTCATGAAGGATTCGCTCATCTTGATGCCGGCGTTGTTGGCCGGGCCATTTAGCTGGTAGAGCCTGAAGCTGCCTCCGCTATTACTGTAGCGGTTGTCGAGGCTGAAGCCATACGACCACAGTGTGCCGTTGCCGGCGTTGTCGCTGACATGGTGGGCATCGCTGCCGTAGGGCGTCCAGGCCGAAGCCAGGAACACGTCGCCATAACCGATACCGCCCGAGGTGAGCGCGGCGTCGATGCCGGCGTGGCCTGCGAAGTTGGTGGCAATGCCTATCGTCAGCATGGCGCCGGCGCGGGTGATCGTGGCGCCATGGATGTAATAGGGCGTGTCCCCGATCACGTCGCCGTAGCCGTGTGAATCGCTGCCCCAGTAGGCGTTGTCGCCCGTGTCGGTGATGACGCCGGCATGCGTACTGGCGGCGGTAAGAAGAGCAAGGGCGGCGAGCATGGTCTTGATGACGTTTTTCATGAATTCTCCAAGTTAATTTGATGCAGCAAATACAAGCAGAAACCATGCCACACGTAAATTAAACTTGAAAATCATGCATTTGTTGTTTCCTATGTTCTACAAATAGTGCAACCTGTAAAGTTTTTCGACAGGGTGAACGATGTCTTTTGGCACCTGGGTCACAGCGCCGGAAGTGACGTTTACCTCGTGGCGACGCTCGGCCATGACAGGACGTCCATGCTGGTCGGCGGACCGATGCCATCGCCTGAAGCACTTCTCCCCCGGCCTGAGGATGACGCCTGCCCGATGCGCTTCAAAGCCGCGTCCAGCCACCCTTGTACAGCACCGGCCCTGTCGGCGCATCCGGATTCGGCGAACCGCCTTTCGGCTCCAGGCTGATCGCCAGCAGCATCACGTCCGGGCCGATGGCGCGCTGGTCGAGCACCAGCTCGGCGCTGTGGTTGTCGGGCAGGATACCGAGCGAGCGCGGCTTGCCGTCGCGGGCGATCGCCCACAGCTGCAGGGTGCGGTCGTCCGGTACGCGTACGTCCTGTGCGACCTGGACGTGGAGGCGCCGGCGTGCCGGATCCGCGGTGACGACGAGGGCGGTACGCGCCTGCGCGTCGGCAAGGGCCGCGACCTGCCGCGGCAGCGGCGCTTCGCCGCGCCCGGCCAGCAGCACGGCCAGGACCACTGCGGCGGCGCTTGCGAAGAATGCGAGCCCGGCCCAGGGCCGTGCCGCGTCCACGCGCCAGAACTGCCACCACGGCGCCGGCGACAGCTGCAGGCGGCGTTCGATGCCGCCCCAGACGCGTGCCGGCGGCGTGACCGGTCGGCCCATCTCCGCCATCGCGGCCAGCCGTCCCTGCCAGCTGGAGACGGCGGCGCGCAGGGCGGCGTCGGCGCGCAGCCAGGTCTCGAAGCGGCGCCGTGCCGCACCGCGCAGGGTGCCGAGCGCGTATTCGGTCGCCAGCCTTTCCCGCAGGACGGCGTTGTCCCGGATGTTCATGCAGTCTCTCCCTTCGTCAGGCAGTCGCGCAGGCGCTCGAGACCGCGGCGGATCCAGGTCTTCACGGTGCCGAGAGGAAGACTGAGCCGGGCCGCCACTTCGCTGTGCGACAGCTCGTGCAGGTAGGCCATGCCGATCGCCTGGCGCTGGCGGCTTGCCAGCCTTTCCATGCAGGCGGCCAGCGCCAGCGCTTCGCGCGAGAGCTGGGCGCGTTCCTGCGGTCCGGCGGCGCTGTCCTGCAGCGCTTCGACGGGGTCGCAGTCGCCCGCCGCGAAAGCGGTTTCCCCGCTGGCCTGCAGGCGGCGGTACGCGTCCAGGGCCTTGTTGCGCACGATGGCCGCCATCCAGGTCAGCGGCGCCGAAAGATGCACCTGGTAGCTCGATGCCGCGTGCCAGATCGAGACGAAGGCGTCCTGCAGCGCTTCTTCCGCCAGCTCATCCTTCCTCAGGATGCGCAGGGCAAAGCCGAACAGCCTGGCCGACGTCGCGTCGTACAAGGTGCGGAAGGCCTTCCTGTCCCCGAGCGCCACGGCGGCAAGAAGCCGGCGCAGATCCTCGTTTTCGTCGAATTCCCTGCTCACGGCGGCCTTGTGATTGGCGAGATGAAACCATTGTAGCGTTTCATCTCATGCTTGCGTTAAATTCATCAATTTATGGTGTCCTCCTTCGCGGACAGGTACTGCTCGCGCACCGACAGCCCGCTCTGTGGCAGGTGGGAGGCCGTGACGGTCGCGAGATAGTCCGCATAGCGGTATTGAAGCCGGGCGGTCTGGATCGGCAGCGCCGCCAGCGCTTCCGGCGCCGGATCGCCCAGCGTCACGGTCGGCGCGCCGAGGGCGCTGCGCAGGCGGGCGGCGGCCGAGGACCATACCGTGCGCAGCGAGGCCGCATCCATGCCGCGCCGGTAGACGTCGACGCCGACCAGGCGGCCGGCCGGGCCGAAGCTCAGCCACAGTTCGCTGACCGGCGGCCCGTCCAGCGCCAGCGTGCCGGCGTCGATGCCGCGGCAGCGCAGGTGGCGGTAGCCGCGCAGCTGCGCTTCGCATTGCGCATGGGCGCGCCCGAGCAGGGCCAGGGCCTCGGCTTCGGTGGTCCGGTCGAGCTGCATGCCCGCCAATGCCGGACGGGCAGGCGCAGGTTCGCTGCCGCGGATCGAGGCCAGCCCCACCTTGCGCAATTGGGCGACCTGTTCCGGGGTCACCGTGCGTACCGGGCAGGGGACGCCGGCGGCAGCCAGGAAGCGCAGGCCGGAGGGCGTGTGCATCCAGCCGATCGCGCCGAGCGCCAGCAGCACGGCGCCGCCGATGCCGGCGCCCAGTTGGAGAGGGCGGCTGAGCGTGTTCATGACTGGCAGTTGGCCGCGGTGTTCGGGCCAAGGTAGACCGGTGCGCCGGAGACGATGGAGCCCTTCAGTCCGACCAGGGTCGGCGCCACGCGATTGATGTAAGCGTCCGGTACGCCGTCCTGTTTCATGACCGCCGCCAGGTCGACGATGAACTGGTCGAACACGCAGCCGGGAATGCCGAGGTCCTTGTGGGCCGTGACCATGTCTTCGCAGGTCTGGGTGGTGTCGTCGGCGGTGACGGGGCCGGGATAGGAATAGGGGCCGCCGAGCACGGCGTTGAACTGCAGGCGCAGGCAGGCCTTCAGGCGGTCGGGCGAGTCGTGGCCCGGTTTGCCGACGACGGCGAAATAAGGGGCTTCCTTCGGATCGGCGAGCAGGCCGGCGACGGCGTCGTCGACGACCTTGCCGACCGCCGCCGGCGCCTTGGCGTCGCCGCCCAGGGCCAGCCAGATATCATTGTTCTGAGGAAATTGGGCCATCGGCTTGTCGTCATTGCCGCCACCGCAGGCGGACAGGACGGCGCACAGGCATGCCGAGGACAGGAAGAGGGTGCGCTTCATAGGGTCTCCAGAAAGTGGTCGATCCGGGGAAATGTCCCCGCCTGGAAGCGCTGCGGTTCCGAGCGTCGCTCTTCAGCCGTCAGGCGCTTTGACCTATATACGTAGCGGATTCGGTTTTGGATTCAAACAGTGGCGAGTGCAAATAGCCCTGCGCTACTTCACCATTTGCGCCATCCTGCGCTGCCGGGGGACATGGCGCGTTCGATTGCTGCCGCCAGCGCTTTCAGGCACAAAGGCTTTTGTACCCAGGCGTCGATCGATGTCGCCGGCGCCTGTGGCTGGCGCCCGCCCACCACGATCACTTTCAGATGCCCTTGCAGCTTCTTGAGCCGTGCCGCCACCGTGCCGCCGTCGGGGTCGCGCAAGCCCAGGCTGATGATCGCCAGGTCGACCCGGAGCGACTCGAGGACGCCGGCGGCGCAAGCGAGGTCCTCGAAGGCGACCGGCACATGCTTCAGCCCGTCCAGCAGGTAGACCACGGCCTGACGCGTGAGCGGATCGTTTTCTACGAGAAGTGTGGAGAGCGGCATCGGTAAGGTAGGGGGAGATTGCTCCTGATTACCTTAGCGCGGCGGAAGAGGAAGTTGGTAAACTGTAACTATTGCTTACAACAAATTAAATTTTCGTTATGCAAACTAGCGCAGCAGTGCCACCCCCTTGATCTGTACCCACAGTTCGCGTCCCGCGCCGATGCCCAGCTCGCGCCGCGAACGCTCGGTGATGCGCGCCAGCAGCGGCGTCTCGCCCATGCGCAGCTGCACCAGCACGTGGCCCGGCGTATCGGTGGCCGCGGTCGCCGTCACCACGGCGGGCAGCAGGTTGACGATGCTGGAGTCGAGCGGGCGCGACAGCGCCAGGCTGACGTCGCGCGCATGGATGCGGCAGCGCAGGCGGCTGCCGATCGCTTCATGGCGCCGGCCGACGCGCAGCACGCCGCCGGCGAAGGCCAGGCGCGACAGGGCATCGTCCTCGTGGCCTTCGAGGATGGTGTCGAGCACCACGCCGGCGTCGTCCACGAAGGCGGGCGGCAGGTCGGCGCGCGCCAGGGTCTCGGTCAGCGGGCCGCTGGCGACCACGCGGCCGGCGTCCAGCAGCACCAGATGGTCGGCCAGGCGCGCCACCTCGTCCGGCGCGTGGCTGACGTAGACGATCGGCACCGACAGCTCGTCGTGCAGGCGCTCCAGATAGGGCAGGATCTCCTGCTTGCGGCGCAGGTCGAGGGCGGCGAGCGGCTCGTCCATCAGCAGCAGGCGCGGGGAGGCCAGCAGGGCGCGCGCGATCGCCACCCGCTGGCGCTCTCCGCCGGACAGCCGGTCCGGCCGGCGCTCGAGCAGGTGGTCGATGCTGAGCAGGGCGGCCACCGCTTCCGGCTCGAAGCGGCGCGCGGCCGGCGGCACCCGCTTGCGGCCGAACTCCAGGTTGGCGCGCACGCTCAGGTGGGCGAACAGGCTGGCTTCCTGGAACACGACGCCGAGGGCGCGCTTGTGCACCGGGACGAAGATGCCGGCCGCCTCGTCCTGCCAGACCTCGCCACCGACCGCCACATAGCCGCCCGGCGCGCGCTCCAGGCCGGCGATGGCGCGCAGGCAGGTGGTCTTGCCGGAGCCCGAGGGGCCGAACAGGGCCGTGATGCCCTGGCCCGGCAGGTGCAGGTCGACGTCCAGCGCGAACGCGTCGCGCTGCAGGTGCAGGCGTACGCGAATTCCAGCATCTTCCATCATCGGCGTCCCTTCAGCGATTGCGGATTGAAGGTGTACAGGGCCAGCAGCACCGCGAAGCTGAACACCAGCATGGCCGCCGACAGCCAGTGCGCCTGCGCGTATTCGAGCGCTTCGACGTGGTCGTAGATCTGCACCGAGACGACGCGCGTGCGGTCGGGGATGTTCCCGCCGATCATGAGCACGACGCCGAACTCGCCCACCGTGTGCGCGAAGCCCAGCACCGCCGCGGTCAGGAAGCCGGGACGCGCCAGCGGCACCGCCACGCTCCAGAAGGCATCCCAGGGACTGGCGCGCAGGGTCGCCGCCACTTCGAGCGGGCGCTCGCCGATCGCCTCGAAGGCGTTCTGCAGCGGCTGCACGACGAAGGGCATCGAATACAGAACCGAAGCCAGCACCAGTCCCGTGAAGGTGAATGGCAGCAGCCCCAGGCCGAGGGTGCTGGTGAGCTTGCCCAGGAAGCCGTTCGGCCCCATCACGACCAGCAGGTAGAAGCCGATCACCGTGGGCGGCAGCACCAGCGGCAGCGCCACCACCGCCGCCACCGCGTTCTTCAGGCGCGAGCGGGTGCGCGCCAGCCACCAGGCGACGGGCGTGCCGAGCACCAGCAGCAGCAGGGTGACGACGGTGGCGAGCTTCAGGGTCAGCCAGATGGCGGCGAGGTCGGCGGCGTCCATCCAGGTTCAGATTTCGTAGCCGTAGGCGCGGATGATGCCCTTTGCCTTGTCGGATTTGAGGTAGTCGCTGAGGGCCCTGGCGGCCGGATTGGCGGCGCCCTTGAGCAGGATGACGGCGTCCTGGCGGATCGGGCTGTGCATGGACTCGGGGACGATCCAGCCGGAGCCGGACGTGAACCTGCCGTCGCGCGACACCTGGGACAGGGCGACGAAGCCGAGTTCCGCATTGCCGGTGCTGACGAACTGGTGGGCCTGGGCGATGTTCTCGCCCTGGACGATCTTCGGCTGCAGGTGCTGGTGGAGCTTCAGCCTGGTGAGGGTCTCGACCGCGGCGGCGCCGTAGGGCGCGGCCTTCGGATTGGCGATCGACAGGTGGGCGAAGTGCCCGTCCTGCAGCACCTTGCCCTGGCTGTCGACATAGCCTTCCTTTGCCGACCACAGCACCAGCTTGCCGGTGGCGTAGGTGAAGCGGGTGCCGGGCACGGCCTGCTTTTCGGCCTCGAGTCTGGCCGGGGTCTCGTCGTCGGCCGCCAGCAGGACTTCGAACGGCGCGCCGTTCGTGATCTGCGCATAGAACTTGCCGGTGGCGCCGAAGGCGAGCACGGCCTTGTGTCCGGTGTCCTGGGCGAAGGCGTCGGCGATCTTCTGCATGGGCGCGGTGAAATTCGAGGCGACCGCCACCTGCACCTCGCCGGCATGGGCGCCGGCGGTCGTCAATATCGTGGCCAGCAGGCCGGCAAGTCGTTTCATGGATGATGGCTCCGAAGCGTTATATTTGTGAGTATATAGCGTTATTTTCATCTTGGCATCTGTTATCGTGGCGCCTGGATCGGGGGAAGAGATGGACAAGGAATTTGCATTGCAGGGCATGGTGTGGATGACGGTGGGTGGCGAGAACTTCGGCGGCCCCGGGCGGGTCGACCTGCTGGCCAAGGTGGCCGAGACCGGCTCGATCAGCCAGGCCGCCAGGGCCATCAGGATGAGCTACAAGGCCGCCTGGGACGCCATCGATGCGATGAACAACCTGGCCGGCGAAGCCCTGGTCGAACGCCAGACCGGCGGCAAGGGCGGCGGCGGCACCCGCCTGACCGCGCGCGGCGAGCAGCTGGTGAAGAACTTCCGCCGGCTCGAACAAGTGCACCGCGATTTTGTCGAACAACTCAACCGCCAGGCGGCCGGCGTGGCCGACGACCTGAACCTGATCAGCAGACTGAATATGAAGACCAGCGCACGCAACCAGTTCTTCGGCACCGTCACCGGCGTCAAGCCGGGCGCCGTCAACGACGAGATCGAACTCGACATCGCCGGCGGCCACAAGCTGGTCGCCATCGTCACCCGCGAAAGCACCGAGACCCTCGGCCTGCAGCCGGGCCGCCAGGCCTTCGCCCTCATCAAGTCGTCCTCGGTGATCCTGGTGACGCAAGCGGATGGCGCGCGCTTCTCGGCGCGCAACCGCCTGCAGGGGACGATCTCGCGCCTGACGCCGGGCGCGGTGAATACCGAGGTGGTGCTGGACCTGCCGGGTGGCGGCACGGTGGCGGCGGTGATCACCAACGAGAGCGCGGAGTCGCTGGCGCTGGCGGAAGGGGCGGCGGCGATGGCGATGTTCAAGGCCTCGAGCGTCATCGTCGGCGTGACGGGATAGCCGCCGGGTTGGCTTCGCATCCCGGGTATATGCTAAAGTGATAACAAAGTCCCGGGTGTCCCATGAACTTGTTCGAACATTTGGCCCTACTGGCCGTATTGGTGCTTGCCGCCGGCTTCCTGTCCCTGACGGAGATCTCGCTGGCCGGCGCACGCAAAATCAAACTCAAGCTGCTGGCCGAGGCAGGCGACGAGCGCGCCCACAAGGTCATATCGCTGCAGGCGCAATCGGCCGATTTCTTCGCGGCCTCGCAGATCGGCCTGAATGCGATCGCCATCCTCGGCGGTATCCTCGGCGAAGGGGCCCTGCGGCCATTCTTCTTCGACTGGCTGTCGGTGGTGTATGCGGGGCCGGGGCGCGAGAACCTGGCTTTCGCCCTGTCCTTCGTGTTCGTCACGACCCTGTTCGTGCTGTTCGCCGACCTGATGCCCAAGCGCCTGGCGATGATCGCGCCGGAGAGCACGGCGATGGCCGTGATCCGGCCGGTCCTGTTCATCATCCGCTTCTTCAAGCCCTTCTCCTGGGCGCTGAACAAGGTGGCGAACATGCTGTTCCGGGTCTTCGGCATCGACACCACGCGCGAAGACCGCATCACCTTCGACGAGATCTCGGCGGTGGTGGAAGCCGGCGCCCAGGCCGGCGTGCTGCAGAAGCAGGAGCAGCACTTCATCGAGAACGTCTTCGAACTGGAGTCGCGGGCGGTGACGTCCACCATGACGACCCGCGAGAACGTGGTGTTCTTCAACCTGAGCGAGCCGGAAGACAGCATCCGCCAGAAGATCGCGACCCATGCGCTGTCCAAGTTCCCGGTCTGCGACGGCGTGATCGACCGCGTGATCGGCTATGTCGACACGCGCGACATCCTGGTGGGCCTGCTGCACAAGCGCTCCGGCTTCCAGCTGAACGAATCGAGCATCCGCACGGTGCTGATGATTCCCGACAGCCTGACCCTGTCCGAACTGCTGGACCGCTTCCGCGCCACCAAGGAGACCTTCGCGGTGGTGATCAACGAATACGCGCTGGTGGTCGGCGTGATCACCCTCAGCGACATCATGGTGACGGTGATGGGCAAGTGGGGCAGCCCGATGGAAGCCGACCAGCAGGCCCTGCGGCGCGAAGACGGCTCCTGGCTGATCGACGGCAGCACCCCGGTGGCGGACATGAAGCGCGTGCTCGAGCTCGATTCCCTGCCCGAGGAAGAGCACTACGAAACCGCGGCCGGCTTCATGATGTACATGCTGCGCAAGGTGCCCAAGCCCACCGACAGCGTGGAGTACGAGGGCATGCGCTTCGAGGTGCTGGACGTCGACCATTACCGCATCGACCAGCTGCTGGTGAAGCGGGTCGGGCGCGGCGAGGCTTCCCCGGCCTTTGCCGCCTCCAGCAGCGATTGAGCTGAGCAGGCCTTTCAAGCCGCGGCGCGCAGCTCCCTGGCCGCGGCCACCATATTGCTCAGCGCCGGGATCACCTCGGCCCACTGGCGCGTCTTCAGGCCGCAATCCGGATTGACCCACAGCCGCTCGGCCGGAATGCGCTCGGCCGCCTTCTTCATCAGCTGCACGATGTGTTCGGTAGTCGGGATGTTGGGCGAGTGGATGTCGTAGACGCCCGGACCGATCTCGTTCGGATAGCGGAAGTCGTCGAAGGCGTCCAGCAGCTCCATGCTGGAACGCGAGGTCTCGATGGTGATCACGTCGGCATCCATGCCGGCGATCGCGGCGATGATGTCGTTGAACTCCGAATAGCACATATGGGTGTGGATCTGGGTGCTGTCCCGCACGCCGTTGGCGGCGATGCGGAAGGACTCGATCGCCCAGTCCAGGTAGTCCCGCCATTGCGCGCGGCGCAGCGGCAGGCCTTCGCGCAGGGCCGCCTCGTCGATCTGGATCACGCGCACGCCGGCCCGTTCCAGGTCCAGCACTTCCGCGCGGATCGCCAGCGCCAGCTGCCGGCAGGACTCGGCGCGCGGCTGGTCGTCGCGCACGAAGGACCAGTTCAGGATGGTCACCGGGCCGGTCAGCATGCCCTTCATCGGCTTGTCCGTCAACGACTGGGCGTAGGCGATCCAGTCGACCGTCATCGCCCGCGGACGCTTGATGTCGCCGAACAGGATGGGCGGCTTGACGCAGCGCGAGCCATAGGACTGGACCCAGCCGTACTGGCTGAAGGCATAGCCCTCGAGCTGCTCGCCGAAGTATTCGACCATGTCGTTGCGCTCGGCCTCGCCGTGCACCAGCACGTCCAGTCCGAGGGCTTCCTGTTCGCGCACGCTGCGTGCGATCTCGGCGCGCATCGCCGCCCGGTAGCCGGCGTCGTCCAGCAGGCCGGCCTTGTGATTGCTGCGCGCCTGGCGGATTTCAAGCGTCTGCGGGAAGGAGCCGATGGTGGTGGTCGGGTAGGCCGGCAGGCGGAGCAGGGCGGCTTGCAGCGCGGCCCGTTCGGCATAGGCGCTGTCGCGGCAGCCGAGGGCGGGATCGACCGCCTTGACCGCGGCCCGCACCACCGGGTCGTGCACGCGCGGCGAGGCGCGGCGCGCGGCCAGGGCGGCGGCGTTGTCCGCGAGCGCCTCCTTCACCGAGTCGCGGCCGCCGCGCAGGGCCTGGGCCAGCACCCGCAGTTCGTCCAGCTTCTGCAGGGCGAAGGCGAGCCAGGACTTGATCTCCGCATCGAGCTTCTGTTCGCTGCCCAGGTCCACCGGCACGTGCAGCAGCGAGCAGGAAGGCGCGATCCACAGGCGCTCGCCCAGGCCGGCCGCGATCGGCTCCAGCCAGTCCAGCACCGCGTTCAGGTCGGTCTTCCAGATATTCCGGCCGTCGATCACGCCCAGCGACAGCACCTTGTGGTTGGGCAGGAGATTCAGCAGCGGACGGACGTCCTCGCGGCCGCGGATGGCGTCGACGTGCAGCCCGGCCACCGGCAGGTTGGCGGCCAGATAGAGGTTTTCCTGCAGCTGGCCGAAGTAGGTCGCCAGCAGCAGCTTGACCGGGCAGGCCTTGAGGTGGTGGTAGGTGCTGTTGACGGCGTGCTGCCAGTCGGCGTCGAGCTCCGTCACCAGGATCGGTTCGTCCACCTGCACCCATGTCACGCCCTGTTCGGCGAGGACGCACAGCAGTTGCGCGTAGACGTTCAGCAGGGCGGGCAGCAGGGCCAGCTTGTCGGCGCCATCCTTCGCCTTGCCCAGCGCCAGGTAGCTGACCGGGCCGAGGATCACCGGCTTGGCTTTCACGCCCTGGGACCTGGCTTCGGCCAGCTGGGCGAGCAGGCGCGAGGCGTCGAGCCTGAATTCGGTCCCGGCCGAGAACTCCGGCACGATGTAGTGGTAGTTGGTGTCGAACCACTTGGTCATCTCGCCGGCCGCGACCCCACCGCAGCAGCCCGGATGCTCTTCGGCCGATTGCGCCGAGCGGCCGCGCGCCACGCGGAAGTAGTTGTCGAGCGCGTCGCCGTGGAAGCCCTGCACGCGCTCGGGCAGGTTGCCGAGGGTGAAGCTCATGTCGAGCACCTGGTCGTAGAAGGAGAAGTCGCCCACCGGCACGAGATCGAGGCCGGCCTGGTCCTGCCAGTGGCGTGCGCGCAGCCCGGCACCCAGCTGCTGGAGCGTCTCGCGCGAGGATTCGCCCTTCCAGTAAGCCTCCAGCGCGAATTTCAGTTCGCGTTTGACGCCGATGCGCGGGAATCCCAGGTTATGAATAGTGGTCATGCCAACTCCATGAATGATTTATTTCATTCATGTTATTGGCGCTTAGTCATGAAGTAAAATGGTCATTTTTCACGTATCCATCGATTTCATTCATATATGCTCGAGCGCGCCCATCTGGAAATCCTCCTCGAAGTGAAACGCCAGGGATCGGTCACGGCCGCCGCCGAGGTGCTGCACCTGACCCAGTCGGCGCTGAGCCACAGCATGCGCAAGCTGGAGCAGCATGCCGGCACCGAGATCTGGATCCGCGAAGGCCGCTCGCTGCGCCTGACCCAGGCCGGCGACTACCTGCTTGCGGTGGCCCAGCGCCTGCTGCCGCAGCTGGTGCTGGCGGAGCAGCAGCTGGCCCAGTTCGCGCAGGGGGAGCGCGGCACGCTGCGCATCGGCATGGAGTGCCATCCCTGCTACCAGTGGCTGCTGAAAGTGGTGACGCCCTATCTGGAGGCGTGGCCGCTGGTCGACGTCGACGTCAAGCAGAAGTTCCAGTTCGGCGGCATCGCAGCCTTGCTGGGCTACGAGATCGACCTGGTCGTCACGCCCGATCCGGTGCTGCGTCCCGGCCTGCGCTTCGAGCCGGTGTTCGGCTACGAGCAGGTGCTGGTGGTACACCAACACCATCCCTGGGCCGGCCAGGAAGAGGTGAGGCCGGAGCAGCTGATCGAGGAAACCCTGATCACCTATCCGGTGCCGATCGACCGCCTCGACGTCTACACCATGTTCCTGCTGCCGGCCAACTGCAGGCCGCGCCGGCACAAGACCATCGAGACCACCGACATCATGCTGCAGATGGTGGCCAGCGGCCGCGGGGTGACGGCGCTGCCGAAATGGCTGGTGACGGATTACGCGCCGCAGCTGCGCCTGCATACCTTGCGGCTCGGGCCGACGGGGATCCAGAAGCACATCCACCTCGGCGCGCGCGAGGCGGACTGGGATACCGACTACCTGCACGCCTTCGTGGCGCTGGCGCGGCAGACCGGGCAGTAGCCGGCGGATTGCTCTATAATCGCCGGTTGCCCACCGCCGCTTGCCGGCCGAACGATCATGAGTCAAGAGATCAAGAACATCAAAGAAGCCGGCGCACTGGTGCTGCGCGCCTGGCGCCAGGCCTCGCCGTTTTTCCTCAGCATCGAGCTGCTGCTGATGCTGCTGCTGTCCTTCGTCAGCGTCGCCGGCGTCTGGCTCGCCGTCATCGGCGACCTGCGCTGCCTGCTGGCCTTCGGTGCGGCGGGCGCCTACCTGACCGCGCGCCCGCTGCTGCACGTGAAGCGCGTGCTGGCCTGGCCCTTCATGCGCTGAGCGGCGCGTCCACCAGCAGTGCCGGATCGAGGGCGCGGATGCGCGGCTCGACGTAATAGCCGCCGGCTTCCACGTACTTCAGGCAGCATCGCCCGCACACGCTGCACTGGAACACGCCGCAGCGGTTGTAGGGATAGTGGCGCCAGGCGATCGGCGCCTCCGCCGACCAGTAGTTCGTCTTGTGCGGATGGTATTCGTCGTAGCTCGCTTCGGCGTAGGGATCCTCGACCAGCGTGCCAAGGGCGCGCACCTGCTGCTCCGGGAAGGCTGCCGGAATGCGCGTCCATTCGCGGAAGGAGTCGATGGCGCAAGTACAGTCCTGCGTGACGGCTGCCGATGCCGTCGCCAGCTGCGTCAGTTCCTCGAAACTTAATCGTTTATCTGTATTCATGGTGGTCCTGAAGTCGGGCCAGCCAGTATGCCATTGCGCGCCGCCGTCTGCCGGCGGCGGCCTTGGGCGCTCGACTCTTGAGCCATCGCACAGCGCGCGTCTGGCAGGGGCGTAGGATTCTCTTCGGCGAGGTAGCAAAGAGGTTATGCAGCGGCTTGCAACGCCGCCCAGACAGGTTCGATTCCTGTCCTCGCCTGAACCGATTCATGACAAAGCCCACTCGCAAGTGGGCTTTTTCTATTTCGTTGCAAACGTCGGCAAACGCAACAGCCAGCGTCATGTTGCCAGCCGCCGGGCGTCGCGAGACCTTGGCTGAACACTAGATTTCAGCCCGAATGTTGCTGGATTCCGGATCAATCACCACACCTGGTTTCGCGCCCCATCGTTTATTTAGGTACAAGCGCGCCGGGTGCTCGATCAGGTGGAAAGCTGCCCACCCGGCGGTCGAAGCCAGTATGAGGCCCAGAACTGGCGACATGCCATGGTGGCGGTAGAGTTGATAGAAGGGCTGCTGCCATAGATACAGCGAGAACGAACAGGTCCCGAGCCTGCGCAGCCATCCAAACTCGAAGATCGAACGATACCAGCCGGGGGCACCGGCCATGCCATTGATCGCCACGGCAAACGCAATGGGACCGGCAATCAGCCGTAGGCCTGGCGGGACTGACCACCAGTAGGCTGCGCCGCCGATCATCAGCGCTATTGGTGAAACCCAAGGGCGGCTCAAGCGCACGCCACCCTCGGTCATACTCAAGAAAATGAATCCAGCCGCAAAAATACCCAGCGACGCTACCTCGGTATGGGAATGGTAGCCGCTTACCTTCGCAGAAGGCACGAGTGTGTAGACCGCGATTGCAGCGATGATCACCGCCAGGATCAGGCCGATTGCGGACCTGCCACGACCTTCATGCGTACGGCACCACAATGCGGCGAGCGAAAGAATGACATATGAATGTTCTTCGACACTCAGCGACCAGATATGCCCAAGAGGCATTACCCATCGGTCGACCACAAAATAGTTATTCGTGAACGTAAGGGCGGACAAAAATTCCGTAGCCGAAATCGGTTGACCGGTAACGACCCATACGCCAAGGATGACTGCAAGATAAACGGCCACTGATGGGAAAACCCGTGCGACGCGCCGCCGATAAAATGTTCCGAAGCCTACTTCCTTGACGAACAGAACATTCGCCATCAACAAGCCTGAGAGGACGAAAAACAGGCCCACCCCGACGGTGCCCAGATTTATTCCTGGAATCGCGAAAAAATGTCCTATGAGCAAGCAACTGATTGCTGCGCCGCGCCAACCATCGAGATAAGGAATGTTTTTTTCCATTATTATGTCCGTTTACTCATGGTTATAATAATTGCAAATATTGATGGGTGAAAGTTGTTTTTTGCCTCAAGATCTTGCTTGATTCTTCACGCAGCCAAACTTCGGTCGCGAGCAACATGCCGTCACTGCCCGGCGACATGCCGACATAGGGTGCTAGGAGTTCTTGCTGGGTGGGGAACCGGAGGGGTGTAGTGCGCAGAGTTGAGGCGCTTCTAATAGCGGGGTTAGAACAACTGCGTCAATATGGACGGTAATAACTTGCCGGTTTACAAGAATTTATCTTGTAAATACGGTTTTCCGAAAGCACAGCGCTTCAATCAAGTCTATTGTTAAATTTTCAGACAGGAAAGAGCAGGAAATTAACGCTTGTTGTAAAAAGTGTTTTCGATACTTGTTAAGTTTTCGGTAAGTAACTTGGTCGCTGATATTATCAATCGGTAATCCAAAGAAAAACTTACAGTCGAGAACACGGACTTGCCATGCGCTTACTAAACATCGAGAAAACAAATCAGCTGAATGATCGGACCCGGATAACCGGACAGGTTCAATACGACGACGGCTTTATCGAAGACTATTGGTTTGAGCTGCCCGGTGCATATGAGCCAAGCACATCTGGCAATCCCTGGCTGTCGATTCTCCTGCCAATAGCGGCAACCCTTGGCGAAAGCCTGCATATTCCTTTTCCTGTCGACCCTGAGCTGATGCGCGGAGCCGAAAGTATTTTGCGGCTATGGGCCTACTGGCGGAAGGACGTCCACGTGGTAGATATAGTCTCGGGACCGCCCGAGGTTCATGCATTCGCACATGAGCGCGGAGCTGCCTCCTTTTTCTCAGCCGGAGTCGACTCGACATTCACGGTTTTACGACGCCCCGATGTGAAGAACTGGATCACGGTTCAGGGTTTCGACATGCCTATTTCTAAGAATGATGAGTTTGAGGAGCATTGCGCACGGCTTGGAAAGATGGCCGAGCACTACGGGGCAAGCTTTATCCCGGTGAGGACCAACATCCGGGAAACGCGATGGCGCAAGGCCCATTGGGAAGCTATTTCGCACGGTCCGGCACTCGCGGCAGTGGCTCTCATGTTCGAAAACCATTTTCATGAGACCCTGATACCGGCTTCCTATGACTACGGTAGTCTGGACCCATGGGGATCCCACCCCTTGTCGGACCCGCTTTTTTCGACCGTTCACACTAAAATTGTCCACGAGGGAACAGCCTATACCCGAACGGAAAAGATCGAATACCTGACCAAGGACCTGAATGCCCTCCGCGAGCTCCACGTTTGCTATCGCGGCGCGGACTCGAAAGGGCAAGACCATAAAAATTGTTGCCGTTGCGAGAAGTGCTATCGCACGATGATTGCGCTCGAACTGTTCGGCAAACTAGATGAGGCATCGTTGTTCGAGAGAGAAAAATTCGAGATCAAGCGAATTGCAAAGATCTTTATCGGCCACAGGTTGGACGAGAAATTTTTTGAAAACCTCTACCAAACCTCGGTGGAGAAGGGCAGGAATGACATCGCCGAGCAGATTGCGATCGCAATTCGCCGTTCGAAATACATAAAACGACTCGGTGCCGCGAGCAAGCTGCCTTTGCTATGGCGGCCGGCGCAAGCCTTCACCAAACACCTGTTGCGCGATTCCCCACGATAATCGGCGCGGCCATACGCTCCAGCCACTTCGCGCGAAAACTTGAGCACGGCAAAGCAGTTCGCGACCCTAGTCCACACCGCGCCAAGCCACCCGATTCCGCCCCCATGCTTGGCCCGGTACAACTGCACATCAGCCGCCTCGAACAGCTCGGCCGCCATTTCCGGCCGCTGTACCTTTCTCAGAAGCGGTAGTCGACGCGCAGGTCGGCGGTACGCGGCTCGCCCGGCAGCGCCATGCCGAAGCTGTTCACGGTGGTCGGACGCACTTCATTCTCGAGGTTGCGCACGCGCGCCTGCACGGTCCAGCTGGCGCCCAGCGGTTCCCAGGCCAGGCGCAGGTCGGACTCGGTGTGGCCCGGCACCCAGTACTTCAGGGCCTGGGTCGGCACCGTCAGCAGGGCGCGGCTGCTGGCGCGCGTGTGGACGCCGGCCACCAGCGCGCCGCCGGGCAGGCCAAAGCGGTGCTCCCAGCCGAGCGACAGGGTGCGGGTGGGCGTGCGGTCCAGCTTCACGCCGGCCCAGGAATGCACGCCGTCAGGCGAGTAGCTGATGTAATGGGCGTCGGTGAAGGTCAGCGCATAGTCGAAGCGGTCGGCCGCGGTGGGGCGCAGCTGGCCTTCGGCTTCGAGGCCGTTGACCACGGCCTGGCCGGCATTGCTGGTCACGTAGACCGGTGAGCCGTTGTGGAAGGCCACCGCCGACAGCTGCAGGTTGCGGTAGTCGTAATGGAAGGCCGCCAGGTTCAGGCTGGCGCGATTGCCCCAGAAGCGGGTCTTGGCGCCGGCTTCCCAGGAGCGGACAGTCTCCGGTGCGTAAGTCAGGTCCGCGGCCGGCACCTGGCTCAGCGCATTGCAGCGCACGCCGAGCTTTTCATCACCGGCCGCGCAGCCGTCGTTGAAGCCGCCGGCCTTGAAGCCGGTGGCGGCGGTCCCGTACAGCATGCTGCCCGGTGCAAGATCAAGCTCGGCACCCAGGCGCCAGGTGGTCTTGTGGATCGACAGCTCGCCGTGGTCGAGGGCGCGCAGGTCGGTGGCCGGATTGAAGGCGCGCGCCTGCTGGTAGCCGATGGTGCCGACCCGCGACTTATTGTCCATGTTGTAGCGGGCGCCGGCGGTCAGGCGCAGGCTGTCGGTCACCGGGTAGGTGGCCTGGCCGAACACGGCGCGGCTGCGCGACACCGACGGGATGATGTCCCAGACGTAGTAGGGCGTCAGGCCGATCGGCTCCATGTCGCGGTAGACGTAGTGGTTGCTGGCGTCTTCGCGGAACCAGTACAGGCCGCCCTGGGCGTTCAGGCGGCCGCCCGACTTGGTGGCGAAGCGCAGCTCGTGCGAGTCCTGGTTGTAGTCGCCGTTGAAGTCATGGCGCAGGCCGATCGCGAAGGTCGGCACCACCCGGTAGTAATAGTTGTACAGGTAGTTGTTCGAAAAATCGCGGTGCGAGCCCAGCCAGGTGGCGTTGAACCCGCCCAGGTCCCAGTTCAGCTCCGCCGACAGCGCCGAAGTGGTCTTGTGCGTGTAGCCCTGTTCGGGGCGCATGTTCGGCGCGATGAAGGCGTTCGTCAGACGCTGCGCGGCGGGAGCGTCGAACCAGACCGGCGCGCCCTGCGCGGCACCGCGGTAGAAATTCGTGTCGGGCAGGCTGTCGTCGTTGCTGGCGTCGTTCTGCGTGTGCTCGTAGCGCAGCAGCAGCGAGCCGTCCCTGCCCAGGCCCAGTCTGGCAGAGAGGCGGGCGGACCAGTCGTCGCGGTCCAGGCCAAGGTGGTAGGGCGTGCCCTGGGCATTGCGCAGGAAGGACTCGCGCTGATTGGCTGCGACCGCAGCGCGCAGCGCGAGCGTCTCGCTCACCGGCACGTTGACGGTGGCGCCCAGCTTGCGGCTGTCGTAGCTGCCGATTTCCGCATGCGCCTCGCCTTCGAACCAGGGCACCGGCGTCTTGCTGATCACGTGGACCACGCCGGCCGTGGTATTGCGGCCGTACAGCGTGCCTTGCGGACCACGCAGCACTTCGATGCGGTCGACGTCGAAGAAGGACACGGTCTGGCTCTGCGGACGCGCGATGTAGACGCCGTCGAGCATGAAGGCGGCCGAGGGATCGCCCTTTTCGGTATTGTCGGCACTCGAGACGCCGCGGATCGTGATGCGCAGGCCGTCGTTGCCGTATTGGAAATAAGTATTCGGCAGGCGGTCGCCGATCGCCATCGGATCGTCGAGGCCGAGCTTGGCGAGCTGCTCGCCGGTGAGCACGCTCATCGCCACCGGGGTCCTGGATTCGGGTGCGGCGCTGCGTTGCGCGGTGACGATCACTTCCTGGATGCCATCGCCGGCGGCGCCTGGCGTTACGGTCTGGGCGCCGGCGGCATGCCAGGCGATGCCGGCCAGTGCGGCGGCCAGCAGGCTGGGGTTCGGGCGAACCCGGTACGTCTTCATGAACTTTCCTGATGCTTGAAGGATAGCCGGAGAGTCTAGCAGTTAGTGCTTATGCGCAATAGTCTCGGGTTACCAGAACGCAACGGTTTGTGACTTCTACGCACCGGATTCAGGCGGGCGCCGACATGAAATTTTCGCAAGCCGCCTTGCCACATCGTCGATTTCCGTCGCCGGCACCTGGCTGTAGCCAAGCAGGAGGCCGGTCCACCCTGTCTTGCGCAAGCCGGTTTCATGCCGTGTCATGCAATGCGCGGTGATGCCGGCACCCCGTGCTGCGTCACTGATGCGGTCATCGCGCCAGTCTGGATCGGCAAACCGGAGCGCCAGGTGCATGCCCGTGCCGGCGCCATGGACCGCCGCCATATCGCCGAAATGCCGGCCCAGGGCTTCGAGCAGGGCATCGCGCCGCTCGCGGTACAGGCGCCGCATGCGGCGCAAGTGCTGTACGAACTGCCCGTCGTTCAGGAATGCCGCCAGGGCGCGCTGTTCAGGCACCCGCCCATGCATGGGCAGGCGGGCCAGGGCCGGACGCGCGGCTTCGGCCAGGCCGGCCGGCAGCACCATGAATCCGGTACGCATGGCCGGGAACATGGTCTTGCTGAAGGTGCCGAGATAAATCACCGGCGCTGATGGCGCGAGGCCTTGCATCGCGGGCAGCGCCGGGCCGTCGTGCCTGAACTCGCTGTCGTAATCGTCCTCGATGATCAGGGCGCCGGCACGGGCCGCGCTGTCCAATAGCGCAAGCCGGCGGCGCATGCCCAGCACCCCCCCGCTCGGATACTGGTGCGACGGGCTGGTATAGATCAGCCGCGGCGGGGTACGCCGCCAGTCTTCGTCGGCCGGCGCGATGCCCTCGCCGTCCACCGCGATGCCGACCGACCGCAGCTGGCCCCCGCGAAACGCCGACAGCGCGCCGAGGTAGCCCGGATTCTCGATCCAGGCAGTGTCGCCGGCATCGCTGAACAGCTGGACGCAGAGCTCCAGGCTGGCCTGCGTGCCATTGGTAACGACGACCTGTGCGGCGTCGCAGCGCACGCCGCGCGCAGCCTGCAGGTAGTCCGCGATCGCCTTGCGCAGGACCGGCAGGCCGGCAGGGTCGCAGTAATCGAACTCGAAGGGACCGGTTTCGCGCCAGGCACGGTCGAGTGCGCGGCGCCAGGCCGCCATGGGAAACGCGTCGAGCGCGGGCACGCCGAGCGCGAAGGCCCCGGTCAACACGCCGGGCGAGGCCATGCCGGTCAGCGCTTGCGCGCGGCGCGACAGGGCCGACGGCGGCCGCTCCGACCCGATCCCTGCGGGAGTGGAAACCGCCACCGGCGCCACCACCGTGCCGCCGCGGGATGTGAGCAGGAGTCCTTCCGCCATGAGTTGCTCATAGGCGTACAACACGGTGTTGCGGGCGATACCCAGCTCGCGCGCCAGGATCCGGGTGGACAGGAGGCGGTGGCCGGCCGCCAGGCGGCCATCCAGGATGGCCGCGCGCAGGCTGGCGTGGACCTTGCGCTGGCGCGGCCAGCCGTCAACATCGTGGTGGCGTTCGAAATCGGCGAGCAGGAGACCATAGTCCACAGGTAGTCCTATCAGATCGGCATCGGCTGGCCCTTTCTTGGTGCCAGTGTGCTGATTATAGTCAAGGCGCTAATTAATCTTTCATGGTCTGTCGAAATCCGTTTCTTCGTTCGTCGATAAGGAATCGAACCACTGCATCCGGTATGACCCATCACCCGACGACACAATGAAAACGCCGATTGCTGCAATATTTCTCGTGCTTGGCCTGCACTGCCCCGCGATCGCGGGTTTCGCCGAGGGCGCCGCGGCCTATCGCGAGCACGATGACGAATTGGCGCTGAAGGAAATCGCGCCGCTTGCCCGGGGCGGCAATGCAGACGCCCAGCATTTGCTCGGCCTGATGTACTTCATGGGCCGTGGGGTGCCGCGCAATTACAGGCAGGCCTTCGAATGGCACTACAAGGCGGCGCTGCAGGGCGTGCCCGACGCGGAGTACGTGATCGGCGCGATGTATTACACCGGCAATGCCGTCCCGCAGGACCAGAAGCTGGCATTGTCGTGGTTCCGCAAGGCCGCGCAGCTTGGCCAGCCGGATGCCCAGTATGCCCTCGGCCTGATGGTTCGGCACCACGTGGCCGACGTGCCGGAGGATGCGGTCACGGCCTACATGCTGTGGGATCTCGCTGCGGCAAGCGGCCACCGCAACGCCGGCGAGCAGCGCGACGACCTGGCGCGCCACATGACTGCACAGCAAATCGATGAGGCGCAAAGACGTTCACGCAACTGGCATCGCGGCATGGCTTTGCCATAAACCTTGAAAGAGAGCGCAAATGAGCTTATTCAGAACAAAGAATCTGGACCATTTAATGGCCAGCAGCCGCAAGCCGGGAGGCCTGAAGAAAGTCCTGGGGCCATTCGACCTGATACTGATGGGGATAGGCGCGGTGATCGGGACCGGCATTTTCGTCCTCACGGGAACGGGCGCCGTCACGGCCGGACCCGCCTTGACGCTCTCCTTCATCATCGCCGGCGTCTGTTGCGGACTGGCGGCCCTGTGCTATGCGGAGTTCGCCTCGACCGTTCCGGTGGCAGGGTCCATCTACACTTACAGCTATGTGACGATGGGCGAGCTGGTCGCCTGGATCATCGGCTGGGACCTGCTGCTCGAGTACGGCCTGGCGACCTCCGCGGTGGCGGTCGGCTGGTCCGGCTATTTCCAGTCCCTCATGACGAGCTTCGGCCTGTCCCTGCCGGAGTCGCTGCGCGGCGCGCCCGGGGCGGTGCCGGGGCAGCACACCTGGTTCAACCTGCCGGCCTTCTGCATCATGATGGTACTTACGGGGATGCTGTCGCTGGGCGTGCGGGAATCCGCGCGCGTGAACAACATCATGGTGATCATCAAACTGGGCGTGGTCCTGCTGTTCATCGGCGTCGGCGCCCGCCACGTCCATCCGTCGAACTGGCACCCCTTCATGCCGAACGGCGCCGGCGGCACGCTGAGCGCCGCCGCTCTCATGTTCTTCGCCTTCATTGGCTTCGATTCCGTCACCTCGGCCGCCGAGGAAGTGAAGCGTCCCGAGCGCGACTTGCCGATCGGCCTCATCGGAACGCTGGCGACGTGCACGATCATGTACATCATCGTGACCGCCATCATGACCGGCATCGTTCCCTACGCAAAGTTCCTCGGCATCGACCATCCGGTGTCGCTGGCGCTTCAATACGCTAACGAGACCTGGTTCGCGGCCTTCGTGGACGTCGGGGCCATCCTCGGCATGACGACCGTGATCCTGGTGATGGCCTACGGCCAGACACGCATCCTGTTCGCCATGTCGCGTGACGGCCTGCTGCCGCATAAGCTGTCCGAGATCCATCCGCGCTTCGGCACGCCTTTTTTCGCCACCTGGATCGTCGGGCTCATCTTCGGCTTGCTGAGCGCGGTCGTGCCGCTCGGCGTGCTCGGCGAACTGGTCAACATGGGCACGCTGGCGGCCTTCTGCCTGGTCTCGGTCGCCGTCATCGTGCTGCGCAAGAAGCGCCCCGACCTGCACCGCGCCTTCCGCTGCCCTGGAGTGCCCGTCGTGCCGGTGCTCGCGATCGTGTTCTGCGCCGTGCTGATGGCCTTCCTGAGCAGGACCACCTGGGCCGCCTTCCTGGCATGGCTGGCGCTCGGCCTGGTGGTGTACTTCGGCTATGCCCGGCAACGGTCCCTGCTGAACCTGCCCGACCATCAAGCGCAACATCAGGAGGAGAAGGAATGTCCGAACTAAAGGTAAAGTGTTTTTCCGTGTCGCTCGATGGCTTTGGCGCCGGCCCGAACCAGAGCCTGGAAAATCCCATGGGTGAAGGCGGGGGCGGATTGCACCAGTGGTTCCGCGGCACCCGTACTTTCCAGCGCATGACAGGAAACGAAGGCAAGGGCGTGGATGGTCCGGACGAGGATTTTGCAGCCCGCGGCCTCGACAATCTTGGCGCATGGATCCTGGGCAGGAATATGTTCGGTCCGATCCGCGGGCCATGGCAGGACGACGAGTGGAAAGGCTGGTGGGGCGACGAACCCCCGTATCGCGTCCCCGTCTTCGTGCTGACCCACCCTGCACGCGCGCCGCTGGCGAGGAAGGGCGGCACGACCTTCTATTTCGTTACCGACGGCATCGAGTCCGCCTATGCGCAAGCCCGCCGCGCCGCGAACGGCAAGGACGTGCGCCTGGGCGGCGGCGTGGCGACCGTACGCGAGTACCTCGAGGCCGGCCTGGTGGACGAGATGCACCTGGCGATTGCCCCGGTGTTGCTGGGATCCGGCGAATCCCTGTTTGGAGGCCTCGATCTTCGCAGCATGGGATTCCGCTGCACCGAGCACCTGCCGACGCCCTCGGCGACGCACGTCGTGCTGCGCAAGGACTGACGGCCGCGCCGGGCCGGGGTCCAGCTCAGTGGCCCCGCAGCAGGTCGGCGCGCGGATAAGCCCACCCCGGCACCCGGGCCGGGCAGGGCGCCTGCGCCAACCCGGCATACCCCATGGTCGAGAAATTCCGGCTACCCGGCTCACCCCAGCGCACATCGGTCGCCACCCAGTCGGCCAGCGAAGGCGCGCGCGCAAATCGCATCCAGGCATTCACATGGCAGTTGGTGGAAGCAAGCTTGCGCAGCGCCGCCACCGGCTGGCGGTCTTCGGCCTGCCAGGCAATCTGCGGCGGCGCGTCCTCGAGCGCGGGACCGGCGATGCGCACAGGGCAGTGCGACACCGGGCTCAAGCCGGGCGCGATGCTCAGCATGCCGCGCCGCAGGTGGACGGTGCCGGCGGCGTCGGTACCGGTGCGGGCCACGGTGACGAAGGACCAGCACAGCGGATTGGCCGGGTAGGCCGACAGCGCCGTGTCCAGCAGGCGCTCGCCGGCATCGATGCGTTTCAGTTCCGCGTCGACGATGGCGTGCGCCTGCTGCAGGGCCATCGCTTGCACGCCGACGAAGAGCAGGGCGGCCGCCAGTCCGGCGCCGAGCGCCATGCGTCCGCGTTCGGCGCGGGTCTCGCCGTGGTGTTCGTCGTTCCAGCGCTGGATCCAGGCCAGCAGCAGGCCCAGCGCCGCCAGGCCGGCCAGCGAACCCCATTGCAGGAAACCCAGCACGGCAGCCGCCAGCGGCACCAGGGCGATCACGGCCAGCCACAGCCGGCGCAGCGGACGGCTGCGGATCATCTCCGCCAGCGGCACGCCGAAAGCGATCCAGAACACCGGTTCGACGATGAAGACCAGGTCGCCGTAATACCAGTTCGGGTCGAAGGGCCAGAAGGGATGCACGCCGTAGACGTTCAGGCTGTCCATGCCGATGTGCAGCAGCAGCCCGATGCTTGATGCCAGCAGGGCGCCGAGCCGCGCCGTCGGACTCTCGCGCAGCAGGCGCCGCGCGGACGGCCACAGCAGCCAGACCAGGGCCAGCAGCAGAGCGGCCTCGGCGAGGGCGACCACGAGCGTGTGCGTGTGGCCGCGGTGGTGCAGCAGATAGCCGAGCGGCGGTCCGAGCAGGCCGGTCAGCACCAGGTCGAGGTCGGGGAAGTTGCTGGCCAGGCAGCCGATGGTGAGCAGCATGCGCGAGCGTACGCGGCGGTGTTCCACCTGAGGTTCGGCGGGCAGGCTGCGGTCGATCAGGGCGCCGATCCCGAGACCGACGACGGAGTGGGTGAGATTATCCATTCTGCAATCTTACCCGGAATACATTGGAAATGGCTTAGCCGGGCGGCACTACCAGCGCTCCCACATAGCCTTCGGGCAGGGCGAGTGCCAGGCAGCGGCTCGCACGCAATGGAGCATCGCCGTCCTCACTCCATTCGACCAGCTCGCGGCCCAGGTATTTCAGGCGCGCCTCGCGTTCGGTCCAGGCGCGCGCAAAGGCCAGCATGCGCTCGTCGGGCGGCAGTGGAATCAGCCTTTCCGCCACCTCAGGGCCGAGAAAATCGCGCGCCACCGCTTCCCAGTCGGGGAAGGCGGCGGCGTCAAAGACCTGGGTGACGTCGATGCCGACCGCGCCCCGCAGCGAGATCGCCGCCACCGACAGCGCGCCGTCATGGCTGATCGCCAGCCAGGCGCGGCGCAGGCCGGAGGGCGCATCCAGCACCGCATAGGGCGGCACCCCTGGTTCGGCGTGCAGGACGATGCGTTCAAGCGGCAGGCCGCTCAACTGCCCGAGCGCGGCGACGATGGCGTCGCGGATCGCCCGCCGGGCATGGTCGCGGTCGGCATCGCCCTGGATGCCGATGACGCCGACCTCATAATCTGCAACTAACCGACAAGGTCCGGCAGGCTCGGCGAAAAACCCCCGGCCGCCAGCAGAGCCCGGGGGAAGCAGCATCCATTGAACGGGAACTGCGGCGGCGTCCTCCATCGATATCCTCCTCGGGCCCGCTCAGCTTCGTTGTGGCGCGGCCGGCAGGCCGGACCAGGCGGTGGCATCCGGAATGTGCTCGCCCTTCATCACCAGGGTCAGCGGGCCGATGCGGGCGTTGTGGCCGACCCGGGCGCTGTACAGCACCGCGCTGCGCGGGCCCACGTACACCTTGCTGCCGATCTCGACCTGGTCGATCTTCATCACGCGGTCTTCGAACAAATGGGTCTGCGGGCAGGACAGGGCGTTCAGTTCGCTGTGGTCGCCGATCGTCACGCAATCGAATTCCGTGATGTCGGTGGTGTCCATGTAGACGCCCTTGCCGATCCGGCAGCCGAGCATGTTGAAAGCCAGCGGCAGCCAGGGTGTGCCGCGCAGGTAGCGCATGAAGTTGGGCACGGCAATGCCCTCGTACATATTGGTCACGCCCTCGGACAGCCAGACGAAGGGCGTCCACATCGGGTCGGCGCGCTTCTTGTAGCGGCCCAGCAGCAGCCATTTGAAGGCCAGCACGAACAGGTAGTTGCCGATGCCGTAGGCCAGTCCGATCAGGGCCAGGTACCAGATCACTTCGCCCCAGCGGCCGGCGCCGGCCAGCGGCATCAGGTCCAGCACCACCGTATAGCCTACCGCGATCACCACCGCGTGCGGCGCGACGATGCGGAAGGCTTCCACCAGAGTGCGGCCCAGGCGCCGCGCCATTGATGGGCGATAGGTCAGGTGTTCCGGATAGCCGCTGACCTGTTCGCGCGCCGGCAGGTGGATCGGCGGCGAGCCGAGCCAGGTGTCGCCGCCCGTCATGCGTTCATTGGCCGGGGCGTGGGTGTGCACGCCCACCAGCACCCCTTCCGGCAGCACGGTGCCGTCCGGGATGTAGCTGCCGTTGCCGACGAAGCTGCGGTTCGAGACCACGGTCGGTTCCATCGTCATCCAGCCGCCGTCGATCTGCTCGTCGCCCAGCATCACGGCGTCGGCGATGAAGGTCTCGTCGCCGAGGGTCAGCATGTCGGGCACCACGCCCAGCGCGGTCGAGATCTCGGCGTCGCGGCCCACCTTGGCGCCCAGCAGGCGGTACCAGAAGGGCGCGAACACGGTGGCGTAGATGCCGTGCAGGACGTTCAGGCTCGATTCCTGGATGTGGCTGACCAGCCACTTCTTGCAATAGGTGTTCGAGTGGACGGCCGAGCGGCCCGGCTGCATGCGCGGCAGGAAGCCCCAGCGGATCGCCGCCGACACCAGCATGGTCAGGAAGATCAGCACGGCGCTGGCCGGCAGCGCCAGCACGAAGTAGCGCACCAGCTGGCCGTGGATGGTGTTGGCCTGCATCCAGGCCAGGGTACCGCGTTCGTCGAACCAGTCGATCAGCACGAAGCTCGGGAAGACCGGCATGAAGAACAGGGTCGCCACCAGCAGGATGCCGAACACGAAGAACAGCGCTTCGCCGGCCAGCCGCAGGCGGGAAGCGCGCGGCCGCGGCGGCAGGATGGAGGGATCGAAGGCGCCCGCGTCGCGCGCCGGCGAGCCGGACCACACGCGGCCGTCCGGCACCATGGCGCCGTCGCTGAGGGCCGACTGGCCTTCCATGTGGCCGCGCCGGCCGACCCGGGTATTCCCTTCGAGGATGGCGTAGGACGAGACGCAGGCATCGTCGTCGAGCGTGATGTGGCCGAGGAGCAGGCGTCCGCGTTCGACGCGCGCGTTCTCGAAGTTGACGCCGTTGCCGATGCTGACGTTGTCGCCGAGGGTGAACAGGTCCGGCGAGCGCAATGTCATCGAGCCGATCACGACGTCCTTGCCGACCTTCGCGCCCAGCACCCGCAGCCACCAGGCGTACAGCGAGGAGCCGGCCAGCAGATAGGTGGGCGCGGCTTCGACCAGGCGGTCGGACAGCCACCAGCGGTAATAGGTCATGCCCCACAGCGGATAGCTGCCGGGCTTCAGGCGGCCGGCCACCAGCCATTTACCGGCGGCGGCGAACACGAATTCCATCAAGGTCGCCAGCAGGAACACGCCGATCGAGGCCGCGACCGCGCGCAGGGTCGAGTCGCCCGGGTCGCCGGTCATGAAGTGGTAGGTGAAGAAGGGCGCCAGCCACTGCGCCATGCGCAGGGTCACCAGCACCGGCACCGCCGCCAGCTGGGCCAGGCCGCAGGCCCAGCGCCGCGCTTCCGGCGGCGGGGTCCAGTCCTGCTCCATCTGGGCGGTGCCGGCGGCCTGGTCGAGGCCGGAGGCGATCGCACCGATCTGGCGTTGCTGGTAGATGTCGCGCACCGTCATGTGGGCGAAGCGCGGATCGCTGCGCATGGCCGTGGCCAGGCGCGCGGCGAAGAAGGAGTGGCCACCCAGGTCGCTGAAGAAATCGAGCTCGCGGCGGATCGGCTGGCCCGGGAACAGCTGGGCCAGGGCCGCGAACAAGGCTTCCTCGGCCGGGGTTTCGGCGATGTCCGATTCGGCGGCGTCGCTGGGCAGCGGCGCGCTCAGCGCCATCGCCTTCAGCGCCTTGCGGTCGATCTTGCCCGAGGTCAGGCGCGGCATCACGTTCAGGACTTCGAAGCGGCTCGGCACCATATACGGCGGCAGGCGGGCGGCCAGCGCCTTGCGCAAGGTGGAGGCGGCCAGCTGCTCGCCGGTGGCACCAAGGGCCGGCACCAGGTAGGCCACCAGGCGGTCGATGCCGTCGTCCTTGCGCAGCAGGACCGCGGTGGTGCCGATGCCGTCCTGCTGGGCCAGCACGGCTTCGATTTCGCCCAGCTCGACGCGGAAGCCGCGGATCTTGACCTGGTCGTCGGTGCGGCCCAGGCAGACCACTTCGCCGTCCGGCTCGATGCGCGCCAGGTCGCCGGTGCGGTACAGGCGGGTGTCGTCGGCGCTGGCGCTCCAGGGATTGGCCTGGAATTTTTCGGCGGTCAGGTCGGGGCGGCCCAGGTAGCCGGCGGAAAGCCCCGGGCCGATGATGCACAGCTCGCCGGTGTCGCCGCGCGGCAGGATCTGCAGCCCCTTTTCGGTATCCGTGGAGATTACCAGCAGCCCGTAATTGGGGAGCGGCTTGCCGATCGTGATCAGGCGTCCCGGATGGAGCGAAGCCAGGCTGGCCGAGACCGTGGCTTCGGTCGGGCCGTAAGTGTTGAACATCTGGCGGCCGGGCTTCGAAAAGCGTTCGACCACGGTTTCCGGGCACATCTCGCCGCCCAGGTTGATGATGCGCAGGCCAGGGACGTCCTCGGCAAACAGGGCCAGCAGGGTCGGCACCGCGTGCAGCACCGTGACGCCGTTTTCCTGCAGCAGGCGCGGCAAGGCTTCGGGATCGCCGGCCGTCTCCTTGGGTCCCAGCCACAGGGTGGCGCCAACCAGCCAGGAGATCCAGATCTCCTCGAAGGACATGTCGAAGGCGACCGAGAAGCCCTGGTAGACCGTGTCGTCGGCCCGCACGCCCAGCACTTCGTTTTCGCTGCGCAGGAAGTGGCAGATGCTGCGCTGGTCGATCAGGATGCCTTTCGGCTTGCCGGTCGACCCCGAGGTATAGATGACGTAGGCCGGGGCGCTGCCGCCGACCTTGCCGCGGCGTTTGAGCTCGTAGCCGGCGGGGGCGGGCGCCAGCAGGCTTTCCGCGGTGTGGATGGGGCGGTCGACCGTGGCCAGGCGCTCGCCCATGCGTTCGCTGCTCACCAGGGCCGGCGAACCGGCGTCTTCCATGCACACCAGCAGGCGTTCGACCGGGGTGTCTTCGTCGACCGGCAGCCAGGCGGCGCCGGCCTTGGCGATGGCGGCCTGCATCAGCAGCAGGTCGATTCCGCGCGGCATCCATAGGCCGACGATGTCGCCGGGCCCGATGCCGGCCTCGATCAGGCGCGAGGCGGCCAGGCTGGCCAGTTCGTCGAGTTCGCGGTAACTGAGCCGGCGGTCGCCGGCGATCAGGGCGGTCTGGCCGGGCGCGCGGCGGGCGCTGGCTTCCAGCAGGTCGGCGAGGATTTCGTCACGCAGCAGCTCGGGCTGGTGCGGACCGTACAGCACATCGGGATGCCGTGTCAGGGAGGAAATATCGTTCATCAACGGCGGCGGATGAGATCTATCGAAAAAAGCATGAGCGGGCACATGAGCGCAGAGTACCGTATTTTCGCTTCTCCCATGGTTAGCTGTCGAACTTTGCGGATTACAGAATGTTTCTCAAAGGTTTTTGATGTAGATCAAGGAAATGACCCGATTGACGTCTGTACACTTCGCGTGTTAGAAGTATTGCCGTAAAGAAACAAGGGAGTTTGTCGTGCGCACCAACCTGCCGGTCACCGGCATCGAATACATCCTCACCGATGGCCAGTCCATCGTCTCCAAAACCGACACCAAGGGACGCATCACCTACGTCAACCCCAGCTTCATCGAGGTCAGCGGCTTCGAACCCGAAGAACTGATCGGCAAGGCCCACAACGTGGTCCGCCATCCCGACATGCCGCCCGAAGCCTTCGCCGACCTGTGGCAGACGCTGAAGGCCGGTCTGCCCTGGACCGGCATGGTCAAGAACCGCCGCAAGAACGGCGATTATTACTGGGTGGTCGCGAACGTGGTGCCGGTCAAGGAGAACGGCGTCACGGTCGGCTACATGTCGGTGCGCACCCGTCCCGAACGCGAACAGGTGAAGGCCGCCGAGGAGCTGTACCGTCGCTTCCGCAATGGGGAGGCGCAGGGCCTGGCGATCCGCCGCGGCGCCGTGGTCCGGGCTGGCCTGCAGGGCCGCCTGCGTGCCCTGCGCAACCTGCCGCTGGGCCGGCGCCTGGGCCTGATGCTGGGCACCCAGTCGGCCCTGCTGGTGGCGCTGGCGGCCGCCGCCGACGGTACCGTCTGGCGCGTGCTGGGCGGCGCCGGCGCGCTGCTCACGCTGCTGGCCTGGGCCGAGCTGCAGCGCTCCATCGTCGGCCCGCTGCGGCAGGCCCAGGACGCGGTCCACGCACTGGCCGGCGGCGACCTCTCGCACCTGCCGCCGGTGGGCCGCGACGACGAAGTCGGCCGCCTGCTGCTGGCGCTGCGTCAGCTGAACGTCAACCTGACCGCCATCGTCGGCGACGTGCGCGCCAACGTCGCCTCGATCGAGTCCGCCACGCGCGGCATCGCCGCCGGCAACCAGGACCTGGCGCGCCGCACCGAGTCCCAGGCCGCCAGCCTCGAGCAGACCGCCGCCAGCCTGGCCCAGGTGGCCGCCGCGGCCGGCAACAACACCGACAGCGCGGTGCGGGCCGACGGCCTGGTGGACACGGCCTCCAGCGTGGCCGACCGCGCCGGCGTCTCGGTCCAGCAGGTGGGCGCGACGATGGGCCAGATCAGCGGCTCGGCCACCCGCATCGTCGACATCATCGGCCTGATCGACGGCATCGCCTTCCAGACCAATATCCTGGCCCTGAACGCGGCCGTCGAGGCGGCCCGCGCGGGCGAGCAGGGCCGCGGCTTCGCGGTGGTCGCCGGCGAGGTACGCTCGCTGGCCCAGCGCTCGGCCGGCGCGGCCAAGGAAATCAAGCGCCTGATCGAGGATTCGGTCGAGCAGATCGGGCAGGGCGACGAACTGGTGGGCGCCGCCGGGCAGACCATGCGCGAAGTGGTCGCCTCGGTGCAGGAAGCGGCGAGGATCATGCACGGCATCACCGTCGCCTCGCGCGAGCAGCACGGTGGCATCGCCCAGGTCAACGCCGCCATGCGCGACCTGGACGGCATCACGCGCGAGAACGCGGCCCTGGTCGAGGAAGCGGCGGCGGCGTCGGCGAATGTGGCCGAACAGGCAAGCCATCTATCGCAGGCTTTGTCGGTGTTTAAGGTCGGCCGTTTTTGATGCAGGTCAAGGATTTTCCTGATCTAAATCAATAGACTCCTTGCATACAGTGCGCTACCCATCGGTAGCGCCCGCAAGGAGTTCCTCATGACGCAGCAGTTGCAAGCAGTACCCGCCAAGATCCCGCCCTTCCAGCCGCATGTCGATTTCGACGCCGGGCTGATCTCCCGCCTCAGCAAGTCCGGCCCGCGCTACACCTCTTACCCGACCGCCGACCGCTTCACGGAAAGCTTCGGCTACCGCGACTACCTGCACGCCGTGGCCGACCGCCGCACGCGCGGGAATGCGCGTCCACTGTCGCTGTACCTGCATATTCCGTTCTGCGACACGGTCTGCTACTACTGCGCCTGCAACAAGATCGTCACCAGGAACCGCGAAAAGGCGGCCACCTACCTGGCTTACCTGAAGCGCGAAGTCGCGATGCAGGGCGCCCTGTTCGCCGGGATGAACGATGTCGAACAGCTGCACTTCGGCGGCGGCACGCCCACCTATCTGTCGGATGCGCAGATGGGCGAGCTGATGGACCATCTGCGGCGCTGCTTCCGCTTCGCTCCGGATGCAATCGGCGAGTATTCCATCGAAGTCGACCCGCGCACCGTGTCGGTGGAGCGCGTGCACAGCTTGCGCGCGCAAGGCTTCAACCGCATCAGCCTGGGCGTGCAGGATTTCGACGCCGAGGTCCAGAAGGCCGTCAACCGCATCCAGCCGGAAGAAGAGACGCGCGCCGTGATCGCCGCCGCGCGCGCCGCCGGCTTCCGTTCGGTCAGCATCGACCTGATCTACGGCCTGCCGAAGCAGACCCCGCAGACCATGACGGCCACCCTCGCGAAGGTGGTGGCCGCGGATCCGGACCGCATCGCCGTCTACCACTACGCCCACCTGCCGCACCTGTTCAAGCCGCAGCGCCGCATCCTGGAACAGGACATGCCGGACAGCGACGCCAAGCTGCGCATGCTCCAGATGTGCATCGAGCGCCTCACCGCCGCCGGCTACGTTTACATCGGCATGGACCATTTCGCCAAGCCGGAAGACGACCTCGCCATCGCCCAGCGCCAGGGCCGCCTGCACCGCAACTTCCAGGGCTATTCGACCCATGCGGATACGGACCTGGTCTCCTGTGGTGTCTCCGCCATCGGCGCGGTGGGCGCGACCTACAGCCAGAACGTCAAGACCCTGGACGCCTACTACGATGCGCTCGACCGCAACGATCTGCCGGTGGCGCGCGGCACCCGCCTCGGCATGGACGACGTCCTGCGACGCACCGTGATCCAGAAGCTGATGTGCCAGTTCGAGCTGTCGATCTCCACCATCGAGCAGGCCTTCCCGGTGGTATTCCGCCAGTACTTCGCGGCCGAACTGGCGCAACTGGCGGCGATGGAAGAGGATGGACTGGTGGTCGTGAACGGCGACTGGATCAGCGTCAGCAGCAAAGGGCGCCTGCTGATCCGCAACGTGTGCATGGTGTTCGACCGCTATCTCGCCACCCGCAGCGCCGAACCGCATTATTCGAAGACAGTGTGAAATGGGTATCGGTGGTATCGGCCTGTTGCCGGTGTTCGTGGTCGGGCTGCTCGGCAGCGTGCACTGCGCCGGCATGTGCGGCGGGATCGTCGGCGCGCTGTCGGTGGCGCCGGTGACGCTGCATGCTGCGCGCCCGGCCCGTCCGGCGCTGGCAAATGGTCTGGCATACAACGCCGGCCGCATCGGCAGCTACATGCTGGCGGGTGCGCTGGCCGGCGGGATCGGCCAGGGCGCCGGCGCGCTGGCGCGGCTGCCGGCGCTGCAGACGGGCGCCTACTGGATGGCCAACCTGATGCTGGCCATGCTGGGGCTGTATCTGATGGATGCCTGGCGCGGCCTGGCGCGGCTGGAGCAGGGCGGCCAGATCGTCTGGCGCCGCGTGCAGCCGCTACTGCGCCGTGTGAGCCCGGGGCCGGGCGCGGGCCTCGGCCCGGGCCGCATGCTGGCCGCCGGGCTTCTGTGGGGCTGGCTGCCCTGCGGGATGGTCTACAGCGTGCTGGTGACGGCCATGCTGTCCGGCTCCGCCGCGGGCGGCGCGCTGGTGATGCTGGCCTTCGGCCTCGGCACGCTGCCGATGCTGCTCGGTCTCGGCCTGCTGGGCGCGCGCCTGCGCGCTTCCCTGCGCCGGCGCGAGGTGCGCCTGGCCTGCGGCGCGCTGGTGCTGGGCTTCGGCCTGCTCGGCCTCGCGCGCGCGGCCGGCGGCCTGCCGCACAGCTGGCTGGAGAGCGTCTGCCTGACGCCGGGAGGTGGAGCATGAACGCGATTGCCGACTTTGCCGCCTGCTACCACTGCGGCCAGCCGGCCGTCGGGGGCAGGCGCTGGCAGGCCAGCATCGGCGGGCAGGCGCGCACCATGTGCTGTCCCGGCTGCGCCGCCGCCGCCCAGGCGATCGCGGACGCCGGCCTGCACGACTACTACGACAGCCGCACCGCCTTCGCCGCCCCGCCTGACGACACCGGCGGCAGCGATGCGTCCCTGAAGCTCTACGACGAGATGGGGCTGGACGGTGACGCCGTGTTCACCGTCGAGGGCCTGCGCTGCGCCGCCTGCGTGTGGCTGATCGAACGCCGCGTAACTTCGCTGCCGGGCGTGCAGTCCTGCGTGCTGAACGTCGCCACCGAGCGCCTGCAGGTGCGCTGGGATGCATCGATCTGCCGTCCCAGCGCCATCATCGCGGCCTTGCGCGCCATCGGCTATACCGCCTATCCCTACGACGCCACCCGCCACGGCGCCCAGCTCGAACGCGCCCGCAAATCCCTGATGCGGCGCCTGTTCGTGGCCGGGCTGTCGATGATGCAGGTGATGATGTACGCCGTCCCGGTCTACATGGCCACCGACGGCACCATGGACGCCGACATGACGGCCCTGATGGGCTGGGCCTCCTTCCTGCTCACGCTGCCCGCGGTGAGCTACTGCGCCTGGCCGTTCCTGTGCGGCGCCTGGAGCGACCTGCGGCGCGGCCTGCCCGGCATGGACGTGCCGGTGGCGCTGGGCATCCTGGCCGCCTTCGTGGGCAGCGCGGTGTCGCTGGTGCGCGGCAGCGGCGAGGTCTATTTCGATTCGATCACCATGTTCGTGTTCCTGCTGCTGGGCAGCCGCTGGCTGGAACTCGATGCCCGCCGCAAGGCCGCGCGCGCACTGGAAAGCCTGCAGCATGCGGCGCCCGCCACCGCGCTGCGGCTGCCGTACTGGCCGGCTTCGATCGAGCCCGAAACCATCGCCGCCGGCAAGCTGGTGCCCGGCGACGTGATCCTGGTCCCGCCCGGGCAGACGGTGGCGGCCGATGGCGTCATCCTCGAAGGTCACACGGAAGTCGACCTGTCCCTGCTGACCGGCGAGAGCCGCACGCGGCCGATGGCGCCCGGCGACCAGCTGCCCGGCGGCGCCGTCAACGTGGCCCAGGCGGTGACGGTGCGGGTGAGCAGCAGCGCCGCCGCCAGCACCCTGGCGACCCTGGTGCGGCTGAGCGAACGCGCCGGCCAGGACAAGCCGAGACTGGCGCAGTGGGCCGACCGCGTCGGCGCCTGGTTCGTGGTGGTGCTGCTGGTGCTGACGGCCGCCGTGTTCGCGTACTGGCATGCGGTGGACCCGGCGCGCGCCTGGCCGGCGGCAATCGCGGTGCTGGTGGTGTCCTGTCCCTGCGCGCTGTCGCTGGCGACGCCGACCGCGTTGGCGGCGGCATTGGAACGCCTGCTGCGCCACGGCGTGCTGGCCGTGAAGCCGCACGTGCTGGAGACCCTGGAGCGGGCTACCCACGTGGTGTTCGACAAGACCGGCACCGTGACCCGCGGCCGTCCCGTGCTGCGCGACACCGTGACCCTGGGCATGGCCGAAAGCGCCGACTGCCTGCGCATCGCGGCGGCGCTCGAAGCGGGCAACGCGCATCCGCTGGCCCAGGCCCTGCGCGAAGCGCGGGCCGCGCTGGACGCCGCCGCGCTGGAGGCGGACAGTATCGAGAATGTGGTCGGACAGGGCATCGAAGGCGAGGTGGCCGGCCTGCGCTACCGCCTGGGCAGCGCTGATTTCGTGGCCGCCCTGGCCGGCGGCGTGGCGCCCCTGGGCGCGCCGGCCGGCGCCAGCGCGGTCTGGCTGGGCAGCAGCGACCGCTGGCTGGCCCGCTTCGACCTGGTCGACGCCCTGCGCCCCGAAGTGCCGGCCCTGGTGCGCCAGCTACAGGCGCGCGGCAAGACCGTGCTGCTGCTGTCCGGCGACGACGAGGAAGCGGTGCAGGCAGTGGCCGCCCAGCTCGGCATCCGCGAGGCGCGCGGCCGCCAGCTGCCGCAGGACAAGCTGGACGCGGTGCGCGCCCTGCAGGCCGAGGGTGCGGTGGTGGCGATGGTCGGCGACGGCATCAATGACGCCGCCGTGCTGAGCGGCGCCGACGTCTCGTTCGCGATGGGCCAGGGCGCCCAGTTGGCCCAGCTGCATGCCGACTGCGTGCTGCTGGATACCGGCGACGCCGGCCTCGAACCGCTGGGCGAAGCGGTGCGCACCGCCGGCGCCTGCGTGCGCATCATCCGCCAGAACCTGGGCTGGGCGATGCTCTACAACCTCGTGGCGATACCGGCCGCTGCCAGCGGCCTGCTGAATCCCTGGCTGTCCGGCCTGGGCATGGCCGGCAGTTCGGCCCTGGTGGTGCTGAATGCCTTGCGGCTGAGGAGGGCGGGCTGATGGAAGCCCTGTATCTGCTGATTCCGCTGAGCCTGATCCTGGTGGCGTTTGCGGTGTGGATTTTCTTCGGGGCGGCCGAGAGCGGGCAGTTCGAGGATCTGGATGGGCCGGCTTTGCGGATACTGAATGATGATGATTAAGCGTCGTTCCCGCCACCACCGTCGTCCCCGCGAAGGCGGGGCCTCAAGTTTGCTTGAGCTGGCACGACGCTCGCAGAACCTTGACCCCCGCCTGCGCGGGGGCGACGTTTACAAGTCAATGGTGCCTGGGACAAGGCGGCGGTGCTCCGCGTTGCAGGTCGTTACATCGTCGGCCCGCGCCCGGTCCGCTGTTCCTTCTCGATCCGCTCATGGCATTCGATACGGGTCTGCACCGTAGGCGTCGCCAGCAGATCGGTTTCGTGCTCGGCCAGGTGTTCTTCGTTGTGGCTCAGCATTTCGCCGGCCGGGGCGTCGTCGTTCGAGCCCATGCGGGCCATCGGCGAGATCGCCGGGCGGTCGTCGGTGCCGCCGCCGCTGCGGGCACGGATGGTGGCAAGCATGTCTTCGCGGCTCCGGCGCAGACGCTTGCCGATTTCTTCGTGCGGTTCTGATGCGATGGGTGGCATGCGAAGTCCTCAAGTGTGGGTTTTTGTCTCCTGCCACAGCCCGTTCCGGACATTTTGATTCACATCAAGGATTTTCCACGTTCAGAAACTTACGCTCCTGATGTCGTCCTTTATTTCTTCTAGGGAGTGCATCTTGAGCACCAGTCTAAACTACAACTATAAGATCGTGCGCCAGTTTGCCATCGCCACCGTGGTCTGGGGCGTGATCGGCATGCTCGCCGGCGTCTGGATCGCGGCCCAGCTGGCCTGGCCGGCGCTGAACTTCGACATCCCGTGGCTGACCTACGGCCGCCTGCGCCCGCTGCACACGAATGCCGTCATCTTCGCCTTCGGCATCTGCGGCCTGTTCGCCACCTCCTACTACGTGGTGCAGCGGACCTGCCAGGTGCGGCTGTTCTCGGACAGGCTGGCCGCCTTCACCTTCTGGGGCTGGCAGGCGGTGCTGGTGGCGGCCGCGATCACGCTGCCGATGGGCTTCACGCGCGGCAAGGAATACGCCGAGCTGGAATGGCCGATCGCGATCCTGATCGCCATCGTCTGGGTGGCCTATGCGGTGGTCTTCTTCGGCACCATCGTCAAGCGCCGCGTGCAGCACATCTACGTCGCCAACTGGTTCTTCGGCGGCTACATCATCGCCGTGGCGGTGCTGCACATCGTGAACGGCATGTCGATGCCGGCGTCGCTGTGGAAGTCCTACTCGATGTACGCCGGGGTGCAGGACGCGATGATCCAGTGGTGGTACGGCCATAACGCGGTCGGCTTCATCCTGACCGCCGGCTACCTCGGCATGGTCTACTACTTCATCCCCAAGCAGGCCGAGCGCCCGGTGTATTCCTATCGCCTGTCGATCGTGCACTTCTGGGCCCTGATCTTCACCTATATGTGGGCCGGCCCCCACCACCTGCACTACACCGCGCTGCCCGACTGGACCCAGTCGCTGGGCATGGTGTTCTCGCTGATCCTTTTGGCGCCGTCCTGGGGCGGCATGATCAACGGGATGATGACCCTGTCGGGCGCCTGGCACAAGCTGCGCTCGGATCCGATCCTGAAGTTCATGATCGTCTCGCTGTCCTTCTACGGCATGGCCACCTTCGAGGGCCCGATGATGTCGATCAAGACCATCAACTCGCTGTCCCACTACACCGACTGGGGCATTGCCCACGTCCACGGCGGCGCGCTGGGCTGGGTCGGCTTCATCACCATGGGATCGCTGTATTACCTGATCCCGCGCCTGGCCGGCAAGAAGCAGATGGAAAGCGTGGCCCTGATCGAGGCCCACTTCTGGCTCGGCACCATCGGCATCGTGCTGTACATCGCCGCGATGTGGATCGCCGGCGTGATGCAGGGCCTGATGTGGCGCGCGGTGAACCCGGACGGCACCCTGACCTATACCTTCGTCGAAGGCGTCAAGGCCACTTATCCCTACTACGTGATCCGCTTCGGCGGCGGCCTGATGTACCTGAGCGGCATGTGCCTGATGGCTTATAACACCTGGCTGACGATGCGCGGCACCCGGTCCGTCGATGCGCGCATCCCCGACCTGCAGCCGCACAAGCCAGAACCCGCCGCGAACGGCGCCGTCCCCGAACACGCATAAACAAAGCAAGGAACCATCATGAAATTCACCCACGAGTGGATCGAGAAGAACCCCTGGCTGCTGATCGGCCTGGTGCTGGTCGTGATCTCGTTCGGCGGCCTGGTCGAGATCGTGCCGCTGTTCTTCCAGAAGTCGACCACCGAGCCGGTCGCCGGCCTCAAACCGTATTCCGCGCTGCGCCTGGCCGGCCGCGACATCTATATCCGCGAAGGCTGCTACAACTGCCACTCGCAGATGATCCGTCCCTTCCGCGCCGAGACCGAGCGCTATGGCCACTATTCCGTGGCCGGCGAGTTCGTCTACGACCACCCCTTCCAGTGGGGCAGCAAGCGCACCGGCCCGGACCTGGCGCGCGTGGGCGGCCGCTACTCGGACGAGTGGCACCGCACCCACCTGGACAACCCGCGCGACGTGGTCCCGGAATCGAATATGCCGGGCTATCCCTGGCTGGCCAGCAACAAGCTCGACCCGCAATCCATCGTGCCGAAGATGCGCGCGATGCAGCGCCTGAACGTGCCGTACTCGGAAAAGGACGTGCAGGACGCGCCGGCCGAACTGGAAGGCAAGAGCGAGCAGGACGCACTGATCGCCTACCTGCAGGGCCTGGGCACGCAAATCAAGACAAGGAACTGAGCGAGGAACCGACATGGCACTTCAACATATTTTCGACGACGCGAGCCGTATCATGACGGTGATCAGCTTCGCCACCTTCGCCGGCATCCTGGCCTGGACCTACGTGCTGCGCAAGGAACACGATTTCGCCCAGGCGGCCGCGCTGCCTTTCGCCGACGATAACGACGACATCGGAGAAGACTATGTCTGACTTCACCAGCGGCTTCTGGAACTGGTACATCGTGCTGATCACGGTGCTCGGCATCGCCGGCTGCGCGATCCTGCTGTGGTCCCAGTCAAAGCACAAGGTCAGGATCGGCGATGACGGCCAGCTTGACAAGACCACCGGCCACGTCTGGGACGAAGACCTGACGGAGCTGAACACCCCGATGCCGCGCTGGTGGATGGGACTGTTCTACCTGACCATCGTGTTCGCGGTCGTCTACCTGGTGCTGTATCCAGGCCTGGGCACGTACGCGGGCAAGCTGGGCTGGAAATCCAGCGGCGCCTATCAGCTCGAGGTGAAGCAGGCGAATGCCGACTACGGCCCGCTGTTCGACAAATACCTGAAGCAGGACATCAAGATGGTGGCGCGCGACCCGCAGGCCCATGCGATCGGCGAGCGCCTGTTCCTGAACTACTGCGCCCAATGCCACGGCTCCGACGCGCGCGGCAACAAGGGTTATCCGAACCTGACCGACAAGGACTGGCTGTACGGCGGCGAACCCTCCGTCATCAAGGAAACCATCATGAAGGGCCGTAACGGCCAGATGCCGCCGATGGGCGCGGCCCTCGGTGCCGACAGCGATGTCGAGAACGTGGCCCACTACGTGCGCAGCCTGTCCGGCCTGACCGCGGATCCGGTCAAGGTCGCCTTCGGCAAGCCGAAGTTCGGCGCCTGCGCCGCCTGCCATGGCGCCGACGCCCATGGCAACCCGGCCCTGGGCGCACCGAACCTGACGGACAAGGTCTGGCTCTACGGCGGCAGCGCGGAAACCATCATGGAGACCATCCGCAAGGGCCGCAACAACACCATGCCGGCCTGGGGCGAATTCCTCGGCGAGGGCAAGGCGCACGTGCTGGCGGCCTATGTCTGGAGCCTGTCGAACGATCCGAACGCGCCGGAGGCGGCAAAATGAATGCGCGGGAGCCCGTGGTGAAGGAAGCGGTCATCAAGATGTACGCCGCGCGCGAGGAGATCCACCCGCGCGAGGTGAAGGGCCGCTTTGCCACCTTGCGCTGGGCCTGCGTCTGGCTCACGCAGATCCTGTTCTACGGCCTGCCCTGGCTGCAATGGAACGGACGCCAGGCGGTGCTGTTCGACCTCGGCGCCCGCAAGTTCCACCTGTTCGGCCTGGTGCTGTGGCCCCAGGACTTCATCTACCTGGCCGGCCTGCTGATATTCTCCGCCTACGGCCTGTTCCTGGTGACGACCGTCGCCGGGCGGATCTGGTGCGGCTATGCCTGCCCGCAGACGGTGTACACCGAGATCTTCCTGTGGATCGAGCGCCGCATCGAGGGCAACCGCAGCGCACGCATCCGCCTCGACCGCCAGCCGTGGACGGCGGAGAAGCTGGGCAAGCGCGGCGCCAAGCACCTGGCCTGGGGCATCGTCGCGCTGTGGACCGGCTTCAGCTTCGTCGGCTATTTCACGCCCGTGCGCCAGCTCGGCCATGAGGCGCTGGGCTTTTCGCTCGGCCCCTGGGAAGCCTTCTGGGTGCTGTTCTACGCCTTCGCCACCTACGGCAACGCCGGCTGGATGCGCGAGCAGGTCTGCAAGTACATGTGCCCCTATGCGCGTTTCCAGAGCGCGATGTTCGACCGCGATACCCTGATCGTCAGCTACGACACGGCACGCGGCGAACCGCGCGGCGTCTCCAGGACCGAGCAGAAGGGCGACTGCATCGACTGCAGCATGTGCGTGCAGGTCTGCCCGACCGGGATCGACATCCGCAGGGGCCTGCAGTACGAGTGCATCGGCTGCGCCGCCTGCATCGATGCCTGCGACAGCGTGATGGACAAGGTGAACAAGCCGCATGGCCTGATCCGTTATGCGACCGAGAATGCGCTGGCCGGCGGCTGGTCCGCGGCCCAGGTCAGGCGCCGCCTGCTGCGTCCGCGCGTGGTCGGCTACGGCCTGGTGTTCTTCGCCATCGCCGCGGCCTTCGCCGGCGCGCTGGCCCTGCGCACCCCGCTCAAGCTGGACGTGATCCGCGACCGCGGCGCGATGGGGCGCGAAGTCGAGGACGGCATGATCGAGAACGTCTACCGCCTGCAGATCATGAATACGGCCGAGCGCGAGCACCTGTACCGCATCCACGTGGACGGCATCGCCACCGCCGGCATCGCCGACGAGGACCTGGTCGAACTGGCCGGCGCCTCGACGCGGGCGGTGCCGGTGCGGGTAAGAGTCCAGCCCGGCAAGGCGGCCGGCGGCTCGCACCCGATCCGCTTCACGGTCAGCGCCCTCGACGACCCCTCGCTGCAGGTGAGCGAGAAGGCGGTTTTCATCGTTCCGAAATGAGAGGAAGCGACATGCACGTCACGCCCGATACCGCCCAGGCAGCGCCCTGGTACACGCACCGCTGGCCCTGGTTCCTGATGCTGGGCCCCGCCACGGTGGTGGTGGCCGGCTCCTTCGCCACCTGGCTGGCGCTCGGCCACCCGGACGCCATGGTGGTCGACGACTACTACAAGCAGGGCAAGGCCATCAACCAGGACCTGCGCCGCGACCGCGTGGCCAGCGCGATGCGCATCGTGCTGGACATGCGCTACGGGGGCGGGCGCCTGACCGGCCGGATCGAAAGCCTCGGCCGGCCGCTGGCGGCGCCGTTTACCATCCGGCTCGCGCATCCGACGTTGCCGGAACGCGACCTGAGCCTGCTGGTGAAGCCAGATGCCGACGGCGCCTTCTCGGTGCCGCTGCCGGTGCTGGAACAGACCCACTGGCAGGTGGTCGTCGAAGGCAGCCGGCGCGACTGGCGCCTGGCGAAGAGCTGGTCCTGGCCGCGCCAGCGGGAACTGGCGATCGCGGCCGATCGTTAGCAAGCCCTAGTTCCCGCGGTAGGTCGAGAAGCCGTAGGGGCTGAGCAGCAGCGGGATGTGGTAGTGCGGCAGCTTGCCGTCCGCCTTGAAGATCACCGGCACCTCCGGAAAGAAGGTCTCGGCCTGGCGCGCGGCGAACCACTTGCCGGTCTTGAAGGTGACCTTGTAGGTGCCCGCGCTCCATGCGCGGCCGTCCGGGAAGAGGGCGCCGATCCGGCCCTGTTGGTCGGTCGCGGCGGTATTCAGCGGGGTCCAGCGTCCGTCCTCCTGCTTTTCGAGCACGACCTCCACACCGGGCGCCGGCCGTCCATCCTGCAGGTTCAGCACGTGCACGCTCAGCGGGTTCGGCGCGGCCGCATGGGCAGCGTTCATCAGGGCGCCGGCGGCCAGCAGGCAAGCCATTTTCTTCATCGTCATCCTCCTCGTCCATATCGATGGCATCCATGGTAGCCAGCAGCGTCGCAGGCATGGATGACGCTTCGATTACAACTTTGTAAGCCAGCGGCGGCGCGCGCGCGGTAAGCTATGCGGCATGACGATCCTGATTGTGGAAGACGAAGCGAAGACCGCGGACTACCTGCGCAAGGGCCTGCAGGAGTCCGGCTACCTGGTGCAGGTGGCGGCCACTGGGTCCGAGGGGCGCAGGCTGATCGAAAGCGAGCGCTATGACCTGGTGGTGCTGGACGTGATGCTGCCCGGCGTCGACGGCTGGGAGCTGCTGCGCCGGCTGCGCCGCGAATCCGATGTGCCGGTGATGTTCCTGACCGCGCGCGATGCCGTCGAAGACCGGGTCAAGGGACTCGAACTGGGCGCCGACGACTACCTCGTAAAACCCTTTTCGTATGCCGAGTTCCTGGCGCGCGTGCGCACGCTGCTGCGGCGCACCGCGCGCGACGCCGAACGCCTGCAGGCCGCCGACCTCGAACTCGACCTGCTGCGCCGCCAGGCCATCCGCGCCGGCGAGCGCGTCGAGCTGACCAACAAGGAATTCGCGCTGCTGCACCTGCTGCTCAGCCGCGAAGGCGAGGTGCTGTCGCGCACCTATATTGCGTCCCAGGTCTGGCGCATGAACTTCGACAGCGACACCAACGTCGTCGACGTCGCCATCCGCCGCCTGCGCGCCAAGATCGACGACGGCCATTCCCTGAAACTGATCCACGCCGTGCGCGGGGTCGGCTACGTGCTGGAGGCGCGCGCTTGAGCGGCTGGCCGCGCGCGCTCAGCCAGCGCCTGGCCCTGCTGTTCGCGCTCGGCAGCGCGCTGCTGCTGGGCGCCATCTGCATCTTCCTGTACGGCGCGCTGGAACGCGAGATCGCCTGGCGCGACGACCAGGCCCTGGCCGGACGCATCGAGCGGACGCGTTCCCTGATCGAAGACAGCGCCGACCTCGAAGTCCTGCGGCGCCGGCCGCGCCTGTACGACAATATGCTCGGCAACCGCGACAGCGCGCTGTGGATCGTCGATGCCGCCGGCCAGGTACGCATCGCGGTCGACCCGGCCGGCGTGGCCTTGCCCGCATCGCTCTCCACCTTGGCGCCCGGCGACGGCAAGCTCGTGCTGCGCACCATCGAGGGCAGGCAGCCGGTGCGCCTGGCCTGGATGCGGGTGCCGGGCCCGGACGGCAGCCTGACCCTCATCGCCGGCAAGCTGCTGGCCGAGCGCGAGCAGATGCTGGGCGCCTACCGCCTCAAGCTGTGGCTGGCGCTGGCCGCCGGTTCCGGCCTGGCCTACCTGCTCGGACTGGCGGTCGCCACGCGCGGCTTGCGGCCGGTGCGCGAGCTGGCCGCACGCGCCGCCGCGATCGACGTCCAGCACCTGTCGCTGCGCCTGGTCGACGCCAGCGAATTGAGCGAGCTGCAGGCGCTGCGCGCGGCGCTGAATCAGATGCTGGAGCGCCTGGAAGCCGGCTTCGCCCAGCTGGCGCGCTTTTCCGAAGACCTGGCCCACGAGATGCGCACGCCCCTGAACAACCTGATGGGGCAGACCCAGCAAGCCCTGAGCCGGGCCCGCTCGGCCGCGGATTACCAGGACGTGCTGGTGTCGAACCAGGAGGAGTACGAGCGCCTGGCGCGCATGATCGACAGCATGCTGTTCCTGGCCCGCACCGAAGCCTCGTCCGCGATCGCGCGCGAAGCCGTCGACCTGCACGAACTGGCCGCCCAGCTGTGCGACTACTTCGAAGGCATGGCCGAGGAACGCGGCATGGCGCTGCTGAACCGCATGCAGGGCAGCCTCCCGGCCGACCGCGAGCTGCTGCGCCGCGCCCTGGCCAACCTGCTGGCCAATGCCCTCCGCTATGGCGAGGCCGGCACCGCGATCACGCTCGCCGCCGGCGTCACGGCAGGCGGCATTGAACTGTCGGTCCACAACCTCGGCGCGCCGATCGCGTCCGAACACCTGCCGCATCTGTTCGAGCGCTTCTACCGCTGCGATCCGGCGCGGCACGGCCCCGGCGAATCGGGCGGCCTCGGCCTCGCCATCGTTCGTTCCATCATGCAACTGCATGGCGGCAGCGTGCGGGCGGAGAGCGGCCCCGAGGGCACCCGCTTCGTATTGACGTTTCCAAGCGTGGAGGCTTCATGTTAAATTTCCGTTAGTCAACAAAAACACGGAAGAGAGACATGACCCAGACCCGACAGCGCATCCTGCGCACGACCATCGCTTCGCTGTTCCTCCCGCTGGCCCTGGCCGCCGTCATGCCTCCGGCCATTGCCGCCGGCAAGACGGCCAAGGCCGCCGCCACGGCGCCCGCCGTCAAGCCGAACAAGGCCTTCGACGCCTGGGCCGACCGCTTTGCCGAAGACTGGGTGCGCGCCAATCCGCAAGAGGCGACCTCGACCCAGTATTTCACGGGCGCCGAACAGGACGCCCTCGACCGTCAGCTGACCCCGCTGACCCGCGCCCAGCGCCAGAAGCGGATCGCACTGGCCAGGAGCGGCGTGGCGCGCCTGGACAAATTCCTGGCCGGCCCGCTGAGCGAAGAACAGCGCACCTCGGCCGCGGTAATGCGCTGGAGCCTGGCCAACACCGTCGACAGCGAACCCTACGAAGACTACAACTTCGTGTTCAGCCAGTTCGGCGCCCAGGTCGGTCTGGTCAACTTCATGACCAACACGCATCCGATGCGCCGCGCATCCGACCTCGCCAGCTATATGGCGCGCCTGGAGCAGGTGGGACCGCGCCTCGACGAAGCCCTGGTGCGCGCCAGGGAGGCCGCCGCGAAAGGCATGCTGCCGCCGCGCTTCATCCTCGAACGCGGCCAGTACCAGGTCGACCTCTTCCTCAAGCCGGAAGCCGGCCAGAACGTGCTGGTGACCACCCTCGACCAGCGACTGGCGAAGCTGCCGGACGTGCCGGGAGCGGCGCGCAGCAAGGCGGTCGCGGATGCCGCGCGCATCGTCGACGCGAAGATCCGCCCGGCCTACCAGCGCATCCAGGCCTTTTTGGCCGAGATCCATCCACGGACCAACGACACCGCCGGCATCTCGCGCCTGCCGGGCGGGCTCGCGGCCTACCAGCAAGCCCTGAAAACCTACACGAGCACCAACCTGACGGCGGAACAGATCCACGAGATCGGCCTGCGCGAAGTCGCCCGCATCGAAGCCGAGATGGACCGCCACCTGCGTTCGCTCGGCTATACCGACGGCACGATCGAGCAGCGCATGAAGCAGCTGGATGCCAGCTTCCAGCCGAAGGGAGAAGGGGATCCGCGTCCCGAGATCCTGCAGAAGTACGCGGCGATGGTGGCGGACGCCGAACAGCGCAGCAACGCCCTGTTCAAGCTGAAGCCGCGCGCCCCGGTGGAAGTGCGCCGCGAGCCGCCGCTGACCGAGCCTTCGGCCTCGGCCCACTACTCGCTGCCGGCGCCGGACGGCAGCCGTCCCGGCATTTTCTGGGTGCCGATGCGCGGCCCTACTTTCGACATGATCCGCATGCGCAGCCTGTCCTACCACGAAGCGGTGCCGGGCCACCACTTCCAGCTGGCGATCCAGCAGGAACAGACCGGCCTGCCGAAATTCCGCGCCCAGCGCATCTTCGGCGGCGGCAGCGCCCACAGCGAAGGCTGGGGCCTGTACGCCGAGCGCCTGGCGGTGGAGCAGGGCTGGTACGAGGGGGACGTCCCGGGCCTGCTCGGCGCCCTCGGCTCCGAACTGTTCCGCGCCCGCCGCCTGGTGGTCGATACCGGCCTGCACACCAAGGGCTGGACCCGCCAGCAGGCGATCGACTATGGCATCGGCGCCCAGGAAGTGGAGCGCTACATCGCCCGCCCGGGCCAGGCCTGCGCCTACATGATCGGCATGCTGCGCATCCTCGAACTGCGCGACCAGGCCAGGCGCGAGCTGGGCGACAAGTTCTCGCTGCCGGCCTTCCATGACGTGGTGCTGAAGAATGGTTCGGTACCGCTGGATGTGCTGGGGGAGATCGTGCAGCGCTGGGTGGCGCAGCAGAAGGCTGCCTGAAGACGGATACGAGGATGTGTGGTTCGACTCCACGCTGTTATCGGAAAGATGAAGGCAAACAAGCCATGACGACATCGAAGCGAAGCTGGCTCAACGGCAATACCATGTACGAGGGCTTTCCGCTCTATATGCGCCGGCCGGACGTCAAGGTCGCGGAGTTCGCGCGACTTCGGCCGACGTTTCCGCGATTGCTGGTACTGACGCACAAGCTGAAGCATGTGAGGGAAAACGGTCTTCCGGAAGGGGATTACAACGACTCGCTCATAACGCTGGGCAGCTGCGTGACGACGCCCTTCGACGATGAAACGCGAGGGCTGATTGCCGTTATCGAAACCTTTGCAGGCAAGCGGACTTACTATATCTATCTTGCGCCTTCATTCGATGCGAAAGCTTTTGTTCAGGGAGTCAAGGATCGTTTTCCCGACGAAGAGTTCGCCGGCAAGGTGCATGAAGACCCGACGTGGAAGTTCTTTCATGGGTATGCCGGGGAGTTTCAGTTTGCTTAGGAATGCCGAACAAAACCTCGTGCCTGTCGCTGAGCAAGGATGCCGTACGCGGTGGCTGAACACCATGTAAACATTTAAGGATGCACTTCTCATGAATGACGCCCTTACGATTTCCGTGCCTCGCCTTCACACCGATCGGCTTACGCTTCGGGAATATCGTGTTGAAGACTTCGAATTATTTGCGGATCATTTGTCGAATGCTGAAAGCTCAGCGCATTTAGGCTCGGCAGACCGTCAGACCGCCTGGCGCATCTTCAACTCACATGCTGGATTCTGGCTCCTGAACCGGGCTGGCTGGTGGTCGATAGAGGACCGGCAGACAGGTCAGCTGGTTGGCAGCGTGGGCGCTTTCTTCCGCCACGAATCAACCGTGATGGAGATGGGATGGAATACCTATCGGGCATTCTGGGGAAAGGGAATTGCGAACGAAGCGGCGGCGGCAGTCCTGAAGTATGCGTTCGAGGTCCGGGGTGAGCCGAAGGTTCGGGCACTGATCGCTTCTGGCAATGAATCATCGCGTCGTGTCGCCGAGCGCCTGGGAATGACGTACGAAATGAAAACTGAACTGAACGGCAAGGAAATCAATAGTTACGTGCGTGAGAATACCTGAAGCGGCTGCGATCGGCGATATGCCGATGTCCCTTCGGGTCCCATGAGCGGACGTGGGCAGTCGCATCATGGCAATCGTATTTGCATGCGGTCCCGGACAGTCCACCTGGACGCGATTACTCCGGAAATTCCGGCTGCTGCGAAGGTGGGTTGTGGCGACGCCTATTCGGCTCCAAAAAGATGCGCATCTCGAAATCAGGCGGGAGGGGCCGCTCTGAAAGTTCGCCGGCGGCGTGCGCGCGTACTTCAGCAGAGCTCGAGTAGATCGCTGCGTCGATCAATAGGGCGGTCTTGTAGTCGCGGCGTCGGTTCATCACGCGATTCCCAATAGTGGGCGGATATGCTGAGTATATCCATTCGCGCTTGAGGTGGCGCGCCCGGCAGTGAAGCGAATCCGGCTTATGCAGCCTGGCTCGGCACCGCCCGGGATTACGTGTACTGCATCGACGACGCTGGTAGATCCTGGCGCCGATCTGCACGAATATGGTTTCCCCTCGGGTGGGTCATTTCGGCACCGGTTTGCCAACCGTCGTGGTGAGCGATCGAATATCACCCAAGGCGCCGCACCAGTTCCGCCAGGCGGCGGCCACACGGTCCGCATCCACGTTGCTCAGGTAGTCCTGCCTTCGCAGGCCGGCGCCGCCATGGACATGGCGGGCCGCAACTTCGACCAGTTCACGGCGGAACAGCGCGCCGCCGTGGTCGCCGCCCACCCGCGCGGACAGGATTTCGGCCACCGGGTGCTGAAGCGGCGCCCGGACACCACCTTCGCTAGCTTCAATGACGATTTCCTCGCCTTCAAGGGTCCCGGATTCCAGCGCGGGAACATGTGCGGCATCCTTCCCGGCTCGCGCTGGGAAGGATGAGGCGGCCGCCCGGCTCAGGCTTGGCCGACCACCACCTGACTGATCTGGACGACCGGCGTCTGGTTGGTGTAATTCGGAATGTCGCCCATGATTTCCTTCGTATGCGGGCCGAAGCCGGCCTGGAAGGCATCGACCGAGTCGCAGAACAGGTGACCCATGGCGATGTAGGGCGCGTTCGACGCCGGCGCACCGCCGGCCATTCCCCTGTCGATCGTGTAGTACATTAAAGCATCGCCCATCAGTTCCTTCACCATGGGCATGTGCCGCTCCCGGTAGTAGTCGTCGTCGAAACGGGCGTCCGGGCCGTTGGGATACATCACGCTCACCTTGATCATCTCTGTCTCCTCGTCGTAATTGCTTCAGTTCGATTTCGATGCCGGAATTTCGTAAAAACAGAGTTTGTCGCCACGATTCGCCATTTCTACGCCGACCTGGTCCAGGGCTTTACGCGCAGCCTCGTTGTCCTTCGGGCAGGTGATGATGAACGAGTCCATTCCGTGTCGCGACGCCAGCTCGCCCAAGGCCTTGATGGCGTCTTTGCTGTGACCTCTGTTCCGGTACGCTTCATCCACGTATCCCCCGGCGTTGCCGATCTCTCCCACCGCTTCCGGCGCGCCCGGTGCAAAGTGATACTGGCCGACAAGAGCTCCGTCGTCGTCGACGAGATTGAAGACATAGAGTGGAAGCTTGCGTATCGGATCGAATCGAAACCCATCCAGATCGAGCCGGGTTCGGCCTTCGCGCAAGCTGCCAATGTCCTCAAGAAGCCCATGGCGGGATGGCGCGCCCGAGAGTTCTTCAACTAAGTTACTTGTCGTCATGTCGACCTCCGTTTTGTGCTTGGCCTACGTCAGACGACCAGCATGTACCCACTGGATCTTATTGTCGAGGGGAGTGCCTGAAATACAACTGCCTGGCCCTGGGCCCGCAAGGCGAACAAATGGTCGTGCAAGTCGTCGACGGCAACGTCGTCGCGCCGGAAGCCGCACCGGCCGATCAAAAGCCGGAAGCAATCCAACAGGCTAGTTGATCACGCCATCGGACTGCACTGCTCGGTCCCGGCCGCCATCGCCTTCAGCCGCGCCGGTTCGAGCAGGGTCACTTCGCGCTTGTCGACCTGCAGCAGGCCAAGCTTCTTGAAGCGCGACAGCAGGCGGCTGATGCTCTCGATGGTCAGCCCCAGGTAGTTGCCGATGTCCTCGCGCGACATGCGCAGCTGGAAGCTGTTGGCCGCATAGCCGCGCGCGGCGTAGCGGGCCGACAGGTTCACCAGGAAGACGGCGAAGCGCTGCTCGGCGCGCATATTGCCGAGCAGGAGCATGACGTTCTGCTCGCGCGTGATTTCCTGGCTCATGATGCGGTGGAAGTGGCGCAGCAGGGCAGGCACCTGGCCAAACAGGTCTTCCAGGTTGGTGAAGGGGATCTCGCAGACTTCGCTGTCTTCCAGCGCGACGGCGTCGCAGTGGTGGCGGTCGGCGCTGATCGCATCCATGCCCAGCAGTTCGCCGGCCATCTGGAAACCGGTGATCTGCGCCTCGCCGGCCGCATTCACCTGGTAGGTCTTGAAGTGGCCGAAGCGCACCGCGTAGAGGTTGCGGAAGGGCTCGCCCATCTTGTACAGGGCTTCGTCGCGCTCGAGACGGCGGCGGCGGCCGATGATCTTGTCGAGGCGGTCGATGTCCGCGTCTTCCAGGCCCATCGGCAGGCACAGCTGGTGCATGCTGCAGGCCGAGCAGCTGGCCTTGAGCGCGGGAACGTTCAGCGGCTTGTCGTCGCTCTGGAAAGAGATGGCCTGGATCATCGGATAAAGGATGCGAATGGATGTCAATACCCCGGATTATACGGCCCCATGCCGAGCTTGCGTTCGCAAAGCCGGGGCTGCCTCGACGCCTGATCATACTCCGTGGCATTTTGAACGCGGCCAGGCATCGCTACTGCGCCAATCGTGCGCGGCTCAGCACGTGCTAGATTCTACACACGACAATAGCGGAGGGGACTCATGTTCGGATTGGCGGCATTGGACCTGGCGCGCCTGCAGTTCGCGTTCACGATGTCGTTCCACATCCTGTTTCCGGCCATCACCATCGGCCTGGCCAGCTACCTGGCCGTGCTCGAGCTGTGCTGGCTGAAGACCAGGCGCCAGGTCTTCGTCGATCTCTATCACTTCTGGCTGAAGATCTTCGCCGTCAACTTCGGCATGGGCGTGGTCTCCGGCATCGTGATGGCCTACCAGTTCGGTACCAACTGGAGCTATTTTTCCGAATATGCCGGCGCCATCACCGGGCCGCTGCTGGCCTACGAGGTGCTCACCGCCTTCTTCCTGGAGGCCGGCTTCCTCGGCGTGATGCTGTTCGGCTGGACCCGGGTCGGGCCCGGGCTGCACTTCCTCGCCACCTGCATGGTCGCGCTCGGCACCTTGATTTCCGCCACCTGGATCCTCGGCTCGAACAGCTGGATGCAGACGCCGCAGGGCTACGACATCGTCAACGGCCGCATGGTGCCGGTCGACTGGTTCAAGATCGTCTTCAATCCCTCCTTCCCCTACCGGCTGGTGCACATGTCGATCGCGGCCTTCCTGTCGACCGCGCTGTTCGTCGGCAGCTCGGCGGCCTGGCATCTGCTCAAGGGACGGGGGAGCGAGGCGGTGCGCACCATGCTGTCGATGGCGATGTGGATGGTGCTGATCGTGGCGCCGATCCAGGCCGTGGTCGGCGACATGCACGGCCTGAACACTCTCAAGCACCAGCCGGCCAAGATCGCCGCCCTCGAGGGGCATTGGGAAAACGAGGGCGACAAGCCCCTGCCACTTTTGCTGTTCGGCATACCCAGCATGGAGGACGAGGAAACCAAGTTCGCCATCGGCATCCCGCGCGTGGGCAGCTGGATCCTGACCCATACCTGGGGCGGCCAGATCAAGGGTTTGAAGGAATTTCCGCGCGACCAGCGGCCGAATTCCCTGATCCTGTTCTGGAGTTTTCGCGTGATGGTGGGCCTGGGCCTGCTGATGATCGCGCTGGGCGCCTGGGGCGTGTGGCTACGCTTCAGGAAGCGCCTGTTCGACAGCCGCGGCTTCCTGCGCATGGCCATGTGGATGGGGCCGGCGGGTCTGGTAGCGGTGCTGGCCGGCTGGATCACCACCGAGGTCGGGCGCCAGCCCTGGATCGTCTATGGCGTGCTGCGCACCGCCGACGGCGCCTCGAAGATCGACGCCGGGCCGGTGGCGCTGAGCCTGGCGCTGTTCGTGGTTTCCTACTTTTTTGTGTTCGGGGTCGGCATCGCCTATGTGCTGAGGCTGGTGCGCAAGGGGCCGCAAGCCTTCGATACCACGCGCATCCCGCAAGGCGGGCCGGGCAGGGGACGCACGCCGGCGCGGCCGCTGTCGGTGCCGGAGGCCGATGCCTCCGCCAACCAAGACAATATGACGTGAACATGGACATGGACATCGACATCACCGCGGTCTGGGCCGGCATCATCTTCTTCTCCGTGTTCATGTACGTGATCCTGGACGGCTTCGACCTCGGCATCGGCATGCTCTACCCCTTCGTCCCGGCCAGGCGCGACCGCGACGCGATGATGAATTCGGTGGCGCCGATCTGGGACGGCAACGAAACCTGGCTGGTGCTGGGTGGCGAAGGGCTGCTGGCCGCCTTCCCGGTGGCCTACGCCGTGATCCTGCCGGGCCTCTACCTGCCGCTGATCTTCATGCTGCTGGGCCTGATCTTCCGCGGCGTCGCCTTCGAATTCCGCTTCAAGGCCAATGACCGCGAACGGCCGATCTGGGACCTGGCCTTCACCGGCGGCTCGATGGCGGCGGCCTTTTTCCAGGGCGTGGCGCTGGGCGCCTTCCTGTCCGGGATTCCGGTGTCGGGACGCAGCTATGCCGGCGGGCCGCTCGACTGGTTCGCGCCGTTTCCGCTGGCGGCCGGCTTTGGCGTGATGATCGCGTATACGGTGCTGGGGGCGACCTGGCTGGTGATGAAGACCGAGGGCGAACTGCAGCGCCGCATGGTCGCCCTGGCGCGGCCCTTTGCCCTGCTGCTGCTGGCGGCGGTGGTGGTGGTCAGCATCTGGACCCCGCTGTCCCAGCACCAGGTGGCCGCGCGCTGGTTCAGCTTCCCGAACCTGCTGATCCTGTCGCCGGTGCCGCTGCTGGTGGCCGGGTCGGCGTTCTGGCTGCTGTGGTCGCTCAAGCGCGATCCGCACCGCCAGCCCTTCATCGCCGCGCTGGCGCTGACCCTGCTCGGCTATATCGGCATGGCAATCAGCATCTGGCCGCACATCGTGCCGCCCGCGATCACGATCTGGGAAGCGGCCGCGCCGCCGGCCACCCAGAGCTTCGCGCTGATCGGCACCCTGATCGTGCTGCCCCTGATCCTGGCTTATACGGGGTGGTCGTATTACGTGTTCCGAGGCAAGGTGGTCGACACGGAGGGTTATCACTGATGAATACGCTCTGGATGCGCAGGCTGGGCTGGATGCTCGGCCTCTGGCTGCTCGGTGTTGCGGCGCTGGGCGCTGTCGCCTGGCTGTTGCGGGTACTGATGCACGCGGCCGGCATGAAATAGAAAAGGCGAAGAAGTTCAACCGTGCGCGCCCTTTGGGTTCCCCGGGACTACACTTTCAGTGCAGATTTGTTAACGGGAGAACCGCTCAGTGCCGCAGGAAGCCACGTCTTTTCAAACGATCTCGATGCCCGTGTCCGACGAAGACCAGGCCAGGGCCGATTTTTATGCCCTGATCGCCCGCCTGATGCTGGCACCGCCCGACGATGTCCTGCTGGCTGCCCTGGCGGCGGCCGACCCGATCGCCGCCGACGGCGAGGACGAGGCAGGGCGCGCGCTCGAAGACGCGTGGCTGAAGCTGACCCAGGCCGCCAGCGTGGTCGATGCCAGCGCGGTGTCCGAGGAATTCGCGAACCTCTTCATCAGCACCGGCACCCCGCTCCTGAATCCCTATGGCTCCTTCTACCTGACGGGCCACATGAACGACTTTCCGCTGGCCGGGCTGCGCCAGGACCTGGCGCGCCTGCGCATCGCGCGCGCGCGGGGCGTCGGCGAGTTCGAAGACCACCTGGGCGCCCTGTGCGAAACCATGCGGGTCCTGATCACCGGCGCACCGGGCATCGCGCGCCAGCCGCTGCTGGAGCAGAAGCAGCTGTTCGTCACCCACATCCAGCCCTGGTACGCGGCCTGCGTGGCCGCCATCGCGGGCGCGGAACCCGCCAATTTCTACCGGGTGGTCGCCGCCTTCGCCGGCGCCTTCCTGGCGGTCGAAGCCCATGCCTTCAGGGTGTGGGAGCCGGCCGACGCAACCCTTGCCGCATGAGGATCGCCATGGCAGATAACGACAAAGTTCCGGACCCCGCCCGCCGCAGCCTGCTGAAGGCCGCGCCGCTGGGCGCCCTTGCCGTGGTGGCCGCCCGCGCCGGCGCCGCCGAGGCCGCGCCACCCGCGCCGGCCCCGGAGCCGCCGGCCAAACCCAAGGGCTATCACGAGACCGAACACATCCGCCGTTACTACCAGACGGCCGCTTACTGGTAAGGAGTTGCCATGACCCTGGTGAAGACATCGCGCGACAGCGGGCTGAAACGCCGCAAATTCCTGGTCGGTGCCGGCGTGACGGCCGGCGCCGCGGCGGTCGCGCGTCACCTGCCGCTGAACGTCATCGAACCGGCCAGCGCGGCCGATCCGGTCAATGCGGCCGAGACCAAGACCGAGATCAAGCACACCGTCTGCAGCCACTGCTCGGTCGGCTGCTCGGTGGAGGCGGTGGTCAGCAACGGGGTCTGGGTGCGCCAGGAAGCGGCCTTCGACTCGCCCATCAACATGGGTGCCCACTGTGCCAAGGGCGCCTCGGTGCGCGAGCACGGCTTCGGCGAGCACCGCCTGCGCTATCCGATGAAGCTGGTCAATGGCAAGTACGAGCGCATCTCCTGGGACCAGGCCATCAACGAGATCGGCGACAAGCTGCTCGAGCTGCGCCAGAAATCCGGTCCCGACGCGCTGATGGTCATCGGCAGCTCGAAGCACAACAACGAGCAGTCCTACCTGCTGCGCAAATGGGTCTCCTTCTGGGGCAGCAACAACTGCGACCACCAGGCGCGCATCTGCCACTCGACCACGGTGGCGGGCGTGGCCCAGACCTTCGGCTACGGCGCGATGACGAACTCCTTCAACGACCTGCACTACAGCAAGGCCGTGATGTTCATCGGTTCGAATCCGGCCGAGGCCCACCCGATCTCGATGCTGCACTTCCTGCACGCGAAGGAGCTGGGCGCCAAGATGATCGTGGTCGATCCGCGCTTCACGCGCACGGCGCGCTTCGCCCACCACTACGTACGGGTCCGTCCGGGCACCGACATCCCGCTGGTGTGGGGCATCCTGTGGCACATCTTCGAGAACGGCTGGGAAGACAAGGAATACATCGCCGCCCGCACCAACGGCATGGATGATGTCCGCAAGGAAGTCGCCAAATGGACCCCGGACAAGGTGACCGACGTCACCGGCGTGCCGGAGGCCTCGGTGCGCATGGCGGCCGAGATGCTGGCCAAGAACCGCCCGTCCTCGGTGGTCTGGTGCATGGGCATCACCCAGCACCACGTCGGCACCGCCAACGTGCGCGCCCTGTGCATCCTGCAGCTGGCGCTCGGCAATATCGGCACCCCGGGCGGCGGCGCCAACATCTACCGCGGCCACGACAACGTGCAGGGCGCCACCGACGTCGGCCCGAACGGCGATTCGCTGCCGGGCTATTACGGCATCGCCGAGGGCGCCTGGAAGCACTTCGCCGCCGTCTGGGGCGTCGACTACGAGTGGATCAAGTCGCGTTTCGGCTCCAAGGAGCTGATGGAAAAGCCGGGCATCACGGTGTCGCGCTGGTTCGACGCGGTGAACGAGCAGAACCAGTACGTCGACCAGCCGAGCAACCTGCGCGCCGTGTTCTACTGGGGCCACGCGCCGAACAGCCAGACCCGCCTGCCGGACATGAAGGCGGCAATGCAGAAGCTCGACATGCTGGTCGTGATCGACCCCTATCCGAGCATGACGGCCTCGATGCACGGGCGCGAGAACGGCGTCTACCTGCTGCCGGCGGCCTCGCAATTCGAGTGCCAGGGCTCGGTGACGGCCTCGAACCGCTCGATCCAGTGGCGCGAACGCGTCATCCAGCCCCTGTTCGAGTGCAAGACCGACCACGAGATCATGTACCTGTTCGCCCGCAAGCTGGGCTTCGGCGACGAACTGGTCAAGAACATCAAGGTGGTCGAGAACGAGCCGGTGATCGAGGACATCCTTCGCGAGATCAACCGCTCCTGCTGGACCATCGGCTATACCGGCTGCTCGCCGGAGCGCCTCAAGCTGCACATGCAGAACAAGCACACCTTCAACCCGACCACGCTGCGGGCCGAGGACGGGCCCTGCAAGGGCGATTATTACGGCCTGCCCTGGCCCTGCTGGGGCACGCCGGAGATGAAGCATCCAGGCACGCCGATCCTGTACGACCTGCACAAGTCCGTGGCCGAAGGCGGCCTGCCGTTCCGCGCCAACTGGGGCGTCGAGCACAACGGCGAGACCCTGCTGGCGGCCGACGGTTCGACCAACAAGGATAGCGAACTCGACGTCGGCTATCCGGAATTCGACCACGTCTTCATGAAGAAGCTCGGCTGGTGGGCCGACCTGACGCCGGAAGAGCAGCTTGCTGCCGAGGGCAAGAACTGGAAGACCGACCTGTCGGGCGGCATCATCCGCGTCGTCATCTCCCACGGCTGCGCGCCCTGGGGCAATGCGCGGGCGCGCTGCAATGTCTGGAACTTCCCGGACCCGATCCCGACCCACCGTGAGCCGATCGTCTCGCCGCGCCGCGATCTGGTGGCGAAATACCCTACCTACGACGACAAGGCCGCCTTCTGGCGCCTGCCGACCCTGTACAAGTCGGTCCAGCAGGTCGACTTCTCGAAGGACTATCCGCTCATCATGACCTCCGGCCGCCTGGTCGAGTTCGAGGGCGGCGGCGAGGAGACGCGTTCGAACCCCTGGCTGGCCGAGCTGCAGCAGAACATGTTCTGCGAGGTGAATCCGAACGATGCGGCCCAGATCGGCGTCAAGATCGGCGACTTCATCTGGGTGCAAACCCCGACCGGCGCCAACCTCAAGGTGATGGCGATGGTGACCGAGCGCGTGCCGCAGGGCCTGGTGTGGATGCCCTTCCACTTCGGTGGCTGGTGGATGGGTGAGGACCTCGAAAAGCACTATCCGGAGGGCGGGGCGCCGGAAGTGCGCGGGGAGGCCGTCAACACCGGCTGGACCTATGGCTACGACGCCGTGACGATGATGCAGGAAACCAAGGTATCGCTGTGCCGCCTGGTGCGCGCATAAGTTAGCTCGTCGCCCCCGCGCAGGCGGGGGCCCAAGTTTAGGAGGTCTTATGGCCAGGATGAAGTTTATTTGCGACACGGAGCGCTGCATCGACTGCAACGGCTGCGTGACGGCCTGCAAGAACGAGAACGAGACGCCCTGGGGCGTGAACCGGCGCCGCGTCGTGACGATCAACGACGGCGTTCCCGGCGAACGTTCGATCTCGGTGGCCTGCATGCACTGCACCGATGCGCCCTGCCTGGCGGTGTGCCCGGTCAACTGCATCTACCACACGGAAGACGGCATCGTGTTGCACTCCAAGGACCAGTGCATCGGCTGCGGCTACTGCTATTACGCCTGTCCCTTCGGCGCCCCGCAGTTCCCTGAGAGCGGCCTGTTCAATCACCGCGGCAAGATGGACAAGTGCACCTTCTGCGCCGGCGGTCCGGAACCGGATACCTCGGAAGCCGAATTCAAGAAATACGGCCGCAACCGCATCGCCGAAGGCAAGCTGCCGGCCTGCGCCGAGATGTGCGGCACCAAGGCCCTGATCGGCGGCGATGCCGGCGTCATCGCGGACATCTACCGCCAGCGCGTCGAAACCCGCGGCTACGGTCCGGAACTGTGGGGCTGGAAGATCGCCTACGGCAAGCCGAAGCGCGGCGGCGACATCAAGGCCACCGGCCAGGGACCGCGCGAGAACCAGAACCTCAAGGATTCGCAGAACGACGAGGGGAGGCTGCCGACATGAAGCGTCTCATCCTCATGCTGATTCCCATGGCGCTGCTGGCCGGCTGCCTGGAAGTCGACCAGCACCCGCACTGGATCAAGGGCCAGTACGCCGGCAAGAAGGACAACCTGCCGTTCGCCACCCACTTCCACAACGACAGGCTGGCCTGGTGGGGGACGATCAGCAACCGCAACCAGCACCAGAACGAATACAACCGGGCCAACCCCTGAGGAGCCGACCATGCGATCGATCATCCTGTGTGTGCTCATGGCGCTCAGCCTGTCGACGGCCTGGGCCGGTGTCCCGAACAACCGCGCCGAGCCGGCCTATGCCGAGGAGCAGACCATCCTGCAGGCCCAGCAGGACTCGCGCGTGCCCGATCCCGGCCTGGCCTCGAAGAATTCCGGCCGCGTGCATATCGACCGCCACTACCTCGGCCAGTACGGCAACAAGGAAGGGGACGTCATCGTCCAGCGCGGCGGCAACCAGTGGCGGGTGTTCCGCAACGGCCCGCTCGCCACCCTGGCCGGCACCGTGCTGGTGCTGGCGCTGCTGGCCGTCTTCCTGGTCGCCAAGGTGGTCGGCAAGCTGCAGCCGGGATCGCCGGATACCGGGCGCCGCATCCAGCGCTTCACCAACTGGGAGCGCCACATCCACTGGGCGACGGCGATCAGCTTCATCATCCTGGCCGTCACCGGCCTGGTGATCCTGTTCGGCAAGAAGCTGCTGATCCCGCTGGTCGGTCATGACGTGTTCGCCTTCATCGCCTATATCTTCAAGTACCTGCACAACTTTATCGGCCCGCTGTTCATCCTGTGCTCGGTGCTGATGTTCTTCACTTTCCTGCGCCGGAATTTCTTCCGCAAGGTCGACTGGCTGTGGTTCAGGAAGGCCGGCGGCATGCTGAGCCACGAACACGTGCCGGCCGGCTTCTTCAATGCCGGCGAGAAGAGCTGGTTCTGGTTCGGCGTGACCCTGCTGGGCCTGGTGATGTCGATCAGCGGCCTGATCCTCGACTTCGTCGCCTTCGGCCAGACCCGCTACGTGCTGCAGATCGCGAACTACCTGCATCTGCTCGGCGCCACCTTCTACATCGCCGCCGCCATGGGCCACATCTATATCGGCACCTGGGGCACGCCGGGTGCCTACCACGCGATGCGCCATGGCGACGTCGACGAAGCCTGGGCGCGGGCCCACCACGGCATCTGGTACGACGAGGTCAAGGCCGGCGTGCCGCCGGGCACCTTCGACAATCACGTGCCGCCGCCCGACCATCCGCCGGCCGGCGGCGCACCGGGCACTCTGCCGCCGGGAGTCAGACCATGAAAGCATTAGTTTTTCTTATGCATGCGGGCGCCCTGGCGCTGCTTGTGAGCGCGGCCGGCTGCAAGAAGCACGGCGACGAGTCGATGCGCCAGACCAGGTTCCCGGGCATGGTGACGGCCGGCGGCGAGTCCAGCGGCGTGGTGATGGCAAGGAATAACAAACCGAAGACCGACGCCACCTATGCGGGCGGTACCCCGGGCATCGCCGGCGGCGCCGGCGGTAATACGGCGGGCGCCGGCACCGGCGGCAGCACGCGCGAAACCGGCCAGGGCCCGAGCTCTGGCGTGTCGACGCCGTCCAGCGGCACCGCCGCGCAGACGGGCGCGACCGAGAAGCCGTCCGGCGACAGCGGCAACAACCCGGTGAAGCCGGCGGCGGAACCGGCGCCGCAGCCGGCCGCCGCCCACCGCGATCCGGGCGCCAACAGCGCTGCCCCCGGACGCTGAGCCGGACGTTGGGCGAAGCGCGGAAACGACGAGGACGATGCGATGAGAACCATTCATTTCAAGCGGGCGCACAAGGGGCGCCACCCGGCGATCAAGGCGGCCCTGCTGATCGCCGGCCTGCTGATCGCCAGCGTGGCCTGGGCGGCCCTGCCGCCGCCGACCCCGGCCCAGCAGCAGGCCGCGGCCGAGAAGAAGGCCAAGGCCGACGCCCAGGCCGCCAAGGACAAGGAAAGCCTGGCGGCGTCGATGGATGCCGTCACCACACGCTGGCGCTCGCGCGCCGGCGAGCAGGGCTGGAAGACCCATCCCGCGGTGGCGATCGCGGCGGCGGCGCCGGCGGCAGGCGCCGTCACCGCCGCCGGGCCGGCGAATCCGCCGCCTGCGGGCTCGCCTGGCGCCGGCAACACCACGGCCGCAGGACAGGCAGCCGGACAGCCGGCGATCAAGAGCGAGAAGCTGGGCACGGCGCCGCCGAGCGAGGACGTCAAGAAGGTCCCGACCCAGGCCCAGCCGAAGGACGCCCCGCCGACGGTACAGAAGGACACGCCGAAGAATGTCAGCAAGAAGTGAGGATGAGGTGAGCGAGCGATGAAGATGGGCAGCATGCCGATCGCGGTACTGATGCAGCGCCGCAGCGTCCGGCACGTGTGGGCGGACGAAGCCTGGGAAGCGGTGGGCGTGGTGCCCGACCGCGGCAACTTGCCGCACGTGCAGATGCTCAGCCAGACGCCGGAGCGCGACTACTACCTGGTCTCCGGCCTCGAACTGGAACTCTATCCGGACGAGAACGAGGGCTATTACGAAAACGTGATGGCGCCCGAGTCCAAGGTCTTCGTGCTGTGGCGCATGGAAGACGGGCGGGCGATGCCGGTGCGGGCCTCGGTCAGCTATGTCGAGGGCACGCGCATGTTCGACTCGGGCGAGAACGCCGACGGGGTCACCATGTCCGCCGATATCTACGCCTGGGTGGCCGCCTATCTGCGCGAGCACTACCAGCCCAAGCCGCGGCGCGGCCGGCAGCACGGGTGACCATGTCCGACGAAGGCTTCCTGCGCCGCTGGGCGCGTAGAAAGAACGAACTTCGGAGCGAAGCCCGGGAAGGCGGCGTGGCGCCGGCCGGGCCGGCACCGCTGCAGCCGGCCGAGCCCGCCGCCGTCGCCACGGCCCTTGCCGCGCAGCCCGCATCGCACTCGATCCCGCAGCCGCAGCCGCAGCCTCAGCCGAATGAGGCCCCGGAACGCCCGCTGCCGACGATGGACGACGTCGCCACCCTGGACAGCGGATCCGACTTCTCGGCCTTCGTCGCCCGCGGCGTCGACCAGGCCGTGCGCCGCAGCGCGCTGAAGAAACTGTTCGCCGACCCGCACTTCAACACCATGGACAGGCTGGACGTCTACATCGACGACTACACCCAGCCCAGCCCGGTGTCGGAACAGATGCTGGCCTCGCTCGATCACGCCAGGAGCGCCTTCCTGAAGATGATCGAGGACCCGGAAGAAGAACCGCAAATACAAACACAACAACCACCTGAGCAAGAGACACAATGAATATCCGCTTCATCGAAGGGCAGGGCGCCGATCCGGAAATCGAGGCACGCAATCGGCTCGCCCGCACGGCCGCCATCGCCGCGCTCGGCAACATCGAGCCGCCGGAGGCGCTGGACACGGTCGGCTACCGCTCCGCCGGCCACACCCTGGTGATCGGCAGCAGCGCCCAGGCCTTGCCCTGGGCCGACCGCCTGGCCGCCGGCCTGAACGTGACGGTGCTGCTGCTCGATGTTGAAGGCAAACCGCCGCTGCGCATCTACCCCGTGTTCCCGGCCCGCGCCATCGTCCTGAGCGGCTGGCTGGGCGCCTTCCAGGCCACCTGGCAGGCACCTGGCCGCGCGCCCGAGCATGGCAAGTTCGACCTGGTGCTGGACCTCGGCGCCAGTCCGCAGATCGCGACCCACCAGCACCCGCACGGCTACTACGCGCCGGGACTGGATGAAGCCGCGCGCGCGGCCGCCGTCGAGGAGCTGCTGGACATGGTCGGCGAATTCGAAAAGCCGACATATTTCAGCTACAAGGAGCGCCTGTGCGCCCACAGCCGCAACCAGCTGGTCGGCTGCAATGCCTGCGTCGAGATCTGCTCGGCCGGTGCGATCGAAGGCGCCGGCGACCTGATCAAGGTGAACCCCTATCTGTGCGCCGGCTGCGGCGCCTGCACCACGGTCTGCCCGACCGGTGCGATCTCCTACGCCTATCCGTCCGCCGGCCACACGGGCGGCCGCATCAAGACCGCGCTGCAGGCCTATGCGGAGGCCGGCGGCGTGGAGCCCGTCGTGCTGCTGCACGGCGCCGAAGGAGCGGCCCTGCTGGCCCAGCTCGGCGATGCCGTCCCCGGCCGCCTGCTGCCGCTCGGCCTGCACCACACGGCCTCGACCGGCATCGACGTCTGGCTGAGCGCCCTGGCCTATGGCGCGGCCGGCATCACGGTGCTGACGACGGCGGCCGAGGCGCCGCAATACGCGGCCGCGCTGGCCCAGCAGATGGAGATCGCCCAGGCCATCCTCGACGGTCTCGGCTACGCCGGCCCCCACCTGCAGCTGCTGCGGGCCGGCAGCGTGGACGAGCTGGCGGTCGGCCTGCAGCACGTGCCGCGTGGACACACCCCAAGCCAGCGCGCCGGCTTCAACATCGCCGCCGACAAGCGCAACACGCTGGACTACGCCCTCGACCACCTGGTGCGCCACGCCCCGGTCAAGGTCGACCAGATCCCGCTGCCGGCGGGCGCGCCGTTCGGCACGCTGGCGGTGGATGCCTCGGCCTGCAGCCTGTGCATGTCCTGCGTCGGCGCCTGCCCGAGTTCGGCGCTGATGGATGGCCAGAATGCGCCCCAGCTGCGCTTCGTCGAAAAGAACTGCGTGCAGTGCGGACTGTGCGCCACCACCTGTCCGGAGGACGCGATCCGCCTGGTGCCGCGGATGAACCTGATGGAGTCGCGCAAGCAGACCGTGGTGCTGAACGAGACCCAGCCCTTCCACTGCATCCGCTGCAGCAAGCCTTTCGGCACCCTGCGCATGGTCGAGACCATGCTGGCGCGCCTGGCCTCGCATCCGGCCTTCGCCGGCAACCTCGACCGCATGCGCATGTGCGGCGACTGCCGCGTCATCGACATGATGATGCCGAAGGACGACGTGCGCGTAGGCGAAGTCGATATCCGCGAAGTGAAGGAATTGCGCCGTCCCTGAAGCAGGTGTGGCAGGGATGCCGCCCGGCATGGCAGAATGTTCGAAGGAGAACATAATAGGAGACCGCCATGGCAGCATCCCCCTACGAGCGCTTCATCCGCACGCGCGACTTCCTGCAACAGCACCGCCTCGACTACGACACCGCCTACCGCGACTATCCGGCCCCGGAATTCGATGAATTCAACTGGGCCCTCGACTACTTCGACGTCCAGGCGAAGGATAACCAGACCCCGGCCCTGTGGGTGGTCGAGGAAGACGGCAGCGAGAAGAAGATCAGCTATGCCGACATGGCACTCCGCTCCGGCCAGGTGGCCAACTGGCTGAGGGAGCAGGGCGTGCGCCGCGGCGACCGCGTGCTGCTGATGCTGCCCAACCGGGTCGAGCTGTGGGAAATCATGCTGGCCGGGATCAAGCTGGGCGCCGTGCTGGTGCCGACCACGATGCTGGTCTCGCCCGCCGACCTCGAAGACCGCCTGCAGCGCGGCCATATCCGCCACGTGATTGCCCAGGCCTCCGAAGCCCATAAGTTCGCGGAGCTGGCCGGCGACTATACCCGCATCGCGGTAGGTGGTGGAAATGCGGGCAGGCCGGACGGCTGGCAAGACTTTGCGGATAGCAGCACGGCCGACGGGCAGTTCACCCCGGACGGCTCTACGCGCGCCACCGACCCGCTGCTCCTGTACTTCACCTCCGGCACCACCGCGAAGCCCAAGCTGGTGCTGCACAGCCACCAGAGCTATCCGGTGGGCCACCTGTCGACCATGTACTGGATCGGCCTCAAGCAGGGTGACGTCCACTGGAACATCAGCTCGCCCGGCTGGGCCAAGCATGCCTGGAGCTGCTTCTTCGCACCCTGGAATGCCGGCGCCACCATCTTCGTCTACAACTACGAGCGCTTCTCGGCGCGCGCCTGCCTGGACGTGATCTGCCGCTGCGGCGTGACCTCGCTGTGCGCGCCGCCGACCGTGTGGCGCATGATGATCAAGGAAGACCTGACGGCGTGGAAGCCGCCGCTGCGCGAACTGGTCGGCGCCGGCGAACCGCTGAATCCGGAAGTGATCGAACAGGTCGAGCGGGCCTGGGGCATCCGCATCCGCGACGGTTTCGGCCAGTCCGAAACCACCTGCCAGATCGGCAATCCGCCGGGCCAGCTCCTCAAGCCGGGCTCGATGGGCCGTCCGCTGCCGGGCTACCGTGTGGCGCTGCTGGACCCCGACGAACAGCCGGCCCAGGAGGGCGAGATCTCCCTTGTCCTGGACCCGGCGCCGTTGGGCCTGATGCTGTGCTACGAGGGCGACGAGGCCAAGACGGCCGACGTCATGCGCGCCGGCCACTATCACACCGGCGACACCGCCACCGTCGATGAAGACGGCTATTACTTCTACGTCGGCCGCAACGACGACGTGTTCAAGTCCTCGGACTACCGCATCAGCCCCTTCGAGCTGGAAAGCGTGCTGATCGAGCATCCGGACGTGCTGGAAGCGGCCATCGTGCCCAGCCCCGATCCGCTGCGGCTGTCGGTGCCGAAGGCCTTCATCACCCTGCGGCCAGGGGTGGAGCCGACCCGCGAGCTGGCAGGCAGGATCTTTGCCTTCGCGCGCGAGCGCCTGTCGCCGTACAAGCGGATCCGCCGCCTGGAATTCACGGACCTGCCGAAGACCATCTCCGGCAAGATCCGCCGCGTCGAGCTGCGCAGGGCCGAGCAGGCGGGGAGCCGGGCCGGCGCCGAATTCCGCGAGGAAGACTTCAGCGCCTGAGGTCTGGAAATGGGGGGCGGTGTGGCAGGCTTGCCGGAATTCAGGCAATAATGAGGCCTCCGCCCCCTCAATCTTTCCGGCCCAGCAATGAGCATCCCGAAGAAATCCGCAGCTTATGAAGTCAGGAAGTCCCCGGTCCACGGCAACGGCGTGTTCGCCCTGCGGCCCATCGAAGCCGGGGAACGCATCATCGAATACCGCGGTGAGCGCATCAGCTGGGACGATGCCACCGCCCGCGCCGCGCAGCGCGGCGGCCCGGTCAACCACACCTTCTATTTCAGCCTCGCCGACGGCAATGTGATCGACGGCGGCCGGCGCGGCAACGATGCGCGCTGGATCAACCACGCCTGCGAACCGAACTGCGAAGCCTACGAGGAAGACGGCCGGGTGTATATCCACGCCCTGCGCGACATCGACGAGGGCGAGGAGCTGAACTACAATTACGCGCTCATTTATGACGAGCGCCACACACCCGCGCTCAAGCGCCTGTTTGCCTGCCGCTGCGGCACGCCGGGCTGCAGCGGCACCATGCTGGCGCCGAAGCGCCGCACGAAAAAACAGGCGCAAGCCCGTGCCTGAACCGAAAGACCTTCAATGAAACCAGTCGTCCGCAGCCTGATCGAAACCGACCTCTATAAATTCACGATGTGGCAGGCCTTCCTGCACATGCACCCGAACGCCATCGGCGAGTACGAATTCAAGTGCCGCAACACGCCGGCCTTTCCGCTGGCCGAGCTGAAGGAGGAAGTCGAGCGCGAACTCGATCACCTGTGCGGGATGATGTTCACGGAGGACGAGGTCGAGTACATGCGCTCGCTGCGCTTCATCAAGAGCGACTTCGCCGACTTCCTGACCCTGTTCCGCTTCCAGCGCAAGTTCATCGAAGTGACGACCGACGGCCCCCACCTGCGCATCCGCGCCACCGGTCCGGTCGTGCACGTGATGGGCTTCGAGATCTTCGTCCTCTACATCGTCAACGAGCTGTATTTCCGCCGCTTCGACCAGGCCGCCGCGCTGGAAGAGGCTCGGCGGCGCCTGGCCCAGAAGATCGAGGAACTGCGCGCCTTCGATGCGGAGCCAAAGCGCCTGAATCCCTTCGACTTCTTCGACTTCGGCGTACGCCGCCGCTTTTCCGGCGAGTGGCACGAAGAAGTGGTGCGGACCATGGCGCGCGAGCTGCCGCAGTTCTTCAAGGGCACCTCGAACGTCTACCTGGCAAAGAAATTCAACCTGGTGCCGATCGGGACCATGGCCCACGAATACATGCAGGCTTTCCAGTCCTTCGACGTACGCCTGCGCGACTTCCAGAAGAAGGCGCTGGAAGACTGGGTGCAGGAATACCGCGGCGACCTCGGCACCGCGCTGACCGACGTGGTCGGCATGGACGCCTTCCTGCGCGACTTCGACCTGTATTTCGCCAAGCTCTTCGACGGCCTGCGCCACGACTCGGGCGATCCGGTCGAATGGGGCGAGAAGGCGCTGGCCCATTACACCAAGCTGCGCATCGACGCCCGCACCAAGCGCCTGGTGTTCTCGGACGCGCTGTCGGTGCCGAAAGCCTTGAACCTCTACCGCCATTTCGCCGACCGCGTGCAGCTCGGCTTCGGCATCGGCACCAAGCTCACCAACGATACGCAATTCGAGCCGCTGAACATCGTCATGAAGCTCACGCGCTGCAATGGCCAGCCGGTGGCCAAGCTGTCCGACAGCCCGGGCAAGGGCATGGGCACGGATGAGACGTTCATTGCTTATCTGCGCCAGGTGTTCGATCAGCGTATTTGAACGACAAGGAGGTCGCCATGAAGCTCGATGAGTGCAGTGCCATCGTCACCGGCGCCGCGGGTGGCATCGGCTACGCCACCGCGCGCCAGCTGCTGAGGGAGGGCGCCAGCGTGCTGCTGGCCGACCTCGACCAGAAGCGGCTGGACGATGCGGCGGGCCGGCTGGCCACCGACACCGGGGCCGATCCCAAGCGCATCGCCACCATCGTCTGCGACGTCTCGCGCGAGGACCAGGTGGCGGCCGCGGCCGACGCCGCCATCGCCGGTTTCGGCCGCTGGGACATCCTGGTGAACAATGCCGGCCTGATGAGCTTCAAGCCGATCGAGGAACAGACCGTCGAGGACTGGCAGCGCATCCTCGGCGTCGACCTGCTGGGCGCCTTCCTCTTCATCAAGCAGGCCTTCCTCAAGATGAAGACGGGCGGCACGGTGGTGAACGTCTCCAGCGTGCATGCGATCAGGACCGAGCCCCTGGTCGCGCCTTACGCGGCGGCCAAGACGGCGCTGCTGTCGCTGACCCGCTCGGCCGCGCTGGAGGGCAAGCCCAAGGGCATCCGTGTGAACGCCGTGCTGCCGGGTGCGGTCGATACGCCGATGCTGTGGGATAACCCGAACGTGCGCTCCGGCGCCGAGACCATCAACAAGGCCGACATCGGCTCGCCGGACGACATCGCCGCCGCCATCGCCTTCCTGGCCGGGCCCGCTGCCGCCTTCATCTGCGGCGACGCCATCCGCGTCGACGGCGGGCGCCTGGTGCGGCTCTGATGCCTCGACCACTTCTCCGCTTGCACATCCCCCGATAGCACCTATGCTGCATGGATGGCGCCCTGTGGCGTCCTCTTTGGTGGAGGTGGAGCATGACCAATATGAAAAACGAAGTGGTCGATGCATTCAAGGCCACGCTGCGGGGGCCGGTGCTGCAGCCGGGCAACCCCGGCTACGACGACGCGCGCGCGATCTGGAATGGCATGATCGACCGCCGTCCGGCCCTGGTCGCGCGCTGTTCCGGCACCGCCGACGTGGTGGCGGCGGTCGGCTTCGCGCGCGACAACGGTTTGCCGCTGGCGGTGCGCGGCGGCGGGCACAATATCGCCGGCAGCGCGTTGTGCGATGACGGCCTGGTGATCGACCTGTCGGGCATGCGCGACGTCCACGTGGACCCGCGCTCGCGCCTGGCCTGGGTGAGCGGCGGTGCGCTGCTGTCCGACGTCGACCACGAAACCCAGTCCTGCGGGCTGGCGGTGCCGCTCGGCATCAATTCCACGACAGGCGCGGGCGGCCTGACCCTGGGCGGCGGCTTCGGCTGGCTCAGCCGCATGTACGGGCTGGCGGTCGACAGCCTGGTCGGCGCCGAGGTCGTCACCGCGGACGGCCGGCGGCACTGGGCCAGCGCCCAGGACGAGCCGGACCTGTTCTGGGCCATCCGCGGCGGCGGCGGCAATTTCGGCGTGGTGACGCTGTTCCAGTTCGCCCTGCACCCGGTCGGACCCGAGGTCACGGCCGGGCTGGTCGTGTTTTCGGCCGCGCAGGGGCGCGAGGTGATGCGCCGCTACCGCGACCTGGTCGACACCCTGCCGGACGAAATGAGCGTGTGGGCCGTGCTGCGCCAGGCGCCGCCCCTGCCTTTCCTGGCGCCCGAGGTGCACGGCAGCGACATCGTGGCGCTGGCGCTGTTCTCGCCGCAGCCCATGGATGCGGTGGCGCCGCTGGTGGAGCGGGTGCGCGCCTGCGGCCAGGCGGTGGGCGAGCACGTCGGCGCGATGCCCTACGAGGCGTGGCAGAAGACCTTCGACCCGCTGCTGGCCCCGGGCGCCCGCAATTACTGGAAATCGCACAACTTCACCCATCTGTCCGACGAGGCCATCGACGTCGTGCTGCGCTATGCCGCTTCGCTGCCGACGCCGCATTGCGAGATCTTCCTCGGCCTGATCGGCGGCAAGGCGAATACGCTTCCACCGGACGCCACCGCCTACCCGCACCGCAACGTGCAGTTCGCGATGAACGTCCACGGCCGCTGGACGGAGGCGGCGGACGACGGCAAGGTGATCTCCTGGGCGCGCGAATTCTTCGGCGCCGCCGCACCGTATGCCGCCGGCAGCGTCTACATCAACTTCCTGACCCAGGACGAAGGGGGGCGCATCCACGAGGCCTACGGCCCGAACTACGCGCGCCTGGTCGACATCAAGCGCCAGTACGACCCGGACAACCTGTTCCGCTTCAATCACAACATCCGTCCTGACGCATGACGCGCCGGACAGGATGTCCCCGGGGCGCCTCCAGCGGGCCCCGGGGTCCACATGCTACACTCGGCCGATGCCTTCTTCCGTCGACCTCCACCTGCGCAGTTACGGCCAGCCCAGCGCGCCCGATCGCCACGAATTCGCCCAACTGGTGCTGCCGCTGAAGGGCGAGCTGCTGCTCGAGGTCGAAGGACGGGAGGGCGTGCTGGATCCGCTGCGCGCCGGTTTCGTCGCCCCCGGCGCCTGGCATGCCCAGCACGGCAATGCTTCCAACCGCTCGATCATCGTCGACATCGGCACCGAAGCGCTTGACGCCGCTACCGCCGGGCGTCTGTTCGAGCGCCCCTTCGCGCCGCTCGGCGCGGCCTCGCGCAAGCTGGTCGAGTTCATGGCGCTGATGGCCGACGGCGGCGCCGTGGCGCCATCGGTGCTGCAGGGCTGGGTGCCGCTGCTGCTCGACACCCTGGCCCTGGACGCGCCGCGTCCGAGTTCGCGCCTGGCCGCGCTGCTGGCCCGCATCGAGGCCGAGCCGGGACTGGCGTGGAGCACCGGCTCGATGGCGAACTCGCTGGGCTGCAGCGTCAGCCGCCTGCACGCGCTGTTCCGCGAGGAGCACGACACCACGCCGCATGCCTGGCTGCTGGAACACCGCCTTGCCCGCGTGCGCGAATGGCTGGCGCGCACCGATGTGCCGATCGCCGAGCTGGCGTTACGGAGCGGCTTTTCGGAACAGAGCGCGCTGACGCGGGCGCTGCGCAAGGCCACCGGCATGACGCCGGCGGCCTACCGGCGCCGGCACCGGGAAGCCGGCCTGGAGAATACGTCAAAACAATAGCAGGGCCGGTCAAGACAATCCCGGGGTAGTCCGGAGATCATTCCGGACTCGGGAGGTTGGTAGAACATGCTTGTACGACATCACTGGCTCGGCATTGGCGCGAGCATCCTGGCCGGCGCCTTCTGGGGCCTGGTCTTTCTCACACCGGAACTGACGCGCGGCTTCCAGCCGATCCAGCTGTCGGCCGGCCGCTACCTGGCCTACGGCCTGGTCGCAGCAAGCCTGCTGGCGCCTTCGTGGCGGCGCGTGCGGCCCCTGCTGGGCTGGCGCGAATGGAAAACCCTGGCCCTGCTCAGCCTTGCCGGCAACATCATCTATTACGTGTTCCTGGCGAATGCGGTGCTGCTGGGCGGTGTGGCGATGACTTCGCTCATCATCGGCCTGTTGCCGGTCACCGTGACCCTGGCCGGCCGGCGCGATGCCGATGCCGCGCCCCTGCTGCGCCTGCTGCCCTCGCTGGCGCTGGGCGTGGCGGGGCTGGTCTGCATCAGCTGGCAGTCGCTGTCGGCGCCCCAGCATGGCTCGCTGCAGGGATCCCTGCTCGGCCTGCTGTGCGCGGCAGGTTCGCTGGCCGCGTGGACCTGGTACGCGGTCGTCAACAGCCGTGAACTGACCCGCCTGAAGGGGATCTCGGCACAGGACTGGAGCCTGCTGGTCGGCGTCGTCACCGGCGCCCAGGCGGTGCTGCTGGCGGTGCCGGCCTTCATCCTGCATCCGGGCGTGCATGCGTCCTCGGCCTGGTGGAGCTTCGCCGGCATCGTCACCACGGTCGCGATCCTGTGCTCGGTGGTCGGCAACGCCCTGTGGAACCACGCCAGCCGCCTGCTGCCGCTGACCATGACCGGACAGATGATCGTCTTCGAGACCCTGTTCGCGCTGTTGTACGGCTTCTTGTGGGAGCAGCGCTGGCCGAGCGGACTGGAATGGCTGGCGATGGCGCTGCTGCTGGGCGGCGTGCTGTCCTGCGCGTCGGCGCACCGCAAGAAGGCGGCGCCGGAGGTCGAGCCTGAAACCGCACTGAGCGCCTAGCCCGGCGCGGAATCCTGGCGCAACTCCTTGACGGCGAAATCGACGAAGGCGCGCAGCCGCGCCGGCATGTGGCGGCTGCTCGGCAGCACCAGGTGGACCGGCAGCGGTTCCGGCTCGTAGTCCCGCAGCAGGCGCTGCAGGCTGCCGGCGCGCAGCAGGGGCTCGACCTGGTAGGACAGGGCGCGGGCGATGCCGAAGCCGTCGCAGGCGCTTGATAGCATGGCCTCGACGTCGTTCACGCGCAGGCGCGGGCTGTAGCGTACCACCTGCTCGTGGGCGCCCGAGCGGAAACGCCATTCGGCCACGCTGCGCACCGAGGTCGACATGATCAGTTCGTGCGTGGACAGGTCGGCGGGCGTCGCCGGCGTCCCGCGCCGCGCCAGGTAGGCGGGACTGGCCACCGTCACCCGGCGTACCTCGCCCAGGCGGCGCGCCACCAGGCTCAGGTTGGTCAAGGGGCCGATGCGCACGGCGGCGTCGATGCCTTCCTCGATCAGGTCGACGTTGCGGTCCGACAGCAGCAACTCGGCCTGCACGTCCGGATAGGCGGACAGGAAGCGCGTGACGACCGGCGCCACGTGGCGGCGCCCGAACACGTTCGGCGCGGCGATGCGCAGCAGTCCGCGCGGCGTCGAGGTTTCCTCGGCATCCAGCGCGGCCTCGTAATCGGCCAGCAGGCGGCGCGCCTGTTCGGCCAGGCGCAGTCCGGCCTCCGTGGGCGTCAGGCGGCGGGTGCTGCGCTCGAGAAGGCGGGCGCCGGCACGCGCTTCCAGGGCACCCAGCACGCGGGTCACGGCGGCCGGCGAGCGGCCCAGCTTGCGCGCGGCGGCCGCCATGCTCCCGGTGTCGAGGATGGCGACCAGCACCTCCAGCTCGTCGAATCGGTCCATTATTGCGAGTGTCGAAATGGTGAATTGCGATTATGCTGGATTCTCGCAATAAGGCAATGGGCCTAGGATGGCATCTCCGATCACATGACGAGAAACGAGAAACGAGACCACCATGGAACAGCCAGCACGCATCCTCCACGGCACCCGCCTGTCCGGCCATACCCACCGGGTCATGCTCTTCCTGCACCTGCTCGACCTGCCCCATGAATTCGTCGACAGCCCGGCCGCGGTGCGCCAGTCGCCCGCATTCCGCGGCCTGAATCCGCTCGGCCAGATCCCGGTGCTGGAAGACGATGGCCTGGCGCTGGCCGACAGCAATGCCATCCTCGTCTACCTGGCCAGGCGCTACGCCCCCGGCAGCAACTGGCTGCCGGACGACCCGGTCGGCGCGGCGCGCGTGCAGCGCTGGCTGTCGCTGGCCGCCGGCGAGATCGCCTACGGCCCGGCCGCCGCCCGCATCAACGCGCGCTTCTTCGATACCGGCGTGCCGGCCGCGCTGGCGCAGCGCCTCGCCGCCCGGGTGCTCGGCCTGATGGAAGAGGAGCTGGGCGCGCGGGACTGGCTGGCCGGCGCCGCGACGACCGTCGCCGACCTGGCCTGTTACGCCTACATCGCCCACGCGCCAGAAGGCGGCATCGCGCTGGATGCCTACCCGCGGGTGCGCGCCTGGATCGCCCGCATGCAGGCCTTGCCCGGCTTCGTGCCGATGCCCGCGGACTGAGGTGGCGGCCATGGACAACGACCGCATCGCCCTGCCTTTCCACGCCGGCGAGCTGCAGGCCCAGCGCCTGGCGGGAGCGGCGCCGGCCGCTGCGCCGATCCGCACCCGCATGCCGGAACAGCATCGCGCCTTCTTCCCTCTGCTGCGCTTCGTCTGCGCCGCCGTGCCTGATGCCGAGGGCTGGCCGCTCGCCACCCTGGTGGAAGGGCCGCCGGGCTTCGCCAGTTCGCCGGACCCGGCGCAGCTCAGCATCGCCGCCTTGCCGCAGTCCGGCGACCCGGTGCGCGCGCATCTGCATGCGGGAGCGCCGGCCGGCCTGCTCGGCATCGACCTCGGCACGCGCCGCCGCAATCGCCTGAACGGCGTCGTCGGCCGGGTGAGTGACGATGGTTTTTCGGTGGACGTGGTCCAGTCCTTCGGCAACTGTCCGCGCTACATCCAGGTGCGCAGCCTGGCGCCGGTGGCGCGCACGCCCGGCGCGGTGACGGCATTCGGGACCGGGTTGCCGGCGCGTGCGCGCGAGATGCTGGCGGCCTGCGGCACCCTGTTCGTGGCCAGCGCCAGCGGTGCCGCCGTGCAGGGCGCCGCGGCCGGGCTGGACATCTCGCACCGCGGCGGCCCGCCCGGCTTCGCGGGGCTGGAAAGCGGCGTGCTGACGGTGCCCGACTACAACGGCAACCGCTACTTCAACACGCTCGGGAATTTCATCGCCGAGCCGCGCGCCGCCATCGTGCTGGCCGATTTCGCCAGTGGCGACCTGCTGCAGCTGCAGGGATTGGCCGACATCGACTGGGCCGCGGCCGATCCCGACCAGATGCCGCCGGTCGAGCGGGTCTGGCGCTTCCGCATCGTGCGCGGCCTGCTGCGCGAAGGCGCCTTCGGGCTGGCCTCGGGGCTGGCCTCAGAAATGGCGCAATAGCCACAGCCAGGCCGGGATGGTGGCCGCGCACAGGAGGCTGGACAGCAGGATGGCCGAATTCACCAGCTGGGCGCCGCCGCCGGCCGGCCTGACCACGAAGGCGGCGTTGACGCCGACCGGGCAGGAAGCCAGCACGATCAGCACCATCGCCGCCGCCGGCGGCAGCTTGAACACGAACACCGACAGCAGCATCACGCCCAGCGGCAGGAAGACCAGCTTGGCCAGCACGATGGCGCCGGTGGCAAGCCAGCGTCCCGGCGCCAGCGAGGCCACCGAGGCCCCCAGCGACAGCAGGGCGCAGGGCAGGGCGGCCGCGCCCAGCATGTCGATCACGCGCAGCAGCGCCGGCGGCAGCATTACGTGGGCGAGATTCAGCGCGAGGCCCAGCAGCAGCGCCGCCACGATCGGGTTCTTCAGCGTATTGGCGACCGGCCCGAGCCAGCCGGAGGGTCCGCCTTCCTCGCTCAGGTGATACAGCGTGAAGCAGCACAGGCTGTGGAAGGCGATCACCGGATAGGCGAATTGCAGGCTGCCTTCACCGAGCACCTGGATCAGCACCGGTACGCCGACGAATACCGTGTTCGAATAGGTGGCCGCCAGGGCCGCCGCGGCGCCGGTGCCGGCGCGCCCGGCGAACAGGCGCGCCCCGGCGAACAGGAAGCCGAGCGGCAGGTAGAAGGCGCACAGAACTTTCCAGGACAGCGAGGGTGGGATGCCGGTGCGCCAGGCGCTGGCGAACAGCAGCGCCGGCACCAGGAATTTCGCCGTCAGTTCGGTCACGCCCGTATGCCATCCGGGACGCAGCCAGGGCAGTTTCACGAGCAGGGCGCCGAGGCCGGCGAGCAGGAAGACCGGCAGCAGCAGGGTAAATGGCATCGGCGCGAAAAGGAGTCGGGGCAGCCGTATTCTAGTCGAGTGTTGCGTTCCCGGCACTCGTTACAATTCGCGTATTTTGGGCGAGGGAGGCTTTGGTATGCTGATTGGCTAGCAGTACGTAAATACCAAAACTAGGATAACAAGATGAGACACTCCCTGCCTTCCACCCGCTATCGCCGCCTGCGCGTGCTGACCATCCTGGCGGCCCTGGTGGCGCTTGCCAGCATCGGCCTGCAGGCGCATGCCGCCGCGCCGCAGCCCGCCCAGGCCGCTGCCCCTGTCGTCAGCGGCGCCTGAGCGCGCCCCTCAGCCTGCGAAGCGCAGCTTCCAGAGCTGCGTCGGCAGCGCCGGCGGCGCATCCGGCTTGAAGAAGGCCGAATCCTGGATGTGCGACGTGGTGACGTAGACCGTGCCGTCCGGGCCCTGGCTGAAAGTATCCGGCCAGCGCAGGCGCTCGTCCTGCACCACGAATTTCGCCTCGGCCTGCGGACCGTCGGACAGCTTGCGCACCTTGATGGCATTGTCCTGGACCGAGGTGAGGTACATGTCGTCGGTGCCGCGCGAGATCAGCAGGCCGTCGTTGACGCCGTTGATGCCGTACTGCTCGACCTGGCCCGACACGTCTTCGCCCTTCAAACCGGCACCTAGCAGGGCGGCGGTCGGGATGCGGTACAGCTCATCGCCCTTGATCGCCTGCCAGTACAGGTAATCGCCGTCCTTGGACAGCTCGATGCCGTCGGCCGAGAACTCGACGCCGCGTCCGTCCGGGCGGCGCAACTCCTTGCCCTCAAGCTTCACCTTCAGTCCCTTTTTCATCTGCGTGGACGGATGGCCGTCCAGCACGCGCACCGCCTTGCCGGCCGCGATGTCGACCACCAGCAGCGCGCCCCGGACGCCCGAATCGGTGATGAAGGCGTACTTGCCGTCCTGCGAGAAGCGCACGTCGTTCAGGTAGGAGCCCTGCGGCGCGGCGTCCTCGTCGAAGGCGATCGTCTGCGCGACCTTGTCGCTGGCGAGGTCGATCCTCACCAGTTTCGGCCCTTTCGACACCACATGGGCCTGGGCCGGCGCCGCCGGATCCAGCACCCACAGGCTGCCGCGCTGGTCCGCCACCACGCTCTGCACGCAGACCCAGTGGTCGTCCGGCGTGATCTCGTCCTTCTTCGCATTGCGCCAGGCGTTCCATTCCTCGTCGGGGTAGGGCTTGAGGCCGCCGTCCCTCAGCTCCGCCACCGAGACGGCGCTGTCCTCGGTCCAGCGCGGGAAGTTGACGAAGATGCGTCCGGTTTCCGAGACCGAGACGCCGGTCACCTGGTGCCCGAATTCGGCCACGAGCTCGATACTTGCTGGCATGCTGCTTCCTTTCCTGGTCGTTTGGGATCACGCGGCCTTGCGCGTGTGCTGCACTTTCCTGGGTTCCGCCGGCACGTCCTGTGCCAGGCGCTGCTGCAGCAAGGCCAGCACGGCCGCCTCCTCGGGCTGCAGGTCCTGCAAGTCTTCGGCCAGCGTTTCCTCGGCGCGCGCGAGCAGGCCTTCGACCATGGTGCCGTCCATATACGACTCCAGCACGGCCGGATGGACATAGCACTTGCGGCACACCGAGGGCGTGTTGCCGAGCTTTTCGGCCACCGTCTCGATGGCGCGCACCACGTTCTTCTTGGCCTGGGCCTCGGAATCGAATTTCTCGAATTCCTGCAGCGCGATCGCGGCCAGCACCGTGCCCGACCAGGTGCGGAAGTCCTTGGCCGTGTAGTCTTCGCCGCTGATCTCGCGCAGGTAGTCGTTGACGTCGGCGGAGCCGATGGTGTGCGTTTCGCCGTCCTCGTCGAGATACTGGAACAGGTCCTGGCCCGGCAGGTCGCGGCTGCGCTGGACGATGCGCGCCAGGCGCCGGTCGTTCACCTTGACGTCATGGTAGACCCCGCTCTTGCCGCGGAAGCGGAACTCGACCTCGCTGCCGTCGATCTTCACGTGGCGGTTGCGCAGCGTGGTCAGGCCGTAGGACTTGTTCTCGCGCGCATACTCGTCATTCCCGATGCGCATCATGGTCGCTTCGAGCAGGTAGACGATGGTCGCCAGCACCTTTTCGCGCGGCAGCCCGGGCAGGCTCAGGGCGCGGTCGACTTCCTTGCGGATCTGCGGCAGGGCCTTGCCGAACTTGATCATGCGCTCGTATTTCACCTCGTCGCGCACCTCGCGCCACTTGGGGTGGTAGCGGTACTGCTTGCGCCCGCGCACATCGCGCCCGGTGGCCTGCAGGTGGCCGTTGGCCTGGGGGCAGATCCAGACCTCAGTCCAGGCCGGCGGAATGGCCAGCGACTTGATGCGCTTGAGCGTGGCCTCGTCCTCGACCGGATCGCCGCGGGCGTCGAGATAACGAAAGCCCTCCTTGTCCGGCTCGCGGCGGATGCCGGGGCGGTCGTCGTGCACGTAGCGCAGGCCGGCCGCCTTGGCCGCGGCGGGCGGATCGCTGTTCGGTATCGGGTCGCTGCCCGATGCGCGTTCTTCCAGGTCGGTATCGCTCTTCATGATGCTCCCGTTCGACATGCAAACCGTCGCCGGTGGGGCACGCGGTGCCCACCGGCGGTCATGCGAAGTCTACGCGGTCGGAGCGGGCGCTCCGTACGGGAGCGCACCTTGCGCGGCCGGCTTGCATCGGGCGGCGCCGAGGCCGAATCAAAAACTGCTGTGTTCCCGCAGGACGGTTTCGCCGGTACGAGGATTCGTCAGGGTAACGTTCTCGAGCGCCTTGATGCGCCATGCGCCGGCCTGCCGCGTGAGAACGGCCAGGATCAGCGTGTCGACGGCGTGCGCCCCGGCCGGGTGCGCGGCGCCGGCCGTGAGACGGCTCCAGAAGTGCACTACGGCCGCATCGTCACCGATCGGAACCACGTCGATCAACTCGTTCACCAGGCTGGAGTCGCTGTAGATGGTGGCGTGGATCGGGGCGTGCAGCTTGACGATGGCGTCCACGCCGCGGAAGTAGTGGCCGAAGCGGTTTACGAAGCTGGCGTCTTCGTGGAAGAGGGCGCCGAGGGCGATTATTGTCCTGGAGGCAAATGCTTACGCTAGCTTGTTGCATGTCGTAAGGGCAAGCGTATTCCCGCTGGGCATCCCCGGACCCAAAGAGTATGATGCTGACCGGTAACGTAGTCTTGCCGAAGTCCGAAAGCATCAATGAAGCCCAGCCTGAAAATCGGCGCCGCGCTCGCGTTCTGTGCAGCCGTGGCGCTCGCTCCCCGTCCCACCCTCGCGCAGCCCGTCCCCGCCACCATCCGCAGCCTGGCCGTTCAGGCCGCCCAATCGCCGGCCGCGCCGACGGGGCCCTACGACGAACGCGGCTGGCTCGACCGTTTCTACGCTCCGCGCAAGTATGCCCCCGCCTGGACGACGTCGACGGCTGCGGCCGCATTGTGGGTGCTGCGCCAGGCGAGGGTGCAGGGCCTGGATCCGCGCGACTACAGTGCCGATACGCTGCAGCGGCAGCTGCTCGCCGGCGAGGCCGACACCGCCCGCTTCGACGTCGCGCTCACGGCGGCGATGCTGCGCTACCTGGCCGACCTGCGCGTCGGCCGCGTGCGTTCCGAATATCACACCCGCCTGCCCGATGCGCGCCTGAAGCAGTACGATCCGGTCGAACGCCTGCGAACCGGGCTGGCCGCCGGCAAGCTGCAGGCGGCGGTGCAGGCGGCCGAGCCGCAGTTCGGGCAGTACGGGCAGGTCAGGGCCGCGCTGGCGCATTACCGCGAGCTGGCCAGGCAGCCCTGGCCGGCGCTGACGAAACCCCAGGCCAAGGTCACTCCCGGCGGCGCCTATGCGGATGCAAAGGCCCTGTACAAGCGCCTGGTGCTGCTGGGCGACCTGCCGCCCGAGACGCCGCCGCCCGACGGCATCTACGCCGCGCGGATGAAAGAGGGCGTGCGGCGCTTCCAGGCCCGTCACGGCCTGGATGAGGATGGCGTGCTGGGCCGCGGCACCATCGACGCGCTCAATGTGTCGCCGACGCTGCGCGTGCGCCAGCTCGAATTGACGCTGGAGCGCCTGCGCTGGCTGCCGGATATCGGTTCCGGTCCGCTGATCGTGGTCGACTTGCCGGCTTACCGGCTGTGGGCGCAACCGCGGGGCAGCGCCGAGCCGCCGCTCGAGATGCGGGTCGTGGTCGGCACCTCCGCGAAGACGGAAACGCCGCTGTTCGTCGGCCAGATGCGCTACCTCGAGTTCAACCCCTACTGGAACGTCCCGCGCAGCATCCTCGACAGGGAAATCCTGCCCAAATTGCAGCGCAATCCCGCCTATCTGAAGCAGAACGAGCTGGAGACGGTGCCGCCCAACGCCAGCGTCGCCGACCTCCAGGCAGGCCGGGCGCGCCTGCGGCAGCGTCCGGGGCCGAAGAACTCGCTCGGCGCGATCAAGTTCGCGATGCCGAACCCGATGGACATCTACCTGCACTCGACCCCGGCGCGCGAGCTGTTCAAGCGCAGCCGGCGCGACCTGTCGCATGGCTGCATCCGGGTCGAGGATCCGGCTGCGCTGGCGCGCTATGTGCTGGCCGGGCAGCGCCAGTGGAATGCCGATGCCGTCGAGGGCGCCCTGCAGCCGGGGCCGACCCGGCATGTGGACCTGGCCCGCCCGGTGCCCGTCGTGCTGTTCTACGCGACCGCCACCGTCGACGGCAAGGGGAGTCCGCGCTTTGCCGCGGATATCTATGGCCGCGATGTCATGCTCGAGCGGGAGCTGGCGGCGCGGCACAGCCAGCTTGTTTCCCTGGTGGGCCGATCGCCGAAATAGCCTGTCGTCACCGGCGGGCGGCGGGTGGCGACGGCGAGCCGGCCTCGCCGGTTCAAGGCCCAGGCTTTGCAGCGCTGCCGATCCTCGCAAGCTCATCGGAAGCAAGTACCCTCAAGCCCTGCGTCAAGGGAAGCGTTCGCACCAGCGCGGCCGCCACGGCGCTGGCTTCGACCGGCGCGTAGCGGCCGGGCACGAAGGGACCGAGCATCCGGGCAAAGGGCATGGCGATCTTTTCGCCCCATCGCGTCGGCTGTTTCAAGCGATCCCGATCGCCAAGCAGGAGAGAGGGGTGGGCGATCAGCAGGTTCGGATACAGGGTCTTGAGCGCATCCTCCAGTTCGCCTTTGACGCGGTTGTAGAACACCGGCGATGCGGCGTCGGCGCCGACGGCGCTCACCAGGGCGGCGCGCGAGGCGCCCGCCGCGATTGCAGCCCGGGCGACGGCAAGGTTGGCCTCCAGGTCGACGGCCCGGAACGCCTGCTGGCTTCCGGCGACCCGGATCGTCGTGCCGAGCGCCAGGTAGACCTCATCCACCCTGGGCAAGGCCGGCAGGCGGGTGAAATCCACGAGTTGGACCCGCACCCTGGGATCGGCTTCGGCGAGGGGCCGCCGGCTGAGCACATGAATGTCGCTCACCGTCCGGTCGTCCAGCAGGGCGCGGAGGATATGCCCTCCGACCAGCCCTGTGGCACCGGCAAGCAAGACCCGTCGAGGTGCTAGATGTTCAGGCATGGTTGTCCAGGAAAGTTCAAGCGCGGATCGTCAGGACGATGCCGGCAGCGATCATGCCGATTGTACAGCGATTGGATGCCGGGCCTGGCTGGCGACCGCGAACCGGCCCTCGGCAAGCAGCTTGCCGACCGGGGCCAGGCGACCGAGCGCGACACCCTGTCCGCAATGCCTGTTCATCATGCCTCAGTCGAATCCGACCTCCTTGCGATTATCGCGCGGCACCCGGTCGATCATCTTGTTATACGGATCGACCCCGACCTCGAAGGGTTTGTCTTTCACCGTCACGGTCAGCACCGGATTGTCGCCCGACAGCTTGCGCTTCTCCAGCAACAGCACCTTCTCGTCCGCCTCCTTCGCTCCCTTGGCGCGCGCAAACACGCCAATCTCCACCGGCTCGTCATAGGCACGCGCGCTTTCCTTGCCCTTGCCGTCGGCTTCCATCTTCGCCAGGTGCAGCTTCATGGTCACGTCCCACTGGCCGTCGGCGCGCCGCTTCGCCTTCGCCTCGAGCACGCGGTTATCGTAGAAGACGATCTTCTCGAACAGGTCGGTGATCAGGGCCTGCTTGTCCGCCGGCGCTTCGGCGCGGATGTAGCCGAGCAGCTCGGCGGAGGTCGTGAACGGCGACTCCTGGTAGCCCTTGTCCTGGAGGAAGCGCTTGAGCGCGCGGTTCAGCGCTTCTTCGCCGATCTCGTCGCGCAGGCGGTAGAAGACCAGGCTGCCCTTGCGGTAGTGGATGTACTGCTGGTTCTCCACGCGCATCAGCGGCAGTTCCTCGATCTTCTCGCTGCCGCGCGAGCTCAGGTAGCGATCGAGTTCGTAGCGCAGGAAGCGGCGCATCTGGCCGCGGCCGTATTCCTTCTCCATCACCATCAGCGCCGAGTACTGCGACAGCGATTCGATCAGCATGCTCGAACCCTGCACGTTGGCGGCGGTCACCTGGTGGCCCCACCATTGGTGCGCCATCTCGTGGGCCGTCACGTAGAACACGTAGTCGATGTCCTCCTTGTCGCGCAGGTCGGCGATGAAGCCGATCGACTCCGAGAACGGGATCGTGTTGGCGAACGACTGGGCGAAGCTGGCGTAGTTCGGGAATTCCAGGATCCGCACCTGCTTGTGCTGGTAGGGCGTGAACTGGGCCGTGTAGTAGTCCAGCGACTTCTGCGTGGCCGAGATCATGCGGTCCACGTTGTACGCGTGCTTGCGGTCGTAGTAGATCTCGATCGGGATGCCGTGCCAGTCGCCTTTCTTCACCTGCCAGCTGGCGGACAGATAGGCGAAGAAGGGCATCATCTTCCGGTCCATCTTGTACTGGAAGTAGTTGCGGCCGTTTTCCTTCCACGACTTCTGCAGGTAGCCCGGCGCCAGCGCGATCTGGTCGCCGCTGGTCGAGACGGTGGTCTCGAAATTGATCCAGTCCGCATCCGCGCCGAACATCGAGTTCGCCTGCGCCGCCTTGTCCTCCAGCTTGGCCATGCGCTCGGGTTCGCCCAGGCCGCGCTTGCAGCGTTCGTTGCGGTCCCTCAGCTCCTGGTCCGGCTGGTAGCCAATCAGCGGGAAGAAGGCGCGGTTGTTGAAGAAGCTGCCGTTCAGGTTGATCGTGTCGGCCTCGCCGTTGTTCTGGAAGCCGGGACGGCGCACGTCGACGACGAAATCCAGCGGCAGGCGTCCGCCCGGCGGCAGGGCCTGCGCCAGCTTGATGATCCGGAAACCGAACTTCTTGTCGTCCAGCTCGACCCGGTGGGCCGGCAGGCCGGAGAGGGTGGTCTCGACATCGGGGTTGAGCTGCAGGCGCAGGGTGTCGAGCGGCTTGCCGGTCTTGTTCTCGAGGATGTAGCTGCCCTTGATCCTCACGTGGCGCTGTTCCGGATAGATGTCCACCGCGGCATGCACGTCCGTGATCTTCGCATGCGGCAGGTCCTTGTACTTGCGGTAGGTTTTTTCGTACTGCGCCTGCTTGTCCATCGCCACGTCGCCGGCCTCGTAGTGCGCCAGGACGTTCGTGTTGTAGAAGATCCAGCCGCCCGCGCCGGCGAAGGCGATGCCGCATGCGGCCAGCGCCGCGCCCAGGGGACCCTTGAGGCGGCGGCGGGCTTCGCGCGCGCGGAAGCGCCACTCGACCGACAGCCCGCGCACCCAGAAGGCCTGGGCGAGGATCAAGGAGGCGACGGTGAACAGGGTCCAGTACAGCGCGAACCAGGCCCAGCCCGTGATGAAGTGGCCGTAGCCGTTCATGTCCGAGTACGGGGTCCGCGGCAGGCCGTCGATGCTGTACAGGTTGTGGTCCAGGTGCATGACGCCCATGACGATCTGCGACACCATCAGCAGGATCATCAGCAGGTAGCCGATGAACTTGTTGTTGGTGATCACCTGCAGCACGACCGCGAACAGGCCCATGAGGATGAAGGGCAGGCCGGAGATCAGGACGCCCTTCAGGTACACCAGCGGCTCGATCGGCGCGCCGCCCTTGACCAGCTGGATCCCGATCGCGGTCAGAACGCCGGCCAGCATGAAGGCCAGCACCACGCCCACCACGGCCAGGCTCTTGGCCACCAGCGGCGCCCAGTTCGGCACCGGGGTCGCATCGGTGACGTCGGCAATCTTCACCTGGCGCTCCTTGAACACCAGCTCGCCGGCATAGAAGGTCACGATGATCAGCAGCAGGAAGTTGAAGCTGTTGTTCAGCAGTTCGACCATCAGGTGGGTCATCGGGTAGACCGAGGTGCCGAAGATCTTGCCCATCTGGGAGCCGGAACCGACCATGTTCAATACGCCGAACAGCAGCATCACGAGGAAGGGCACGCTCCTGAACACCGCCACGGCATCGAAGGTAAAGATGTGCCAGCACTGGATCCAGCGGGTGGTGCGGGTAAAGCGAGGCTCGATGCGCGGCAGGGCCACGTGGGCCGGCATGGCGGCGCTTGGTGCCGGCGCCTTTGCCTTGCCGAACAGGCGCTTGCCGGTGCCGGCGCGCTGCGGCTTGAACAGGACCAGGGTCAGGCCGAACAGCGCCAGCGCGACGGCGGTCCAGAGCAGGCGGTTGGCCAGCATGTAGCCTTTGAGGTCGGGCAGGCCGGCATTCGCCTCGGCGGTCGAGAAGTAGCGGGTGGCGCGGCCCAGCGCGCGGATGCCGAAGGGGTCGGTCAGGACGGCGATCCATTCGTTGTCGATGTTGGCGGTGAACTTGCCGGCCACGACCCACAGGACGAAGAAGGCCAGTACGCCGACGTACACCAGCATGATCGAGCGCGTGGTCGAGGCCAGCAGCATCAGCACGGCGCCGATGAAGAACAGGTTGGGCACCACCAGCACGCCCAGCGCCCACAGGTAGGCGGCGCCGGCGAAGGGGCCGACGCGCTGCGGATCGACCCAGGGCATCAGCGGCCCGACGATCATGCCGATGACGATCACGGCGAAGATGAACAGGCAGGCCACCAGGCCGGCACCGAAGCGGCCGACCAGGTAGTCGCGCTTCTTCATCGGGGTCGCGAACAGCATGTCGGCGATGCCGACTTCCGCATCGCGCAGCACGGTGCCGGCAATGAAGATGGTGACGACGAACATCGACATCAGGCTGAAGATGCCGAGCATCTGGGCGACCACCACCGGCGCGTTGCGGTTCACGTTGCCGATGCTGCCGCCGACCTGGACCGCGTCGGTGGTGCTGGCGCCGAAGGCCAGGGCGCCGAAGACCAGCGCGCAGACCCACAGCAGGGGCTGGCGCAGCTGGGTGCCCAGCTCGAAGCTGAAGAATTCTCTCAACATGGCCGCTCCTTAAGCCGGGACCGCGGGAGCGGGCGAGGCGGCGGCCGGCGCCGGTCCGGCGGCCCGGCCGGCGTTGCGGATCTGCTGGAAGTAGACGTCTTCGAGGTCCGGCTCGACGCTCGTGAAGCCGTCGTCCGGCTGCGTTTCGGCGTAGACGTTGATCTGCGGGCGGCCGGCCACCAAGCGGGTCGACAGCACGTTGAAGCGTTCCTGGTAGTCGGCCAGCGCTTCCTGGCTGACGGTGCGGCGCCACACGCGGCCCTTGAGCGTGTCGATCGCGGCCTGGGGTTCGCCCTGCAGCAGCACGGTGCCCTTGGCGATCATCGCCATGCGCGGGCACAGGTCGGTCACGTCCTCGACGATGTGGGTGGACAGGATGACGACCACCTGCTCGCCGATCCTGGCCAGCAGGTTGAGGAAGCGGTTGCGCTCGTCGGGGTCGAGGCCGGCGGTCGGCTCGTCGACGATCACCAGGCGCGGCGCGCCGAGCAGGGCCTGGGCGATGCCGAAGCGCTGGCGCATGCCGCCGGAATAGGTGCCCAGCAAACGCTTGCGGGCGTCCCACAGATTGGTCTGGTGCAGCAGGGCGTCGACCGCTTCCTTGCGTTCGCCCTTGGCGGTCAGGCCCTTGAGCACGGCGAAGTGGTTCAGCAGCTTCTCGGCGCTGACTTTCGGATAGACGCCGAAATCCTGGGGCAGGTAGCCGAGCTGGCGCAGCAGGCCTTCCTTGTTCGCGAGGACGTCGAGACCGTTGAAATGGATGCTGCCGCTATCGGGATCCTGCAGCGTCGCGATGGTGCGCATCAGCGAGGACTTGCCGGCGCCGTTCGGACCGAGCAGGCCGAACATGCCGTTCGGGATCTCGAGACTGACATTGTTGATGGCTTTGACGCCATTCGCATACGTCTTGTTGAGCTGCTTGATGGATAGCATCGGCGTTTCTCCAGGTTATAAAAATTGTTGCCCTAGAGATAATGTACAGTTAACGAAAAGTAAAGTCAGCATTTTGCGACGAACTGCGGATTCCGGCGCCTGAAATGCTGGCTTGACTTCTCCTGCAAGCGTACTAGGCTGCTTTGATCGACCATCCCCGGCATGACCAGCCGCGATTGCCGTCCGAGGCCGATCCACTGGAGAGACACCATGAGCGCCGAAGAAAACAAACAGATGGTCCAGCAGCTCTACCGGATGTTCCAGCAGGGCGACATCCCGGGCATCCTCGCGCACAGCAGCGACGATTCGGACTGGATCAGTCCGGAATCGGAACTGGTTCCCTTCTCGGGACACTTCCACGGCAGGCAGGGACTCGCCGACTTCTTTACCAAGCTGGGCGAGAACATGCAGGCGATCCGCTTCGAACCGCTGGACTTCATTGCGGAAGGGGACAAGGTGGTGGCCATGGGCGAAGCCAGCTGGCTGGTGAGGTCGACCGGACGCCGCCTCGACTCGCCCTGGGTGCATGTGTTCACCATCCGCGACGGCCAGATGGTGCGCTGCCAGGCGCTGACCGATACCGCGTCGACCGTGCAGGCCTTCCTGCCCGAACCGGCCGCCCAGGCCTCGCCGAGGACCGAACTGCACCACTGATGCCGGCGGCCCTCAGGCTTCCCGGTAGCGCGCCTCCACCAGGTCGATTTCGCGCAGGAGTTTACGCGCCGTCTCGTCGGAGATTTCGCCGCGGCGGCCCAGGCGCAGGATGGTGTCGCGCTCGGCGCGCAGGGCGGTCAGGCGGTAGTCGCGCTCGGCCTTGCGCGCCGCGTGGACGTCGGGACCGGCGCCGTCGCCCAGCTGGATGTTGCGCAGGCGGTTGCGGTAGAGGTTGATCACCGTGGTGCTGGCGTTGGCCTGCACTTCGCTGTCGGCGCCGGTGTGCCGGCGGGCGGCCTGTTCGACCGCGTCGACGGCGGCCAGCACGGCGGCGTGGCGGGCGCGGTCTTCCTCCTGCTCGGCGGAGGTCTCGGGCGGCACTTCCAGTCCGCGCAGCAGGCGCGGCAGGGCCACGCTGGCCAGCAGCAGGGAGACCACGATCACCGCGCTGGCCAACAGGATCGCCAGCTCGCGGCCCGGGAAGGGCGTGCCGTCTTCCAGCACCAGCGGCAGGGTCAGCACGCCGGCCATGGTGAGGGCGCCGCGCACGCCGGCGAAGGACGTCGCCAGGATCAGGCGCATGCGCGGCTTGAACACCTGCTGGCCCAGCCGGCGCTGGTTCAGGATGGTGAGACGCAGCGAGACCCAGACCCAGATGAAGCGCAGCAGCACCAGGCCCAGGCTGAGCGCCAGCGCGTTCCCGGCCAGCCACCACGGATCGAAGGGCGCGCCGCCGCCGGGCGGGTGCAGGGCGCCGCGCGCGATGTCCGGCAGCTGTTCGCCGAGCAGCACGAACATCACGCCGTTCAGGCTGAACTGCAGGGCGTCCCAGATGACGTTGCGGCGGATGCGGGTGGAGGGCGTGGCCGAGCCGCCCAGCTCCACATAGCTCATCGTGACGCCGGCCGCCACCGCGGCCAGGATGCCGGATGCGCCGATGTGTTCCGCCGCCAGGTAGGCGCCGAAGGGCGTCAGCAGGTTGATCAGGATCGGCATGCCTTCGTCCTCGCCGAAGCGGCGCAGCAGGAAGTTGTGCAGGCGCGAGATGGCCCAGGTGACGGTGACCCCGGCGCCGACGCCGGCCAGCGCCACCCACAGGAAGGTGAGGGCGGCCTGGGTCGGCGAGAACACCCCGGTGACGGCGGCCGCCACCGCGAAGCGGAAGCACACCAGGCCGCTGGCGTCGTTCAGCAGGCTCTCGCCTTCGATGATGTGCATCAGGCGCGGCGGCACAGGAATCCGGCTGGTGATCGCGGACACCGCCACCGGATCGGTGGGCGCGACGATGGCCGCCAGCGCGAAGGCGACCGGCAGCGGCAGCGCGGGAATCAGCCAGTGCATCAGGAAGCCGGCGCCGACGACGGTGAACAGCACCAGGCCGAAGGCCAGTTCGAGGATCGTGCCCTTGTCGCGGAACAGGCCGACCTTCGGGATGCGCCAGCCATCCAGGAACAGCAGCGGCGGAAGGAAGAGCAGGAAGAAGATGTCGGGTTCGAGCGCAACCCCATGGTGAAACATGCCCGAGATGACGGCGCCCAGGGCGATCTGGATCAGCGGCAGCGGGATCGCGAACGGCAGCATTCGTCCCACCCACCCGCTGACGATCACCGCGAGCAGCATTGCCAGGACGACTTCGACCGACTCCATCCGCTTACCTCCTTGTCAAAACCCGATGATAAGGGATGCGGCGGCTGAGCGCCGGACTTTAGAACCTTAGCGCTTGATGTTCGCCTCCGCGGCCGCCGCCAGGATGTCGGACAGCTGGGTCGTATTGACGGGCTTGACCAGGTAGTGGTCGAAGCCGGCCGCCATCGAGGCGTCGCGGTCCTGCTGGCGGCCGTAGCCGGTCATCGCGATCAGGGTCGCGTTGCTGGCCTCGGGCAGCATGCGCAGGCGGCGCGCCAGCTCGTTGCCGTCGAAGTCGGGCAGGCCGATGTCGAGCAGGCAGACTTCCGGCGCCATGGTTTTGGCCAGCGCCAGCGCGTCGCCGGCCGAATACGCGACCTCGACTTCGTGGCCGGCAGAGTGCAGGAACAGCTGCAGGGTGTGGACGGCGTCGACGTTGTCGTCCACCAGCAGGATGCGCAGCGGGACGGCGCCGTTGTCCGCGCGCTCGCCGGCCGGCTGCGCGGCCAGCACCACGTCCTGGCTGTAGCGCGGCAGGCGCACCGTGAAGGTCGAGCCCTTGCCCAGGCCCGGACTGTAGGCGGACACGCTGCCGCCGTGCAGCTCGATCAGGCTCTTGACGAGGGCCAGGCCCAGTCCGAGGCCGCCCTGCGAGCGGTCCGGGGTGCGTTCGGCCTGGGTGAACAGGTCGAACACGCGCTCCACCAGCACCGGGTCCATGCCGATGCCGTCGTCCTGCACCGTCAGCACGTATTCCTCGCCGCTGGCGTCCAGGCGCAGCTGCAGCGAGCCGCCTTCCGGCGTGTACTTGGTCGAGTTGTTCAGCAGGTTGGCGATCACCTGCACCAGGCGCTTGTGGTCGCCCTTGACGTGGGCCGGCTCGGGCGGCAGGTCGATCACCAGGCGGTGGCGGCGCGCGGTGACCAATGGGCGGATCTGCTCGGCGGCGTCGTCGACCACGCGGCGCAGGTCCAGTACCTGGGTCGACAGCGACACCAGGCCGCGCGTGACCCGCGAGACGTCCAGCAGGTCGTCCACCAGGCTGGTCATGTGGTCGACCTGGCGCACGATGATCGAGCAGGTCTGGGTGATCTGGGTGTTATCCGAGTGGAGCAGCTTCAGGAGGTGGGCGCCGGTGCTGATCGGCGCCAGCGGGTTGCGCAGCTCGTGCGCCAGCATCGCCAGGAATTCGTCCTTGCGCTGGTCGGCGGCGCGCAGCTCGCGTTCGGCCAGCGAGCGCGCGGATTCCTTCTTCTGCAGCGAGGCGGCCATGCGGTCGAGGGCCTGGGCCAGGTTGCCGATCTCCTCGTTGGCGTAGTCGATGCCGGAGCGGGCGTCGAGGTCGCCGGCGGCGATGCGCTCGGCGGTGCCCATCAGCTTGCGCACCCGCTGCACGATCAGGACGTCGCCCACCAGCCAGGCCGCCAGCAGGGCCAGCAGGGTGGTCGCGGCCAGGCCCAGCAGCGACATCAGCTGGTCGTGGCGCGCGGCCGAGGTGATGGTGTCGGTCGGGATGCCGATCGTGACGGTGTAGTCGGTCAGGGCCGGGGCGCCGACGCGGGCGAAGGTGTGCAGGCGCTCGACGCCGTCGTCGCCGCGGATGGTCACGGCGCGCTGGCCGGCGGTGGACATCGCCTCCAGCGTGGCGGGCGACAGGCGGGTGCCGAAATAGCGTTCCGGGTCGGGACGGCGCGAGATCACGCTGCCGCGCGCGTCGGCGGTCGCCAGCACCGAGCCGGGCGGCAGGTTGATGTCGTTGATGAAGGTGTCCAGGCCTTCCAGGTCCATCGCCGCGAACACCACGGCCAGGACCTTGCCGGTGCGGTCGATCACCGGATAGGTCAGGTTGATGGTGTGCTTCTTGATCACGCGGCCGAACACGTAGTCGCCGGCGATGAAGCGGCGCTCCGAGATCGCGCGGCGGAAGTGGCTGCGGTCGCCCAGGTTGACCGGGTGGAGCAGGGGCACGGCGGAGCAGGTCACGTCGCCGTTCAGCTGGATCAGGCCGAAGTTGACGAAGCCCTCGTTGCGGTCGAGGACATCCGACAGCAGCGAGGTGCATTTGGCGGTATCGCCCATGAGGTCCGGCACGGACGCCAGGTCGACCAGGATCTGGCGCGCGCCCTCGATCGACTGGCCCTCGTTGGCGGCCGCCATGCCGGTAAGGCGGCGCAGGTTTTCCTCGGAAGCCTTGATGGCATGCTCGCGCTCGCGGATGCCCGACAGGATCGTCATCACGGCCAGCGGCATCATCGCCAGCGCTACCAGCAACATGAGCCTGCTGCGCAGGCTGTTCAAGCGAAAACGGCCCTGCGCGAAGCTGCGGCCCAACCCAGATGTCATTATCTATTTCTTCAAATCGCCGAATTCCACAATCCTGCGAATGCCGTCGCGCAGCGTCGCCACGTCGTCGGAAATGTAGCCGAGGCGGATAAAGCCCGGTACGCCCAGCGCGTCGCCGGGCATGATGGCCACTTTCTTGTCTTCGATCAGGCGCTCTGCGAAGCCGACGGTATCCATCGTCAGGCTGCGCACGTCTCCCCACAGGTACGGGCCGGATGCCGGCGCGTGCATGACGATCCAGGGGACCTCGGCAAACAGCCTCACCGCCAGGTCGCGCCGCTGGCGGTAGTCCGCCATCATCTCGTGGGGCGCGCCGGTGGCGAAAGCGGCGACGGCCGCCACCTGCGAGAGGTGGGGCGCGGCGGCCGTGATCGGTCCCTGCAGCGTCTGCATCGCGTCGACCACATCGGCCGGGGCCAGCGCGAAGCCGACCCGCCAACCCATCATCGCGTAGCTCTGCGAGGCGGAGAAGATGGTGATGACACCGATCTTCCGCCAGTCGCACAGCGCGGCAAGGCTGGTGTGTTCGCCTTCGAAGATCAGGTGCTCGTAACTTTCGTCGACGATCACCTTGGCCCCAATACGTTCCACCCAGGCACGAATGTGTTCCAGTTCGTCGCGAGTGTACACCTTGCCGGTCGGGTTGTGCGGGTTATTGATGATGACGACCTTCGGGATTTCCAGACTGTCCAGCAGCTGCGGCGTGATGGCGTCCGGCAGGTCGACCAGGATGGGGCGCAGGCCCAGCAGCTGGGAGGTGGCGACATAGGCCGGCCAGTGCGGCTTGAAGATCAGCACGCTGTCCCCCGGATCGGCGATCGTGTACAGGGCTTCGTACAGCGCCTGCTTGGCGCCGTTGGTGACGATGATCTCGGAGGCGGACGCCTCGATGCCGTTCTCCTCGCGCAGCTTGGCGGCCAGGCGGGCGCGCACGTCGAGGGCGCCGACCACGCTGGTATAGGGCATGGTGCGCTCGCGTTCGACCGCGTGGGCGACCGCGTCCAGCACTGGCCGCGGCGCCGGGAAGTGCGAGATCGCGATCGAAAAATCGATGACCGGCTGACCCTCCGCACGCAAGGCTTCCACCCGCCCATGCATGGCAGTCGTGGCAAGTGGACGGGAGGAAGCGATCCGGGCCGATGTGTGCATTCTTGTCTGTCTCCGTAAGCGTTTGAAAGGCTGGGTTTCTTGCCACCCTGGACTCGAGTGTTGCTTGATTGTACTGGTTTTAAAAATCTGTGACGCACGAGACACACATGTAACTTTTTGGCAATCCCTGTGCGCAACCGGCGCTGGCGCGAGCGCCGCGCGGCGACCGTTTCTGGTACGGTGGACCGGACCGAATCATTTGTTGGAGCAAAGCCATGGCTATGGAAAATGTGATTGTGCGGACCTTCATCCACCCGAGCGCCGCCGAAGAGGCGCGCAATGAGCTGCTCGCCGCCGGCATCCCGGCCGACGACGTCGAGGTCAAGGTCCGCATCGACGAGACCGGCGGCGTGCGGGGCAATTTTTCGGTCGGTGACCCCGGTGTCCGGGGCGACACCGATTACCGCTATACCTATGCGCCGATCGACCAGACCGATGTGCACGACTGCCAGATCACGGTGAACGCCGGCGACGCCGCCCAGGCCGCGCGCGCGGCGGCGATCCTGGACAGGCTGGGGGCGCTGGATCCGGATCCGGCGCATCGGCATTAATACCGCCGTTCCCGCGAAAGCGAAAAGAGCCCAGCGGGCTCTTTTCCCCATGCCGAGCGGCCGAAGTTGTACTGTCGAATACGCTATAGTGTTGTCGAAGCACGGAATCCTGTGCCTCAAGCCAGTGGAAAAAATATGAGCGCCATCCATCTCGATAACACCGACGCCCTCTTGATCATCGACCTGCAAGTCGACTTCCTCCCCGGCGGCGCCCTCGGCGTCGCCAACGGACACGAAGTCGTCGCGCCGATCAACCACCTGATCGAACTGTTCCGCGAACAGGGCCTGGCGGTCTATGCCTCGCGCGACTGGCACCCGGGCGACCATTGCTCGTTCACGGCCCAGGGCGGCCCCTGGCCACCGCATTGCGTGGCCGGTACGCCGGGCGCCGAATTCACCGCCGAGCTGGCCCTGCCGGACGACGCCATCGTCGTCTCGAAGGCCGACACCGCGGCGGTCGACGCCTATTCGGCCTTTGCCGGCACCGACCTGGCGGCCCAGCTGCGCGCGCGCGGCGTCGGCCGCGTCACCGTGTGCGGCCTGGCCACCGACTACTGCGTGCTGAATACCGTGACCGACGCGCTGGAAGAGGGCTTCGACACCATCGTGGTGCCGGAAGCGATGCGCGCGGTGGACGTCAGGGCGGGCGACGGCACCCGCGCGCTCGACCGCATGGTGGCGCGCGGCGCCGTGCCGGTGCGGCTGGGCGAGTTCGGAATGATGGCGCTGTCGGTGGCCTGAGGAATCAGGGGCGGCGCAGCAGGAACAGCATGCCGGCGACGTCGGCCCCATGTTCCTGGCGCAGGACGGCGTCGCGCTGTTCGTGCACCGTCATGCCGGCCGCGGCGGCGCAGGCGCGCACATAGGCCGGTGCGTGCGCGAAGCGGTTCGAGGCCGTGATCGCGTAACCGCTGCCGCTTTCCTGCGCCAGCGTCTCCACCGAGAACGCGAAGCGCCCGCCCGGCCGAAGGGCGCGCGCCACCCGCTCGAACAGCTTTCCCAGTTCGCCGATGTACACGAGCACGTCGGCCGCCAGCACCAGATCCCATTCCGCCTGCCGGCCGTCCAGCCAGGCGACGATATCGGCGCAGGCCAGTTCGTCGTACAGGCAGGTCTCGCGGGCCTTTGCCAGCATCTTTTCGGACAGGTCGACGCCGCCGAGACGCCGCGCCAGTGGGCGCAGCAGGGGCGCGCACAGGCCGGTGCCGCAGCCGAGATCCAGCACGGCATCGAAGGGCGTATCCGATCCCGCCGGAAGCATCGAGACCAGCAGCTCCGGCGTCCGGTACCCCAGCACCCCGACCAGGTGACGGTCGAAGTGCCCGGCATACTGGTCGAACAGGCCCTTCACGTAATCGGCGGGCGCCGAAGCGGGCGGATCGCCTTCGCCCAGCGCCGCCAGCGCGAAATCGATGCCGGCGGGGTCGGCGCCCAGCTCACGGGCGCGCCGATAGGCGGCGATCGCCGCTTCGCGCCGGCCCAGCGCGCGCAGCGCGTTGGCGCGGTAGTGCTCGGCCATCGCGTAATCGGGGCGGAGCCGCAGGGCGTGTTCGTAGCTGTCCAGCGCCCGGGACAGGTCGCCGGATTTCTTGAGGGCCGCGCCGCGTGCGCACCAGATCTCGGCCTGGCGGGCCGGCGCGGCGCTCGTCAACGCGGCGTCGTAGGCCTCCACGGCCTGCGCAAACCGGTCGAGCGCCTGCAGGGCGTTGCCCAGTGCCTGCAGCGCGTCCGCATAGTCGGGGCGTGCGGCCAGGGCCTGTTCGGCGCTGGCGGCGGCGTCGCCATGGCGGCCGAGATCGTTGAGGACGATGGCGCGGTGGCACCAGGCTTCCGGATAATTCGCGCTCAGCGCGAGGGCGCGTTCGTAGCTGTCCAGCGACTCGGGAAGGCGGCCGAGGCGGCGCAGGGTGTTGCCGCGGTTGTTCCAGGCCAGGGCATAACGCGGGTCGAGGCGCAGCGCGGTTTCGACGCTCTGCAGCGCGGCCTCGGCCTGGCCCAGGTCCTGCAGGGCGGCGCCGAGGTTGCAGTGGGCACGGGCCTGCCGAGGGTCGACCTGCAGTGACTGCCGGATCAGCTCGACGGCCTGTGCCGGATCGCCGCGCTGGCGTTCGATGACCCCGCTCAGGTGCAGGGCGTCGAACTGGCGCGGGTCGAGCGCCAGCACCTGCCGGTAGAGTTCGCGCGCCTGCTCCAGCCGTCCCTGCTGGTGCAGGGCGACGGCCTGGCGGAGCAGGGAGGCCGCATCCAACTCAGCTCCAGCTCAGGTCGGTCTTGCTGAGCGGGAGTTCGCGCACGCGCTTGCCGGTGGCGGCGAAGATCGCGTTGCAAACGGCCGGCGCCAGCGGCGGGAAGACCGGTTCGCCCAGGCCCGTGACCGGGTAATCGGTCTTCAGGAAGTGGGTTTCGATCCTGGTCGGCGTGTCCGGCATGCGCAGCAGCGGGTAGTCGTGGAAGTTGCTCTGCACGATGCGGCCCTTCTCGAGATTCAGCGAGGGGTACATCAGCGTCGAAAGACCATCGATCACCGAGCCCTGCACCTGGTTCTCGGCGCCGGACAGGTTGACGGTCTGGGCGCCGATGTCGCTCACCACCACCACGCGGTCCACCTTCAACTGGCCTTCCTTCGACACCGTGACCTCGGCCACTTCCGCCACATAGCCGCGGTGGCTGAAGTGGAAGGCCACGCCGGCACCCTGGCCGCGCGCGAACTTGCGCCTGCCCCAGCCGGACTTCTCGGCCACGGCCTTGAGCACATTGCGCATGCGCGAGACGTTATAGGGCACGCCGCGCTCGCCGGTACCGGCCACCATGTTGGCGTCACCGAGGATCTCGAGGCGGAACTCTATGGAATCGCGGCCGGCGGCATGGGCCAGTTCGTCGATGAAGCTGTGGAAGACCCAGGCGAACACGTTCGAGCCCGGCGCACGCCACGGTCCCATCGGGATGCGGCATTCGAGCGGGGTCTGCTCGAGCAGGCAGTTGGCGACCCAGCGGCCCGGGAACTCGTCGCCCGACAGGCTGGCGCCGCTGCCCGGCCGCAGCACTCTGCCCGTGGTGCCGTCGCTTTCTTTCTGCTCGACGCGGTTGGCGAAGGTGACGAAGTGATCGTGCCAGGCCACCAGCTTGCCGGCGGAATCGACGCCGCCGCGCAGGAAGTGGAAGCCGCCGGCGCGGAAGTGGTCATGCTGCAGGTCGTCCTCGCGCATCCAGGTCAGCTTCACCGGCGCCTTGACCTTCTGGGCGATGGCGACCGCGTCGACGATGAAGTCGGACGACAAGCGTCGGCCGAAGCCGCCGCCGCTGCGCGTGATGTGCAGGGTAATCTTCTCTTTCGGGATGTTGAAAGTGCTGGCGACCAGGGCCTGGCCGGCGCCCGGGTTCTGGGTCGGCGCCCACAGTTCCACGCTGCCGTCCTTCGGATCGATGGCGGCGGTGCAGTTCTGCGGCTCCATGCTCGCATGCGAGATGAAGGGGTAGGTGTAGGCCGACTCCACGGTGCGGGCGGCGCCGGCCAGCGCGGTGTCGACGTCGCCATCGCGGCGCATGGTGACCGTGCCCGGCTGTTTGGCTGCAGCCTGGGCCTGGGCCAGGAAGCCCGCCCAGCTATGGTGCGCGCCTTCGCCTTCGTCCCACTGCACCTGCAATTTTTTACGCGCGCTGATCGCGTTCCAGGTGCTGTTGGCGACGATCGCCACGCCCGGACGCAGGCCGTTCAGGTTTTCGGTGCCTTCGACGATGAAGGCATCCTTCACGCCCGGCATGGCCTTGATGGCGGCCAGGTTGGCGGAGCTTGGTGCGCCGCCCAGCACCGGACATTTCACATACACGGCGTACAGCATGCCGGGCAGCTGGACGTCGATGCCGAACAGAGGCTTGCCGGCCACGACCTTGTCGTTGTCGACGCCGCCGATGCGCGTTCCCAGCAGGCGGTAAGTGGACGGATCCTTGAGCTGGACGCCTTTCGCATCCGGCACCGGTAGCGCGGCCGCGGTCTTCACCAGCTGGCCGTAGCCGAGGCGGCGCTTCGACGCATCGTGCAGCACGGCGCCGCGTTCGGCGCGGCATTCGCCGGCCGGCACGCCCCAGGTCTGGGCGGCGGCCTGGACCAGCATGGTGCGCGCGGTGGCGCCCAGGCGGTGGAAGTTCTCGTAATTGGTCGGGGTCGAGGTGGAACCGCCGGCGCCCTGCGGACCATAGGCCGGGTTCAGGTCGCCCTGGACCACGCGCACATCTTTCCATTCGACGTCCAGCTCTTCGGCGATCACCATCGGCAGCGAGGTCTTGATGCCCTGGCCGATTTCCGGCTGCTTGGACACCAGGGTGACGATGCCGTCCTGGGCAATGCGGATGAAGACGTTGGGCGAGAATTCGGTGGCGGCGCCCGGGGCGGCGGCCTGGCCCTGGGCGAGGGCGGCGATGGTGCCGCCGCCATACAGGCCGAGGGCCAGCAGCGAGCCGCCGGCGGCGGACTGGCGCAGGAAGCTGCGGCGCGAAGCGGAAGCGGATTTCAGCTCGTCTTGGCGCGCGCTCATTGCTTGCCCTTTCCGGCGGGTTTGGCGGAAGCGATCTCGGCGGCGCGGTGGATACCGGCGCGGATGCGGACATAGGTGGCGCAGCGGCACAGGTTGCCGGCCATGGCGTCGTCGATTTGGGCGTCGGTCGGTCGCGGATGCTGCTTGAGCAGGGCGCAGGCGCTCATGATCTGGCCGGACTGGCAGTAGCCGCACTGGGGCACGTCGAGTTCCTGCCAGGCCTGCTGCAGCGGGTGGGCGGCGTTCGCATCCAGTCCCTCGATGGTCGTGACCTTGCGCTTGCCGATGGCGGACACCGGCAGCTGGCAGGCGCGCGCCGGCTGGCCGTCCACGTGGACGGTGCAGGCGCCGCAGGCGCCCACGCCGCAGCCGTACTTGGTGCCGACCAGGCCCATGGTATCGCGCAGGGCCCACAGCAGCGGCGTGTCCGCTTCGACGTCCACGGTCTGCGCCTTGCCGTTGACGCTCAAGGTGTATTTACTCATGTCTTCCGTTTCCGAGTTGCCAGAACATAAGGACGCAATCGTAAACCAAAGCGGGGCGTCTGGAAAAAGGATTTATCGCACACCGCGCTTTGCGGGCTAAGATGATGCCATTTCGATACTCCGGCTGGCTGTCCGGGCAAGGGGAAGCGATGGTCGAATTGAATCCAGACGTGGTCCGGGCGATCGCCGCCAGGCATGAAGGACGTCCTGAAGACGCACTGGCGATACTGATCGGGCTGTTCGCACGTGTCTGCAAGGATGAAGCCTTCGCCGGCAAGAATATGTTCATCGTGGTGTTCGAGTGGGAAATGCTGGCCGGGGAGCACGGTCCGGCACGCGATGCCCTGGCCCGCGCGCGCGACGCCCAGGCCCGGCAGTTGCTGGACGGCGACAACATATTCCGCTCGGGCCGCGGCTACCCCGGCACGCGCTTCCAGCTGATCGCCGGCATCAACGACACGCTGAAGGATCCGCAGTCGACCGTCGAGCTGTTCGCGCACATGGAAGACACGATGCCCGAGGATGCGCGGCATGCGGCCTGGACGGCCTTGCCGGCGATGGTGGCGGCCGGCGACTTCGAGCGCGCCGAACGCTACCTGCCCGATCCCCTGGCGCGTACCGGCGAGCTGAACGCGATGGCGGCCAGCCTGCCGCTGTTCCCGCCGCTGGGCGCCGCGCCGCGGCTGGCGGCCGAGCTGGCCAATGCGATGAAGGACGTCTGGCTATGCGCTTCGACCTTCGAGGGACTGGGGCGAGGCACCGAAGCGGACGAATTGCGCGGCGCGGCGCTGGCCGGCATCGAGTCCGAAGAAATGCGCGCGCTGGCCGCGCGCGAACTGGCCGACCCCGGAACGATCTTCCGTGAGATCGGCGAGCACCAGGAGGCGCAGGAGGCGCGCGCCGGCCGCCTCCACCTCGTGTCGAATCAGAATCCGCCCGGATAGGTTTCCGGCGGCTCTTCCGAGTGCCAGCCGCCGCCCGGATCGATGGGCGTGACGGCCGTGGTGCGGTCGATGTGGATCACGGCGTCGAACTGGACCGCCATCTGGGCCGAAAAATAATGGCTCTGGCGTTCCGTGCGCGGCAGGTAGATGACGCCGATCGCCCGCTCCAGGCGCTTCTGCATCAGGGCTTCGCGGGCCGGACTGTCTCCGCGCAGAGGCAGCAGGAAGCGCTCGATGCCGGTCTCGTGCAGCAGCTCTTCGTAGCTGCCGGGCATGCCGGGGCGCACCCGCTTGTGTTCGGCCGGGCCATCCCATTCCGAAGCCGCCGTGACGAAGCCTTCGTAGGTCGAAAAGCCGATCAAGCGTGTCTGGCCGTCGTAGGCCTTGCGCGCCAGTTCGCCGACGTTCCATTCGCCCAGCTGGCCGACCTCGGTGGCGCGTGCATCGCCGATGTGGGAATTGTGCTCCCACACGACAATTTTGGCCGGCTCCCCGTGCCGCGACAGGTGCTGGGCCAGGGCTTCCAGGGTCTCGGCCATGTGGCTGTCGCGCAGGTTCCAGGACGAGACGCGGCCGCGGAACATGGTCCGGTAGTATTCCTCGGCATTCTTGACCAGGCGCGCATTCTGCTGGGCGTAGAAGAAGCCGTCCTCGCTGCCGTCCTTTTGCGCGTATTCGCAGGCGCGCCGCTGCATCTGGTTCAGCTGCTCGATCACGCCTTCCTCGCAGGAAGCCGACAGGTCCAGGTTGGCCGAGTAGCCGTAGTGCTGGCTGTCCTCGTAGTAATGGTCGAAGCAGGCATAGCGTTCGCGCGCGATTCTGGCGGCCTGCGGATCGACCTTGTCGAGATAGGCCAGCACTTCGCGCAGCGAGGTGAACAGGCTGTACAGGTCGAGGCCGTAGAAGCCGACCTGCTTGCCGCCGGCCTGTTTCTCATTGTGCTCGCGCAGCCAGTCGACGAAGGCGGAAACGTCGGTATTCCGCCACATCCAGCTCGGGAAGCGTTCGAAGCCGGACAGGGCGGCGTTGGTATCGGCATCCTCGCCCTGGCCGCGCACGTAGCGGTTGACGCGGTAGGCGTCCGGCCAGTCGGCCTCGACGGCCACGGCATGGAAGCCCTTTTCCTCGATCAAGCGTTGCGTGATGCGCGCGCGCTCCTCGTAGAACTCGTGGGTGCCATGGGTGGCCTCGCCCAGCAGCACGAAGCGGGCGTCGCCCACCAGGTCGAGCAGTTCATCGTAGTCGCGCCGGCCGCCTCCCAGCGGGATGGCGGCGGCGCGGATGGCGGCAACGGGGTCAGGGCTGGCCATGATGCCGGGTTCCGCTTCAGTGCAGCAGGCGGCTCATCCAGCCGGACTGCGCGGCTTCACGCGGCATCGAAGCGCGCTCGATGAAGGCCTTCATGCGCGCCAGGTCCTCGTCCATTGCCGACTTCGGATCGGAGCCGAGCAGCAGGGCCAGGCCGTGGCCGATGGCGCCGGCCGGCGGCGTGTAGGACATGCGCACGGTGACCAGGGTGCCGCCGCGGTGGCGCTCGAACTGGATCGAGCCGGTCTGCGGGATCTCGGCGCCGGGTTCGCTGCGCCAGGCCAGGCGGTTCGGACGGTTCTGCTCGGTCAGGACGGAATTCCATTCGAACTCGGAGCCGCCCGGGCCTTTCACGATCCAGTGCGAGCGGCGGCGGCCAAGGTCGCGCACCTCGACCACGTGGGACATGAAGCGCGGGAAGTTCTCGTAATTCGCAAATTGCTGGTAGACCTCGTCAGGCGACGCGTCGATGTGAACGGTCTTCTCGAAGTCGATGGTCTTGTCCATGCCAAGGCTCAGACCCTTGGCCATGCCGAGACCGGCGGCGCCGCGGCTTGCCAGGCTGCGCAGCGGCTGGTTGGCGACGCCGCGCGCCAGCAGGGCGGCGCCGGCCAGGCCCAGCACGGCGGTCAGCGGCGAGCGGCGCATCAGGCCCATCAGGGCCAGCAGGCCGCCGCCGACCAGGGCGGTGTTGCGCATCCCCGGGTTCCAGGCGCCTTCGCTGTCGCCGTGCACTTCCTGGGCCACACGCTTGCCGAGGCGGCCGGCGGTCTTGCGGGTGTCGTCATAGAAGTCGGCGACGCTGTCGGCGGCGCGGCTGACCGCGCTGCGGGCGCTCGCATAGCCGTCGCTGTCCCGGGCCTGGCTGGCGCCGCTCTTCGCTTTGGAGATTGCGTCGTCGGCCAGGTCGCCGGCGGCGCTGGATGCGCGGGCCATGGCGTCTTTCGCCTTCGAGACGGTGTCGCCGATCATGTCGCCGGCGGCGCTTTTCACGCGCGAGATCGTCGAGCCGATGCCGCCGTCCGGCCTGGCCGATTCCACCAGCTCGTCGGCGGCGGCGCCCATGCGGCTGCCCGTGCCGTGCCAGACATTGCCGATGGCGCCGGATGTGCGTGAGCCGACGTTGCGCACGGCGGCGGCCGACTGCGCGCGGCGTGCGCTGCCGCGGTCGGGGTCGAGCATGTACATCAATAGGGCGCCGGCGGCGGCGCCGCCCAGCCATTTGGCAAGTTCAAGCCCGGTGTCCGTCGTCGTCGTGCTTTGCGTCGGCAGTCGTTGCATGATGTTCGTCCTCCATTGGTTGTTGTCGGTCGGCCGTCCGCGCATGCCAGGCGGCGGCCAGCAGATCCTGTACTTCCTCGTCGCTGGTCTGGTCGAAGGCCTCATACCACTGGCCCACGGAGCGGAACAGCGGCGGCGCCGACAGGCAGACCAGCAGGTCGACCTGACCCTCGAGCGCCGCCAGGGTTTGCGGCGGCGCCACCGGCACCGCCAGCACCAGCTTCGCCGGCTTCAAGCCGCGCGCCACGCGGATGGCCGCCAGCATGGTCGAACCGGTGGCAACGCCATCGTCGACCAGGATCGCGGTCCGTCCGGTCAGCGCCAGCGGCTTGCGGGCGCCGCGGTAGGCACGTTCGCGCCGCTGCAGTTCGGCCAGTTCGCGCACGGTGACGGCCTCGACCTGTTCGGCGCTCACGCCCATCAGGCCGGGCACGCCGGGCTGCAACACCCGTACGCCGCCGCTGCCGACCGCGCCCATCGCATATTCCTCGTGCCCGGGCATGCCCAGCTTACGTACGAGAAGGATATCGAGGTCGATGCCGAGCCGCTGTGCGATAGCGAACCCAACGGGCACTCCGCCGCGCGGCAGCGCCAGCACGACCGCGTCAGCGCGCCCCGCATATTCCCGCAGCTCGCGGGCCAGCAGCTTGCCGGCCTGTCTGCGGTCCTTGAAGTGGCGAAACTCGGCCATGCTGTGCTGCGCCCCCTTGCCGCTTCGGGCCTACTGGATGGTCAGCCGCTTTGCCGCGCCGCCCTGTTTCTTGGGCAACGTGAGCATGAGGACGCCATTCTCGAGCCGCGCTTCGGCGCCGGCATCGTCGACCTCGGAGGGCAGCGTGAAGCTGCGCTGGTACCTGCGTGTCGAACGTTCAGAATACACCACCTGTTCGCCCTCACGCTGTTCGTTTGCCTGCTGGCATTCCCCTTCGATCGTGACGCGCTGGCCGTCGATCGAGACCTTGACGTCTTCCTTCTTGACGCCCGGCAGCTCGGCCTGCACTTCGAAGGCTTTCTCGTGCTCGCTGACGTCGAGGCGCGGCATGGCCAGGCCCTCGTCGGCCCAGCGCCCGCCCTGGGCCAGGGGCGCGAAGAAATCCTGGAACATGCTCTCGACCATGCGGCCGAACTGGTCTTCCATGGGGCCGCCGCGCAGGGTGGACAGCGGGCTATTGTTTCTGCGGATGAGATTCATGATGACCTCCATTGCAAATGAATGCATCACCATTTATACGGCGGCCGGAAGCCGATTTCAAGGGCCGCACAAGCAGGTTTGATGCCCGCCAGCCGGCGGGCAGGTGGAGGGAATTATCGGACTCAGGCCAGATTGCGGCGATGGAAGCGCAAATGATCTTCGACGAAGGTCGAGATGAAGTAATAGCCGTGGTCGTAGCCGGGGTGGCGGCGCAGTTCGAGCGGCTGGCCGGCGGCGCGGCAGGCTTCCTCGAAGGCTTCCGGATACAGCTGTTCCGCGAGGAATTTGTCGGCCAGGCCCTGGTCGATCAGGATGCCGTCCGGGAACACTGCGCGGCCGGCATCCTTCACCAGCTCGCTCGCGTCGTGGGCGCGCCAGGCCGCCTGGTCCTGGCCGAGATAGCCGCCGAAGGCCTTCTGGCCCCAGGGGCAGCGGGTCGGCGCGGCGATCGGCGCGAAGGCCGAGACCGAGCGGAACAGGTCCGGGTGGCGCAGCGCCAGGGTCAGGGCGCCGTGCCCGCCCATCGAGTGGCCGAAGATGCCGACCCGGCCCGCATCCGCCGGCAGGGTGGCCAGCACCAGTTGGCGCAGCTCGAGGATGTAGCTTTCCATGCGGTAGTGGCGGGCCCAGGGCTCGGCGCTGGCGTCGAGATAGAAGCCGGCGCCCACGCCGAAGTCCCAGCTGTCGGTCTCGCCGGGAACGCCGGCGCCACGCGGACTGGTGTCGGGCGCGACCAGGATCACGCCGAGCTCGGCGGCGACGCGCTGGGCGCCGGCCTTGATCATGAAGGTTTCTTCGGTGCAGGTCAGCCCGGCCAGGTAGAACAGCACCGGCAGCTTCTTGCCTTCCGCTCCGGGCGGCAGGTAGACGGAAAAGCGCATCGGCAGGCCGATGGCGCTGGAGTCGTGCTGGTAGAAGCGCTGCACGCCGCCGAAGCAGGCGTGTTCGCTGAGTACATTGGCTTGGGCAAGATCGGTCATCGTCTTTCCATCGATAGGTGAACAATTGCATAAGTATGCCCGCTGCGCCGCCGTCTTGCAGTAGACATTGCAGCGAACTCAGACGATGCCGAGCGCGCCGAGCAGGGCGCCGGCCGCCAGCACCCACAACAGGTGCAGCCGGGTACGCCAGATCACCGCGCCGGCGGCGACGGAAAGCAGCCACAGCCGCCATTGTCCGCCGCCGGCCGAACTGCCGAGGATCCAGGCGGTCGACAGCAGCAGGGCGATCACCACCGGCGCCATGCCCTGCTTGAAGGCGCGCACGGCGCGCAGGTCGCGGTTGCGGTGGCCCCAGCGCGCCGCCGTGTAGGTGATGATGGTCGAGGGCGTCATGATGCCGACCATGCAGACCAGCACGCCGAACAGGGCGGCGCCGACGCTGCCGGCATTGAGGCCGACGTGCCAGCCCATCAGGGCCACGAACAGCACGTTGGGGCCGGGCGCGGCCTGGGCCAGGGCGATCGCGGCGTTGAACTGGTCCTGGGTCAACCAGTGGTGCTGCTCGACCAGGAAGCGGTGCATCTCGGACGAGGTCGAGATCGCGCCGCCGATCGACATCGTCGACAGCAGCAGGAAGTGGCCGAACAGGTTCAGCCAGTCGGACCAGGCCAGCGCCAGGTGCAGGGTCTCGTGTGCCGGGCTCATGATGTCAGGCGGCGCCAGGTGAGGACGCAGCCGAGGCCGCCCAGGCCCAGCAGCACGTACAGCAGCGGGCATTTCAGCAGCGCCACCAGCACGAAGCCGAGGGCGGCGATGGCCAGGCACCAGGACATCGGCAGCGGGCTGCGCTTGAGGGCCGCGGCCAGCCGCAGGCCGGCGACGCCGATCAGGCCGGCCGAGACGGCGGCCATGCCGCGCAGGGCGCCGGCCACCTGCGGGCTGTCGGCGAAGCGGTCGTGCAGCACCGCCAGAGTCAGCACCAGCACCAGCGGCAGGGCCAGCAGCCCGGCCAGGGCGGTCATGGCGCCGGGCAGGCCGAAATAGCGGCCGCCGATCATCAGCGACAGGTTGACCACGTTCGGGCCCGGCATGATCTGGGCGACGGCCCAGTCTTCGATGAATTCCTCCTGGGTCAGCCAGCGTTTGCGCTCGACGAGCTCGCGCTGGACGACGGCGAGCACGCCGCCGAAACCTTGCAAGGCCAGCAGCGTGAAGGAGATGAAGAGGTCGGACAGGGATTGCGGGCGGGGCGGGGAGCCGGGCTCCCCCGGCAGCGGATGCGGCGAGGTAGTCATGCACCGATTATCGCGCTGCGCCCACCCTCCTGTCCATGTGGCAGTGGCTGAGCTTTAGCCGCCGCCGATGCCGCGCATCACGCGGCCGGAACCTTCGCATTCCGGGCAGATCTTGCCGTCGGCCAGCTTGCCGCTGCCGCCGCAGGTCTCGCACAGGTCCTCGCCCGCGCCCGGGGTGCCCGGTTCGGCTTCGTCGCCCGGTTTCAGGTCGGGATCGGGAGTCATGGCCATGGGGTCCTCGCTGGTGATGGTTGACGGGATCATTCTAGGCCGGGCGGCGCGGCGGCGGCGCACGCGGATGCGCTGCGCCGTCATCTGCGCGTAATATGCGGATGCGATATGTCCTCTTGACTTGCAATTAATCTGGCCGATACTGCATCTGCGGCAAGCGGCCTCGATTCCGATCAAACAGGAGATGCAATGGAGCAAACTAGCCTGACCCAGCGCCTGGATGCGCAGCGCAGCAGCGTCGTCGATCTCGGCGTAGCCTTGCAATCACGCGACGGCACGATCTCGGCCGTGGAATTCCTGCGCTCGCGGGACATCGATCCAGCGGTCATCGAAAGGGTGCTGGGCGAGCCGGAACGCCGCCGCCCGCCCTCCGCTTGAGTGTTTCTGGGGTGTCGTGGTTATGCACAAATTTTTCTGCAATGCATCTTGCAAAAATATTTGAATCGTGCGCCGCTTGACATCGTAAGCCCTTGATTTTGCGTGCTTCACATCCTGCACGCACAATGGGCAAATTGTTGAAAGCCGCATCATTCCTTGCTTCCCGCATGTCAAGGGGGTGCTTTTCCACATGGTTATTCACAGATTTTGTGGATATCTGAACAAGCCTGGCCAGCTTATGGGGCTTGCCTAACTCTACTGGATAAATGTACAGTTCTGGCATCTCCAGACCTGTTGCATTATGCCCGATACCGCCGACCCCAGCGTTTCCGCACCCGCGCTGCATGATCCGCTGCCCGACCCCTATGCGTCCCTGAATCCGGAACAACGCGCGGCCGTCGAACACGACGTCGGCCTCGCCATGCCGCGGCCGCTGCTGGTCGTCGCCGGCGCCGGCTCGGGAAAGACGAATACGCTGGCCCACCGCGTGGCCCGGCTGATCCAGTCCGGCGCAGATCCGCAGCGCATCCTGTTGCTGACCTTTTCGCGGCGCGCCGCCAACGAGATGGTGCAGCGCGCCGGCGGCGTCCTGCAGCGCGTCTTCGGGACCTCGCCCCAGGCGGTGGCGGGCTTGCCCTGGGCCGGCACTTTCCACAGCATCGGTGCCCGCCTGCTGCGCGAGTACGCCGGCCGGATCGGGCTGGAGTCCTCCTTCACCATCCACGACCGCGGCGATTCCGAAGACCTGATGGGCATGGTGCGCCAGGATATTGGCCTTACCGGTGGCCAGAAGCGGTTTCCCTTGAAAGGCACCTGCCTGGCCATCTATTCGCGCGTGGTGAACAGCCAGGACGCGCTCGGCGAGGTGCTGCAGACGACCTTCCCCTGGTGCAGCGAATGGGAGGAGCAGCTGAAACGCCTGTTCGGCGCCTATGTCGACGCCAAGCAGGAGCAGAACGTGCTCGACTACGACGACCTGCTGCTGTTCTGGTCCGAGATGGCGTCCGACCCGGAACTCGGACCGGAGCTGGGCGCGCTGTTCGACCACGTGCTGGTCGACGAATACCAGGACACCAACCGCCTGCAGGCCGCCATCATCCAGGGCATGAAGCCGGACGGGCAGGGCGTGATGGTGGTCGGCGACGACGCCCAGGCCATCTATTCCTTCCGCGGGGCGACGGTGCGCAACATCCTCGACTTCCCGCAAGCCTTCTCGCAGCCGGCCCGCGTCATCACCCTCGACCGCAACTACCGCTCCACCCGGCCCATCCTGGATGCCTCGAACGCCGTTATCGCCGCCGCGCTGGAGCGGCATGCGAAGACGCTGTGGACGGATAAAGTGTCGACGGCGAAGCCGCAGCTGGTGCTGATTCCGGACGAGGCCGAGCAGGCGCGCTGGGTCTGCAAGCGCGTGCTGGAACAGCGCGAAGCCGGCACCAGGCTGACCCAGCAGGCGGTGCTGTTCCGCGCCGCCAGCCACAGCGCCGCGCTGGAGCTGGAGCTGGTGCGCCGGAACATCCCCTTCGTGAAGTTCGGCGGCCTGAAATTCCTGGAAGCGGCCCATATCAAGGACATCCTCGCGGTGCTGCGTTTCGCCCAGAACCCGGCCGGACGCCTGGCCGGATTCCGTGTCGCCCAGCTGATCCCCGGCATCGGCCCGGCGAACGCGGCGCGGCTGCTGGATGCGGTAGGCGAGGCCGTCGATCCGCTTGCGGCCGTGGAAGCCTTCGAAGCGCCGGCGCGCGCCCAGGGCGACTGGGAAGCCTTCGTGGCCCTGTTCCGCAACCTGCGGACGCCCGGGCTACGCTGGCCGATGGACATCGAACTGGTGCGCGGCTGGTACCAGCCCCACCTGGAGCGCCTGTACGACGACGCCCCGGTGCGCGCAGCCGATCTCGAGCAACTGGTGGCGCTGGCCGGCGGCTACGGTTCGCGCGAGACCTTCCTGACCGAGCTGACCCTCGATCCGCCCGAAGCGACCAGCGACCGCGCCGGTCCGCCGCTGCTGGACGAGGATTACCTGATCCTGTCGACCATCCATTCGGCCAAGGGCCAGGAGTGGCAGTCGGTGCACGTGCTGAACGTGGTCGACGGCTGCATCCCCTCCGACATGGCCACCGGCAGCGGCGACGACATCGAGGAGGAGCGGCGCCTGTTGTATGTGGCCATGACGCGCGCCAGGGAGCAGTTGCACCTGGTGGTGCCGAACCGCTTCTTCATCAAGCAGCAGTCGCAGATGGGCGACCGGCATGTCTACGCCCAGCGAACCCGCTTCATCAGCCCGGCGATGCTGAAGCATTACGAGGAATGCGTGTGGGTGAACGGGGATACGCCGCACAGCCGCAAGCCGATGCCGGACGAAGTAAGGATGCTGGTGCGCGAGCGGGCGCGAAGCCGCTGGAAATGAGCTTGGAAAGAATAGTTATCCCCCGTGTCCTACCCTTGTAGGAATTTGCCGCATAGCCATGTCCTGCACAAAACTGGGGCTTAGCTAAGTCCTTGATTTTGCAGGGCTAAGATTTTGCCTGTTGAACGGGCAATTTGTTGAAACCCGCACCAATACTGCCCTCCCGGCTTGTCAAGAGGCGCTTGTCCACAACTTTATCCACATTTCCTGTGGATATGAAAATAAAGGCTGTGGAATCAAGTATTTAGGGCCTGATCTTGAGAAAAGCCTTGGCATTTTCGTCAGGTAAATTCTTGCGCCGGGCGATGGGCCCGGCCGGCTCAGTCCAGATGCTCGCGCAGGCGCCGCAAGGCTTCCAGCGCCCCGGCCGGAATGCCGACGTCGCGCGCGGACGGCACCCGCGGCTCGCGCGGATTGATGCGGACCAGGGGCGCGCTCCGGGACTCGCATATGCGCCGCACCGAGGGCACGTCGGTGCCGGCGCCGAGCTCGATCACCACCAGGCGCCGCGCCTGCGCCAGCCAGCCCTCCAGGCGTTCGTACTGCGCTTCGGTGCGCTCGTCCAGCCAGGCGCCGTCGTTGAACATCAGGACATTCGGACGCGCCAGCGCACCGCAATGCGGGCAGGCCGGCAGGGGCGGGCGCATCAGGCAGTCGGCCGGATCGATCTCGGGGCGGACCGCATCCGCCGGCCAGATCGCCTCGCCGCAGGGGTGGCTGCATTGCAGGTGGTGAATGGAGCCGTGGCATTCGACCAGCCGTTCCTCGGGAAAGCCGGCACGCTGGAACTGGCCGTCGACATTGCTGGTGAAGACGAAGGCGCCCAGCGGCAGGCGCTCGCCCAGTTCGCGCAGGATCGCAAAACCTTCGTGGGGCACCGTGTCGCGGTAGAGCGCCAGCCGGTGTCCATAGAAGCCCCAGGCCAGTTCGGGATGGTGGGCGAAGCTGCGCGGGTTCGCGATCTCGACGAAGCGGATGCCGAGTTCGGCCAGCGGCGGATAGGCGCGCCAGAAACCGTGGTCGCCGCGGAAGTCGGGCAGGCCGGAATCGACGCCGATGCCGGCGCCGGCGCCGATCAGCAGGGCGTCGGCCTCGCGGATCAAGACGGCAGCGCGGGCGATGGCGGCGTCGAATGCCTCAGTCACGGACATCTTCGGCATCGATGAGCCGCTTCTGGTGGTCTAGTTCAGCCAGGAAGCGCTCGGCGGCGACGGTCGGCGGCCACGGTTCCCAGGGACGGCAGCGGTAGCGCGCCGCCAACGGATCCTCCTCCAGCACGGCGGCGCGGATCTTTAAGGTAGTGCGCACCTCTTCTTCCTTCCAGCCGACCACGTGGACGGCCTCGCTGGCGGCGGCCAGGCGGTCGGCCTGCTTGTGCTTCGCGTGTTCGGTGGGTGTCCAGGCCGGCAGGCCGTAGCGCAGGAAGACCATGTGTTCGAGTCTTTGCGTGAGCGCCTTGAAGCCCTCGCCAAGGAAGGGTTTGAGCGGCGACACGGCGTCGAAGCCGAGCAGGCCTTCCTCGGCGTCGTGCAGCAGTTCGCGCAGTTCGATCACCGGGGACAGCGGGATGGGCGAGGCGGCGCGCCGCAGCAGCATCACGCAGATCGAGTGCTGGGCCACCGACAGGGGCAGCGGCCAGGCCGAGTGTCCGCCCCAGCGGTAGGTGCGGGCCAGGCCCAGGGCCAGGTCGGCGTCGTCCCAGTCGAAGGGCGTGGGATTCAGCAAATCGAGCCGTTTGCCGGAAGGCATACGAACCCAGGCACGCAGGTCCTGCACCATCAAGGAAGCCCCATCATTGTTTCAGATGGGGGGATTGTACACGCAGCGCCTAATCCAGCCGGGCTTCCTCGATCACCCCGTCGGCCGCGAAACCGTCGATCTCCTCGTCGCCATAGCCGTACTCCCTGAGCAGTTCGCGCGAATGCTCGCCCAGCATCGGCGCGTGGCGGTCGACGCGGGTGGGCGTCTGCGAAAAATGCACGGGGCAGCCCAGCGCGCGCGTGGTACCGGCCTGGGGATGCTCGACCTCGACCACCATGCCGCGCGCCTCCACCTGCGGATGGCTGAGCGCTTCGGCGATCGTATGCACCGGACCGACCGGCACGCCGGCGGCGTCGAAGGCGGCGATCCATTCGTCGCGCGAGCGTGTCTTCAGCACCGCAGCCATCGCATCGGTGAGCACGCTCAGGTTGCGCATGCGCGCGCCGTTGTCGGCGAAGCGCGGGTCTTCGCGCCATTCCGGGTGGCCCAGCACGTCGGCGATGCGCTCCCAGTTGGCCTGGTTGGCGCCGCCGATATTGATCCAGCCGTCGCTGGCCTGGAAGGCCTGGTAGGGCGCGGTCAGCAGGTGGGCCGAGCCGGTCGGGCCGCTGGAGTGCCCGGTCGCGAAATAGATCGCCGCGTGCCAGTAGGTCTGCTGCAGCGCCGCTTCCATCAGCGAGGTGTCGACCACCTGGCCCTGGCCGGTCTTCTGCTTGTGCGCATAGGCGGCCAGGATGCCGACCACCGCCAGGATGCCGGCATTGATGTCGGCGATCGAGTTGCCGGTCTTGACGGGCGGGCGTCCGGGTTCGCCGGTCACCGACATCAGGCCGGCAAAGCCCTGGGCGATGAGGTCGAAGCCGCCCTTGTCCGCGTAGGGGCCGTCGCGGCCGTAGCCGGACACCGAGCAGTAGATCAGGCCCGGATTGATCTCCCTGAGGGTTTCGTAGCCCAGGCCCAGGCGCTCCAGCGTGCCGCGGCGGTAGTTTTCGGTCAGGACGTCGGCTTCCTTCACCATCCGCAGCAGGATCTCGCGCCCCTTCGCATGCTTCAGGTTGAGGGCGATGCCGCGCTTGTTGCGGTTGAGGATCAGGAAGGGCGCCGAGACGCCGTTGATGCGCGGTTCGCGATAGCCGCGCGAATCGTCGCCGCCGGGGAGCTTTTCGACCTTGACGACGTCGGCGCCCATGTCGGCCAGCATCATGCCGCAGGTGGGGCCGGCCATGATCTGCGCGAGTTCGAGCACGCGCATGCCGGCCAGCGGTCCGGGATGGGGAGTGGTGTTTGTGCTTGTCATGGATGTCGTGTTCAGGAGCCGGACCAGGCCGGTTTCTGTTTATCGAGGAAGGCGGACACGCCGATCTTGAAATCGGCACTGCCGTAGCAGGCGGCCACCAGGTCGTCGCCCTGCGGGACGGTTTCCGCCACCACGCGCCGGATCGCTTCCTTCGACACCCGCTGGGTCACCGGCGCCAGCTTTTCGAGGCGGGCGCACAGCTTGTCGGCGGCATCGTCGAGCGCACCGGCGTCGGCGATCTCGGCCAGGAAGCCGCAGTCGTAAGCTTCCCGGGCCGGGAGCAGGTCGGCCAGCAGCAGCATGCGCTTGGCGCGCGCCACGCCGAAAGCCGCGACCACGCGCGCGGTATTCGCCATCGACAGGCAGTTGCCGAGCGTGCGCGCGATCGGCACGCCGAACGACGCGGTGGGGGCGGCGATGCGGAAATCGCAGGCGGCGGCGATGGCGAGGCCGCCGCCGATGGTCCAGCCGTCGAGGATGGCGACGGTGGGCATGGGCAGGCCCTCGATCTGGCCGATGCGCCGGTCGATCACGCGTTCGTAGGCGAGACCGTCGTCGCCGCCTTCGAAGGTCTTGAATTGTTCGATGTCGGTGCCGGCCACGAAGGCGTCGCCGCCGGCGCCGCGGAAGGTGGTCACGCGCACGTCGGCGCGTTCGGCGATCTCGTCGCAGATGCGGCCCAGCTCTTCGTACATGGCCCAGGTCATGGCGTTGCGCGCCTCCGGGCGGTCGATCAGGATGGATGCGATGCCGTTACGGACGCTCAGTTGTACACGGCCCTTGTTCATGGATTTCCTTTCGCGGCTTGACTGGGCAGCCGGCCGGCCCGGACGGCGCGGCCGGCTGCCATGGCTCAGATGGCGACGGTCGGCTGCGGCTGCAGCGCGCCGTGCGCGGTTTCGTCGAACTGCTTGCCCGGCTTCATGGCGAAGGCGGTGATCGAACCGACGATCATCAGCGCCATCGAGAAGATGAAGGGCGTGTCCCAGTTGCCGGTCTTGTCGATCAGCCAGCCGCCGAACAGCGGGCTGATGATGGCGGCCAGCGCCGAGCCGGTGTTCATCATGCCGCTCGCGGTGCCGGAGAATTTCGGCGCGATGTCCATCGGGATCGCCCACATCGGGCCGATGGTGAATTCGATGAAGAAGAAGCCGAGGCTCAGGCAGACCGCCGAGATCACCAGGTCGTGCACGAACATCAGCGGCACCAGCGAGGCCAGGGTCAGCAGCATGCAGATCACGACCACGTTGCGGCGCGCGGTGTTCAGGTTGCCGGTCTTCTTCAGCAGGTGGTCGGAGACGATGCCGCCCAGTGCATCGCCGACCACGCCGGCCAGGAACACGCCGGCCGAGAAGATCGCCGACTTCTTCAGGTCGAGCTGGTAGTTGTGCAGGAAGTACTGAGGAATCCAGCTCAGGAACAGCCACAGGATCCAGCCGTAGCAGAAGTAGGTGATCGTCACCGGCGACATGCGGCGGAACAGCGGCATCCACGGGACTTTCGGGCGGTCCTTGAACTGCTTGTATTCGGGCAGGGAGGCCAGCTCGTCCTTCGTGATGCGGGGATGGTCGGCCGGGTTGTCGCGGAAGCTGATCGCCCACCACATCACCCACAGCAGGCTGATGCAGCCGAGGATGATGAAGGAGCCGCGCCAGCTGGTGGCGGCCATCAGCGCCACCACCAGCGGCGGGGTGAGGGCGTTGCCGAGGCGCGCGCAGGCGTGGGTGATGCCCTGGGCGAAGCCGCGCTTCTCGGCCGAGAACCAGCTGGCCATGGCGCGGGTGGCGGTGGGGAAGGTGGCGCCTTCGCCCAGGCCCAGCAGCATGCGGGCGAGAAACAGGGAGACCAGGCCGGTGGCCAGGCCGCTGAGGATGGTGGCGCCGGCCCACACCACGGCGCAGACGGTCAGGGTCTTGCGCGCGCCGAACTTGTCGCCCAGCCAGCCGCCGATGATCTGGAAGACGAGGTAGGGATAGGCGAAGGCGGAAAACACGAAGCCGAGTTGGGTCTTGCTGAGCCCGAACTCCTTGCCGAAGCTGGCGGCGGCGGTACTGACGTTGACGCGGTCTACATAGGTAATCAGGTACATCACGCAGAGTAGTAACAGCACCTGCGTCGTGGCACGGCTTGCTTTCATGTGGTGTCTCCTGTTTGGTTTTTCTTGGATCCGGCGCGGCGCTCGTCAGGCGGCCTTGGCCAGGGTGTCGGCGTGCTTCCCTTGTGGGGCGGTCGCCGTCAGGTACTGCATGGCGGCCAGTACGCCGCCCTTGCGGTGCGGGACGCCCGCCACCTCGAAGCCCATCTCGACACCGGCGAGGGTGCCCATCAGGCTCAGGTCGTTGAAGTCGCCGAGGTGGCCGATCCGGAATACCCATCCGGACAGCCTGGTCAGGCCCTGGCCCAGCGACATGTTGAAGTTCTCCAGCACCGCCTTGCGGAAGGCGTCGGCATTCGCATACTGGCCGGAGGCGTCCTTCGGCATCACGACGGCGGTCAGCACGCCGCTGTACTCGGCCGGGTTCTGGCACAGGATCTCCATCCCCCAGGCCTCGACCGCGGCGCGGGTGGCGGCCGCATGGCGCTGGTGGCGCGCGAACACGTTCTGCAGGCCTTCCTCGAGCAGCATGTCGCAGGCTTCGGACAGGCCGTAGAGCAGGTTGGTGGCCGGGGTGTAGGGCCAGAAGCCGTTCTTGTTGGCTTCGAGGATCTCGTCCCAGCCCCAGTAGGCCTTCGGCAGCCTGGCCTGGCGCGAGGCGGCGATGGCCTTGCTTGACACCGCGTTGAAGGACAGGCCGGGCGGCAGCATCAGGCCTTTCTGCGAGCCGCTGACGGTGACGTCCACGCCCCATTCGTCGTGGCGGTAGTCGATCGAGCCGAGCGAGGAAATGGTGTCGACCAGCAGCAGGGCCGGGTGGCCGGCGCGGTCGATGGCGCGGCGCACGGCGGCGATGTCGGAGGTGACGCCGGTCGAGGTTTCGTTATGCACCACACATACCGCCTTGATGGTGTGCTCGGGGTCGGCGGCCAGGCGCGCCTCGATGGCGGCGGCATCGGCCCCGCGGCGCCAGTCGCCGCCGAGGAATTCTGCATTCAGCCCGAGCTTGTCGGCCATCTTCTTCCACAGGGTGGCGAAGTGGCCGGTCTCGACCATCAATACCGTGTCGCCGGGCGAGAGGGTGTTCACCAGCGCGGCTTCCCAGGCGCCGGTGCCGGAGGCCGGATAGATCACGACCGGGTTCTCGGTCTGGAAGATCTTGCGGATGTCGGCCAGCACCTTCCTGCCGAGGGCCTGGAATTCCGGCCCGCGATGGTCGATGGTCGGATAGTCCATCGCGCGCAGGATGCGGTCGGGGACGGTGGAGGGGCCGGGGATCTGCAGGAAGTGGCGGCCGGCGGGATGGGAGTTCAGTTTGACCATGTGGGACCCTGTCGTAGTGAGAAAAATGGCGAAAACATTTTGTATACAATATTCAAACGTAAAACGAAGTCAATGCGAATTGCATTCGTATCCATCGTTACCTAGCAGGATTGACAGGATGTGCTGGCATCCAAATTTGTATGTGGTATACAATTTTGGAACCATGAATAATCCTGCAACTCCACCCATCATCGCCAGCATCGACCGCCTCGGCCTGTCCGCCGCAGTCGGTGCGCGTTTGCGCGACATGATCGTCGAGGGCGTCCTCGCCCCCGGCACCCGCCTCAACGAACGCATGCTGTGCGAGCAGCTGAACGTCTCGCGCACGCCGCTGCGCGAAGCCTTCAAGACCCTGGCGGTCGAAGGCCTGATCGTGCTGCAGCCCAACCGCGGCGCCGTGGTCGCCCAGATGTCCGTACCCGAGATCGAGCAGACCTTCGAAGTGATGGGCGCGCTGGAAGGGATGTCGGGCGAGCTGGCCTGCGCCCGCGCCACCGACGCCGAAATCGCCGAGGTCAGGGCCCTGCATTTCGAGATGATGGCGGCCCACGCGCGGCGCGACCTGCCCACTTACTACAAGCTGAATCACGCGATCCACGACTGTTTCAACGCGATGGCGCGCAATGGGGTGCTGACCGAGACCTACCAGCAGATCAATGCGCGCATCCAGAGCCTGCGCTTCCGCTCGAACTTCAACCAGGACAAATGGGATACCGCCGTCAGGGAGCACGGCGCCATGCTCGAAGCCCTGGAGAAGCGCGACGGCGAGGCCCTGCGCCAGATCCTGCTGCAGCACCTGCGCAACAAGCGCGACGCGGTGCTCGCCGTGCTGCGCGCAGCGTCGCAGGCGCCCGACGACACCCCACCCGGAGCCCCATGACATGAACGATTCGGTACCTTCCAGAGTATTGCTTTCCACCGGCCTGCAGGCGCGCATCGACAGCCAGGAACTGGCCGGCCGGCTGCGCAAGGAAACGACAGGGGAGGTACTGTTCGACCGCGGGTCGCGTGGGCGCTACGCCACCGACGCTTCGATCTACCAGATCGAGCCGGTCGGCGTGTTCGTGCCGCGCACCCCCGACGACGTCGCGCTGGCGCTGGCCATCGCCCGCGACGCCCGGGTGCCGGTGCTGCCGCGCGGGGCCGGCACCAGCCAGTGCGGGCAGACGGTCGGCGCCGCGCTGGTGCTCGACAACAGCAAATACCTGAACCAGGTGATCGCCTTCGACAAGGAAGCGATGACGGTCACGGTGCAGCCCGGGATCGTGCTGGACCACCTGAACGCCTGGCTGAAGCCGCACGGGCTGTGGTTCCCGGTGGACGTCTCGACCGCCGCCCAGTGCACCCTCGGCGGCATGGCCGGCAACAACTCCTGCGGCTCGCGCAGCCTGTATTACGGGAACATGGTGCACAATGTGCTGGCCATCGACGCCTGGCTGGCGGACGGCAGCCAGGCCCGCTTCTGCGAACTGGACGCGATGCGCGCCGGAGCGTCCGCCCGCATCGGCCAATTGGTCGACACGGTGGAGGCGATCGCCGCCCGCGAGCATGCGGAAATCGCCGAACGCTACCCGAAGGTGCTGCGGCGCGTGGGCGGCTACAACCTCGACATCTTCCATCCGCAATCGGAGCGGCCCTATACCCGCGACGGCAGCGTCAACCTGGCGCATCTGCTGGTGGGCTCGGAAGGCACGCTGGCCTACACCGGACAGATCACGCTGGCGGTGGCGCCGCTGCCGAAGGCGAAGGCGCTCGGCATCGTCAACTTCACGGACTTCAGCAAGGCGATGGACAGCACCCGGCACATCGTCAAGCTCGGGCCGGTGGCGGTGGAGCTGGTCGACCGCACCATGATCGAACTGGCGCGCGGCAATCCGGCCTTCCGCCCGACCATCGAGAAGGCCCTGATCGGCAAGCCGGATGCGATCCTGCTGGTAGAATTCGCCGGCGAGGACAGGGCCGGGCAGCTGCGCGGCTTGAAGAGCCTGGTGGACCTGATGGGCGACCTCGGGCTGCCCGGCTCGGTGGTCGAGATGCCGGACGAGCAGGAGCAGAAGGCGCTGTGGGAAGTGCGCAAGGCCGGCCTGAACATCATGATGAGCCTGAAGGGCGACGGCAAGCCGGTCTCCTTCATCGAAGACTGCGCGGTGCCGCTCGAGCACCTGGCCGAGTATACCGACCAGCTGACCGAAGTCTTCGCCAGGCACGGCACGCGCGGCACCTGGTATGCCCACGCCTCGGTCGGCACCCTGCACGTGCGCCCGATCCTCGACCTGCGCCGCGACGGCAGCGCCAAGATGCGCGCCATCGCCGAGGAAGCGGCAAGCCTGGTGCGCCGCTACAAGGGCGCCTTCTCGGGCGAGCACGGCGACGGCCTGGTGCGCAGCGAATGGGTCGACTGGCAGTTCGGCGAGCGCATGATGGGCGCCTTTGCCGGGATCAAGGATGCCTTCGACCCGGACGGCCTGATGAACCCGGGGAAGATCGTGCGTGCGACGAAAATGGACGACGCCTCGCTGTACCGCTTCAAGCCCGGCTATGCCGAGCAGCCGCTGCGCACCGCGCTCGACTGGTCGGCGTGGAACGTGCAGACCGACCCGGTCACGGAACAGGCGGGCGCGCCCGGCAGCGGTGGCGATGCGACCGGCGGCTTCGCCAAGGCCATCGAGATGTGCAACAACAATGGCCACTGCCGCAAGTTCGACAGCGGCACCATGTGCCCGAGCTACCGCGTGACGAAGGACGAGCAGCACCTCACGCGCGGCCGCGCCAACACCCTGCGCCTCGCCGTGTCGGGCCAGCTCGGGCCGGACGCCATGAGCTCCGAGACCCTGCACGAGACCCTCGACCTGTGCGTGAGCTGCAAGGGCTGCAAGCGCGATTGCCCGACCGGCATCGACATGGCGCGCATGAAGACCGAATTCCTGTACCACTACCGCAAGCGCCACGGCATGCGCCTGAAGGACAAGCTGGTGGCCAACCTGCCGCGCTATGCGCCGTGGGCGGCGAAGTTCGCGCCGCTGCTGAACCTGCGCGACCGCCTGCCCGGCGCCGCCCGCCTTTCCGAACACTGGCTGGGTCTCAGTGCGAAGCGTTCGCTGCCGCGCTGGCGCGCCGATACCTTCATGGCGGGCCTGGGCGCGCCCTCCGCGGCGCCGGCGGGGGCGGCGGAAGTGGTGCTGTTCGCCGACACCTTCAACAACTATTTCGAGTCCGAGAATGCGAGCGCCGCCCTGCGCGTGCTGCAGGCCGCCGGCTACCACGTGCACGTGGCGCGGGCGAAGGGGGAGTCGCGGCCCCTGTGCTGCGGGCGAACCTACCTGGCCGCAGGCCAGGTCGACCAGGCCAGGCAGGAAGCGCGCCGCAGCATCGATGCGCTGCTGCCCTTCGTGGCGCGCGGCATCGCCGTCGTCGGGCTGGAGCCGTCCTGCCTGCTGACCATGCGCGACGAGTTCCTGGCTTACGGCTTCGGCGAAGAAGCCAGGCTGCTGTCCGGCGCGGCCATGCTGTTCGAAGAGTTCATCGCGCGCGAATCGAAGGCGGGCAGGCTGAAGCTGAAGCTGAAGGCGCTGCCGCAATCGACGGCCCTGTTGCACGGCCACTGCCACCAGAAGGCCTTCGATGCCGTCAAGCCGGTACAGGCCGTGCTCGGGCTCATACCCGGTCTCGAGGTCAAGCTGATCGAGAGCAGCTGCTGCGGCATGGCCGGCAGTTTCGGCTACGAGGCCAGCCATTACGAGGTTTCGATGAAGATGGGCGAGCTGGCGCTGCTGCCGGCCGTGCGCCAGGCCGGAGCGGATACACTGATCGTGGCCGACGGCACCAGCTGCCGCCACCAGATCCTCGACGGCGCCCAACGCGAAGCCCTGCATGTGGCGCGGGTACTGGAGGCGGCGCTGGCTTGATATGGCCGAACACCCGGGCCGGGAGGGGCACTAAACTTGTCTGTTGCGGCCATCCGGGGCCGTCCAGGCGAGGGAGCGGCAGATGGCAGACAATCCGAAGCGCATCGATTGCGACGTACTGGTGGTGGGCGGCGGCATCAACGGCGCCGGCATCGCGCGCGACGCCAGCGGGCGTGGCCTGCGCGTGCTGCTGTGCGAGAAGGACGACCTGGCCCAGCATACGTCCTCGGCGTCGAGCAAGTTGATCCACGGCGGCCTGCGCTACCTCGAGCAATACCACTTCGGCCTGGTGCGCAAGGCCCTGGCCGAGCGCGAGGTGCTGCTCAAGAGCGGTCCTCACATCATGCATCCGCTGCGCTTCATCATGCCGCATACGGCTGGCCAGCGCCCGGCCTGGCTGATCCGCATGGGCCTCTTCCTCTACGACCACCTGGCGCGGCGCGACTTCCTGCCGGGCTCCGAGGCGCTCTCGCTGCAGGGCCATCCGGCCGGCGCGCCGCTGCAGCCGCGCTTTGCCCGTGCCTTCGCCTATTCCGATGCCTGGGTCGACGATGCGCGGCTGGTGGTGCTGGCCGCCGTCGATGCGCGCGAGCGCGGCGCCAATGTCCTGACCCGCACCCGCTGCACGGGCCTGGCGCGCGAGCCGCAGCGCTGGATCGCCACCCTGCAGGGACCGGACGGCGAGCTGCGCGTGCATGCGCGCTGCCTGGTGAACGCGGCCGGCCCCTGGGCCGCCGGCTTCCTCGGCACGGCCACCGGCAAGCCCGGCGCCGCGCGCCCGCTGCGCCTGGTGAAGGGCAGCCACATCGTGCTGCCGCGCCTGTTCGAGCACGACAGCGCCTACATCCTGCAGCAGCCGGACGGCCGGATCGTGTTCGCCATTCCCTACGAGGGCCGGTTCACCCTCGTCGGCACCACCGACATCGACTACCAGGGCGACCTCGACCGCGTCGCCATCGACGCCGCCGAGATCGATTACCTGTGCGCGGCCGTGAACCGCGCCTTCGCGCAGCCGGTCGCGCCGAACGATGTGGTGTGGACGTACGCCGGCGTGCGGCCGCTGATCGGCGAAGAGGGGGCCACCGCTTCGAGCGCCAGCCGCGACTACAGGCTGGAGACGAATCTGGACGGCGCGCCGCTGCTGTCCGTCTTCGGCGGCAAGGTCACCACCTTCCGCAAGCTGGCCGAACAGGCGGTGGACTGGATCGCGCCGGCGCTGGGCCGCCGGGTACCCGGCTGGACCGACAAGGCCTGCCTGCCGGGCGGCGACCTGTTTGGACGCCAGCCCAGCGCGCGTTCGGTGCTCGAGTTCGAAGCCTGGACCCGCACCCGCCAGCAGCAGTACGCCGGCCTGGCGCCGGCGCTGGTGGCCCGCTATGCGCGCGCCTACGGCACCCGGCTCGGCGCCATGCTGGGGCATCGCCGCAGCCGCGCGGATCTCGGCGAGGAAATCGTGCCGGGACTGTTCGAAGTGGAGGCGGACTGGCTGGTGAAGCAGGAATGGGCGCAGACCGCGGACGACATCCTGTGGCGCCGCACCAAGCTGGGCCTGCACATCCCGCCAGGCACGGAGCGCCGCCTGGAGATATGGCTGGCGGCGCGCCGCGGCCTGCCGCTGCCGGCCGCGTAGCGCGTGCATGAATAGACGAGCGTGCGCCCGTTAGCTACGCGCAGTAAAACATCGTTCCCGCCAAGCTCCCAAGCCAAGCTCTCAACCGCCATTCCTGGCCAGCCAGGCATCAATCTCCGGCAAGCGCGCCGCATTCGTCTTGATCCGATCCTGAATTGCCGCAATCGCCGCATCGACATCGCCGCGCGAACTCGGCGCCAGGTTGGCCTGGGCATAGGACTTCAACTTGTCGATCATCGCCGGATTTGCCGACACGCTGCCCAGGCGCGCGAAATAACGGCTGCGCGAACTGGCGTCGACGCGCTGGTTGATCTTGTCCACGTTCGCCAGCGCGAAGTCGACCGCCATGTCCGGGAAGTTCTGGGCCACCGCCGAGATCATCGCGGCGCTGTTGGTCAGGCCGGGTTCGTCGGTCAGCGCAAGCTGCAGGGCGCGCTGGGCCAGGGCCTTGTCCTTGGCGGCAGCGAGCAGCACGTACAGGTGGTCGCGCAGCAGCGGCGTGGTCTCGGCGCGGGCGCGGGCGCGCAGCGCATCCCAGGTCGCGGCGTCGGCATGCTGGGCGACCACCGCCAGCACGGTCTTGCGCAGCGGGCCCGGCACCGCGGACGGATCCTTGTCCATGGCGGCGTAGCGGCGGCGCGCTTCGGCGATCACGGTGGTGTCGCCCAGTTCGCTCAGGGAGTCGATCAGGGTCTCGCGCAGGTTGGCCACCGCGGCGGCTTCGCCGTTGCGCGCTTCCCAACCGGTCTGCGCCATCACCGGCGCCAGGCGGGCGATGGCGAAGGCGTCCAGGCGGTGCTGGCGTTCCTGGTCTCCCTGATAGCGCCAGTGCAGGCCATCGAACAGGCGGGCGATGCGGCTCCAGACCTGCGGATCGGCGCTCACCGGCGTGGCCTTGACCAGCTCCAGCGCGCTCGATGCCGGCTGCAGGCCGGCCAGGCCCAGCGCCGAGCTGTCCGACAGCAGGCCGAGCTGGTCGATCGGCGCCAGGCCGGCGAAGGCTTGTGCCAGCTGGGCGAATTCCTTCGGCGCGTACAGGGTGCGGTAGTAGCCGCTCTGGCCGGCGTTGACGATCACCGCGCCGCAGCCCGGCAGGGTGACCGTAGCCTTGCCGCCCGAGACCAGGGCGGTCGCCTGTTTCGAATTTCCCGCGACTTGCGCGATCACCGGCACGCGCCAGGCCAGCGGCTTCTTCTCCGGCAGGTCGCGCGAAAACTCGCCCTGGACCAGCGGAACACTCGTGCTGCCGTTGCGGCACACCGGTTCGCCGACGCGGATCAGCGGCACCCCCGGCTGCAGCGTGAAGTCGTGGGCGATCGCCGTCACCGGCTTGCCGGCGGCCTTCTCGATCTGCTTCCACAGGTCGTCGGACACGGTATTGCCGTAGGCATGGGCCTTCATGTAGCTGCGCACGCCGTTGCGCCAGGCGTTCTCGCCCACATAGGCTTCCAGCATGCGGATCACCGCCTCGCCCTTCTGGTAGGTGATCTCGTCGAAGGCCTGGTTGGCCTGCTCGACGGTCTCGATGTGCTGCACCACCGGGTGGGTGGTGGCGACCGAGTCGCGCTGCATGGCGCCGTCGCGGCTGCCGACCGCGCCCAGGTGGGTATTCCATTCCGGGTGCAGGCGCTGGGTCATGCGGCTTTCCATCCACGAGGCGAAGCCTTCGTTGAGCCACAGGTCGTCCCACCAGCGCATCGTGACCAGGTCGCCGAACCACTGGTGCGCCATCTCGTGGGCCGCGGTGGCGAAGATCTCCTGGCGGTCGTGCTGGGTCGAGCTGGCCGGATCGAAGAGCAGCGCGTATTCGAAGGTGAAGATCGCGCCCCAGTTTTCCATCGCGCCGAAGAACTGGCTGCGGCCGGGGCCGGCGATGTTGTCGAGCTTGGGCAGCGGATAGCGCACGCCGAAGTAATCGTTGTACTCGCGCAGGATGTCCTTCGAGGAGTCCAGCGCGAACCTGGCCTGGTCGATGGCGCCGCGGCGGGTGACGACGCCCAGCTCGGTGCCCTCTACTTTGGTGGTGGCGCGCTCGAAGTCGCCGGCGCCGAAGAACAGCAGATAGGTCGACATCTTCGGCGTCTTCGCGAACACCACGCGCTGGCGGCCGTCCGGCAGTCTGGTGACGCTCGACGGCGGCATATTACTGACCGCCATCTGGCCGGCCGGGATGGTCGCCTCCAGCGAGAACGTCGCCTTGTAGGCCGGCTCGTCCCAGGACGGGATCATGCGGCGCGCGTCCGAGTTCTCGAACTGGGTATAGATGGCGCGCTGCTGCTTGCCCTCAAGCCCCGGGTAATCCAGCGAGAACAGGCCCACGGCCTGGGTGCCGATCACGCCGCTGTAGTCGAGGCTCAGCTTGTACAGGCCGGGCGCCAGCGGACGTTCGAAGCTGAAGGTGGCGGTCTGGGCGCCGGCGTCGACCTTGACCCTGGCCGCCTGCGCGCTGCCGCCGGCGGCCGGGACCAGGCTCACGCTGTTGAAACTGAGGTCGGCGGCGTTCAGGGTGATGCTGTCGGTCGCCTTCGTGATATTGACGGTGATGCCGGCATTGGCCGTGAAGCGTCCGCCGGCGGCGTCCGGCGTCAGCGCGATCTCGTAGTGGCTGGGGATCACGCCGCGCGGCAGCTGGGTGGTCGCTTCCTGGACCGCGGCCGCTTTCGGCGCGGCGGCGGCATGCTGGAAGGGGAGGGCGGCGAAGGCGAGTGCGACGGCGGCGGAGATCAGGCTGCGATGCATGGAAAATCCTGTGTGGAAGGGGACCAGTCAGCGAATCTACGTTCAAGATGCATGCCTGTCAATCGGCGTTCGTGATGCGCTATGATCGTCCTTACAAGCATAAAACCGGAGGAGACACATGAAGTTGTACACCAGCCACCGCACCCCGAATCCGCGCCGCGTCCTCATGTTCATCGCCGAGAAAGGCATCACCGGCATCGAGCTGGTGCCGGTCGACCTGTTCAAGGGCGAGCACAGGGATGCTGTATTTACGGAGCTGAATCCGATGGCCCAGGTCCCGGTGCTGGAGCTGATTGATGGCCGCCGGCTGGCCGAGACCCGCGCCATCTGCACTTACCTGGAAGGACTTTACCCGCAGCCCAACCTGATGGGCGAGGGCTTCGAGGAACGCGCCTTCATCGAGATGGCGGACCGCCGCGCCGAGCTGCAGCTGTTCCTGAAGGTGGCCAACTGCATCCGCCACACGCACCCTGGCCTGGCGCCGCTGGAGCAGCCGCAGTTCGCCGAGTTCGGCGCGTCCCAGGGCCGCAAGGTGCGCGACACCGCGCGCTGGCTGGACGGCGTGCTGGCGCAGCAGGAATACGTGGCGGGCGGGCGCTTCACGATCGCCGATATCACCACCTTCTGCGCGCTGGAGTTCGCGCGCGGACTGATGAAGTTCAGGCCGGGCGAGGAGGGTTTCGGTCACCTGCAGGCATGGCGCGACCGCATCGCGGAGCGGCCGAGCGCGCAGGTGGTGTGACTCTACCTTACCGCGATCGCCGAGATCTCGACCGCCACGTCCTTCGGCAGGCGGTCGACCTGGACGGTGGCGCGGGCCGGCGGTTTGTCGGTGAAGTACTTGCCGTAGACCGCGTTCAGCTTGGGGAAGTCGTCCAGGTTCTTCACGTACACCGTGGTCGAGACCACGTTGTCCATCGACATGCCGTCCGCCGCCAGTGCCGCCTTCAGGTTGTCGAGCACCTGGGCGGCCTGTTCCTCGATTGGCCCGGTGCGTGCCTGGTTGGTCTTCGGATCGATCGGCAGCTGGCCCGCCAGGAACACCAGGTTGCCGGTCCTGACCGCCTGCGAATACGGCCCGACCGCGGCCGGGGCGTCCTTGGTGGCGACGATGTCCTTCGCCGGCGGCGCGGCCACAGCGCTGCCGAGCGTAGCGATGGCCAGCAGCGCAAGCACTGCCCGTGGCGTGGTCCTCATGATGTGTCCTCCCTTCGTGGAAAAAGACCGGTATGCAGGCAGTCTAGAGGCTGCCACGGCCGATTTCATCACCCGATCGGGTGAAAGGGCTCATGCAAGCAGGTCAAGGCTCGACACCAGCCGCGTCAGCGCGGTCTGGCTGGCGCAGCCAGTCTTGCGGAACACCGACTTGAGCTGGGTGCGCGCCGTTTCCGGACTGATGTCGAGGCAGGCGGCGGCGTCCACCAGGCTACCGCCGGCAGACCAGGCCAGCACCAGCCTGACTTCGGCCTTGCTTAGACCATACAGTTCGCGCAGTAAGCCGAGGTCGCCGTGGCGGGCCAGCTCGCTGAAGCGGGCCCGCAGCCTGGCGGCGCAGCGCAGATGCGGGATCAGTGGCTGCAGGCGGCGTGCCTTGGCGGTGCCCGGCTCGCGGTCGCTCAGGTGCGACTGGAAGGCCAGACCGGCCAGCGTCGGGCCGGCATTGATGAGGGGTGTGCAGATGATGGCGCCGAGGCCGTAGGGCCGCAGGAAATCCTGGTAGAACTCGCTGTGCCGCTTGGTGCTGGCGCCGAGTTCGCGTTCGTCGATGAACCATTCGCCTTCCGGCATCGCGTCGGCGACCGGACGGACCGGATCGAGGGCGACGTAGCGGGTCTCGTACTGGCGCACGAAGTCGAGGTCGAGCTGGGCGACTTCGGCGATCAGGGTCTGCTGGCTGCCGCGGTCATGCACCAGGTAGGCCGACTGCTCGCAGCCGAGTTCCAGCCGCAGTGCGGCCAGCACCGGCTGCCAGCCATCCGGCGCCAGCACGCCTTCGGAGATCGAACGGACCAGACTGTCGAAGCGCCGCGCGTCCATATCGCCTCCCGCATTGCACTGCAATGATTTCTGTCGTCAACCCACCCTTTTGTACCAGGGCCGGTCGCCCTCGATCGCCTGGTAGGTCCCCGCATACGCATCCGCCACCGACATCTGCTGGTCCAGGCACAGCACGCCGAAACGCGCGAGGCTGTCGTGGAACAGGCGCAGCACGCGCTGGCGCAGCACCGGACCGAAATCGGCCAGCGTGTGGCAGCACAGGATGGCCTGGAACTCGTTGAAGGAGGCGTCGGTCACCAGGCTGTACTGCGACCAGGTGACGCGGCGGCGCAGGTCGGCGCGCAGCCGTGCGCGCCGTTCGCCGTTCGCACCAATCTCGATCTCGAACCAGGACAGCAGGTCGCCGCGCCCGCCACTTTCTTCGTGGCGTCCGCGCGCTTCCTCCAGCGCGGCCAGCGGCAGGCAGGCATCCTGCATGTCCGCGAGCAGCTCCTCGTTGGCGAGGGTGGCGTGGATGTCCAGCTTGCCCAGCACGCCTTCCTCGGCCAGCACGACCGCCAGGGTCCAGGCTTCGCCCACGCCGGCGCACTCGGCCAGCCAGACCCGCGGCACCGGCCAGCCGCGCAGCGACGGCGCCAGCACCCCGCGCAGCCTGGCCGCATGGCCGACGCAGTCGAACAGCGGCGCCGGTGGCGGCGACAGCGCACGCAGCAGCTTCGATGCCGCGCCCGCATCGTGCAATGCCTTCTCCTGCAGCCCGGACAGGGTGGCGGCGCCGCTGGCGTGCACCGCCTGGCTCAATTTTTGCCGCACGGCGGCGCGGTCGTAGGCGCGGAAGTCGTAGCCGAAGCGCTGGAAGATCGCTTCCAGCAGCAGCTCCGTTTCCAGCTCCTCGACCGCGAGGCCGGCGGCGAGGCCGGTCCACGCATTCATGCCAGCCCCCTCGATGCAGCCATCAATGGAGCCATCAATGGAGCCAAACCCGCATCATCGACAGCAGCTGGGCCACGTCGACCGGCTTGGTGATGTAGTCCGAGGCGCCGGCGGCGATGCACTTGTCGCGGTCGCCCTTCATCGCTTTCGCGGTCAGGGTGATGATGGGCAGCGACTTGAACCTCGGGATCCGGCGGATCGCCCGCATGGTGTCGTAGCCGTCCATCTCCGGCATCATGATGTCCATCAGGACGATCTCGATGCCGGGGTCCTTCTCCAGCACCTCGATGCCGTCGCGGCCGTTCTCGGCAAACAAGACCTGCATCTGCTGGCGCTCGAGCAGCGAGGACAAGGCAAAAATGTTGCGCAGGTCGTCGTCGACGATCAGCACCTTGCGTCCGGCGAGGCCGGAATCGAGGGCCTGGATCTCTTCGAGGATGCGGCGCTGCGTGTCCGGCAGGCTGGCATGCGAACGGTGCAGGAACAGCGCGGTCTCGTCCAGCAGGCGCTCGGGCGAGCGGGCGTCCTTGACCACGATGGTCTTGGCGTAGCGCTTGAGCTTCGTGACTTCCTTGCGGCCCAGTTCCGCGGCCGTGTAGATCACGATCGGCAGGTCGCGCAAGGCCGGCTGCTTGCCGATCTGGTCGAGCAGTTCGAAGCCCGAGATGTCCGGCAGGGTCAGGTCCAGCACCATGCAGTCAAAGTGCTGGCCGGCCAGCGCCGCCAGCGCGGCCTCGCCGGTTTCGGCGGTGACGATGCGGACGTCGGAATCGCCGATCAGCGAGACGATCGCCTCGCGCTGGGCCATGTCGTCCTCGACCACCAGCAGCGAGCGTTTGCCGCCCATCAGGAACTTCTGGATGCGCGTGAATTCTTCCTGCAGCGTCTCGCGGCTGACCGGCTTGTTGATGTAGCTGATCGCGCCCTGGCGCAGCGCGCGTTCGCGTTCGCGCATCGCCGACAGCACGTGCACCGGGATGTGGCGGGTGCCCGGGTCGCGCTTCAGGCGTTCGAGTACGGTAAGGCCGTCGATGTCGGGCAGGTCGATGTCGAGCAGGATCGCGGCCGGCTGGAAGTCGCGCGCCAGCGACAGCGCGGAGTCGCCGCGGTGGGTCACGATGCCCTTGAAGTTCTTCTCGCGGGCGAAGTCGAGCAGTGTCTTGGCGAAGCGCTCGTCATCCTCGACGATCAGCACCGAGGGATCGCCCGGCGCGATCAGGCCGCGGTCGTCCAGCATGGCCGCATACTCGACCAGGTTGTTCGCGGGATCGGGCACGGCGATGCTGGTGGTGGTGGCTGCCGTATCGGCGTCCAACTCGGCTTCCAGCGAGGCGCGCGACGCCGGCGTCGCGGCCGGCGCGGGCTGCGGCGGCGCCAGGCGGGCCGGCTGGGGCTGGCGGGTCTGCTCGTAGTTGATGAAGCCGGCGCGGTTGTAGGGCAGGTACAAGGTGAAAGTGGACCCGACGTTGACCGTGGACTCCACGCGGATCTCGCCGCCCAGCAGGCGCGCCAGTTCGCGCGAGATCGACAGGCCCAGGCCGGTGCCGCCGTATTTGCGGGCGGTCGAGCCGTCGGCCTGCTGGAAGGCTTCGAAGATCAGCTGCAGCTTGTCGGACGGGATGCCGACGCCGGTGTCGCGCACCGAGAAGGCCAGCACCGCGTCCGCGTGCAGCAGGTGGGGGTGGTCGGCGGTCCAGCCGCTCGTGACCAGGCTGATGGTCAGCGCGACGTTGCCGTGGCTGGTGAACTTGAAGGCGTTCGACAGCAGGTTCTTGAGCACCTGCTGCAGGCGCGTCGTATCCGTCATCAGCGCGGTCGGAAGGTTGTCCGCCAGGTCGACCTGGAAGCCGAGGTGCTTGGCTTCGGCCATGTGGCGGAAGGTGCGGTCGACGTAGTTGCGCAGCGCCGAGAAGCGATACTCGGACACGTCCAGCGTGACGGTGCCGGACTCGATCTTCGACAGGTCGAGGATGTCGTTAATCAGGGTCAGCAGGTCGGAGCCGGAGCCGTGGATGGTCTTCGCGAATTCCACCTGCTTCATCGACAGGTTGCCCTCGGGGTTATCCGAGAGCTGCTGCGCCAGGATCAGCAGCGAGTTCAGTGGCGTACGCAATTCGTGCGACATATTCGCCAGGAACTCGGACTTGTACTTCGAGGACAGCGCCAGCTGGGTCGCCTTTTCCTCGAGCGCCAGCTTGGCCTGTTCCACCTCGCGGTTCTTGCGTTCCACCTCGATGTTCTGCTCGGACAGCAGGCGCGCCTTCTCCGCCAGCTCCTGGTTGGTCTGCTGCAGTTCCTGCGCCAGCGACTGCGACTGGGTCAGCAGCGATTCGGTACGGCTGTTCGCCTCGATGGTGTTGAGCACCACGCCGATCGATTCCATCAGCTGGTCGAGGAAGGACAGGTGGGTTTCCGTGAAGCGGTCCAGCGAGGCGATCTCGATGACGGCCTTGACCTGCTGTTCGAACAGGATAGGCAGCACCACGATATTGGTCGGCGGCGCCGCGCCCAGGCCGGACGAGACCTGGATGTAGTCGCGCGGGACGTCGGTCAGCCAGATGCGGGTCTTCTCCAGCGCGCACTGGCCCACCAGGCCTTCGCCCGGCAGGAAGGAGGTCGGCAGCTTGCGGCTGGAACGGTAGCCGTAGGAGGCGATCAGGCGCAGGCGCGCATCGCTCTCCTGCGAGTCCATCATGTAGAACACGCCGTGGTGGGCGGTAATCAGGGGCGCCAGTTCGGACAGGATCAGCTTGGTCACGGCCTGCAGGTCGCGCTGGCCCTGCAGCAGGCGGGTGAAGCGCGCCAGGTTGGTCTTCAGCCAGTCCTGCTGCGCGTTCTTCTGCGTGGTTTCCTTCAGGTTGCGGATCATCTCGTTGATGTTGTCCTTCAGGTAGGACATCTCGCCGCGCGCTTCCACGGTAATCGAACGCGAAAGGTCGCCGCGGGTCACCGCCGTCGCCACCTCGCCGATCGCACGCATCTGGTTGGTCAGGTTCGCCGCCAGCTGGTTCACGTTCTCGGTCAGGTCCTTCCAGGTACCGGCCACGCCGGACACGTTCGCCTGGCCGCCGAGCTTGCCCTCGGTACCCACCTCGCGCGCCACCCGGGTCACTTCGGAGGCGAAGGAGGACAGCTGGTCCACCATCACGTTGATGGTGTCTTTCAGCTCCAGGATCTCGCCCTTCACGTCCACCGTGATCTTCTTCGACAGGTCGCCGCGCGCCACCGCGGTGGTCACCGCCGCGATGTTACGCACCTGGCCCGTCAGGTTCGACGCCATGAAGTTCACGTTGTCGGTCAGGTCCTTCCAGGTGCCGCCGACGCCAGGCACGTAAGCCTGGCCGCCCAGCTTGCCTTCCGTACCCACTTCGCGCGCCACCCGCGTCACCTCGGAGGCGAAGGAGGACAGCTGGTCCACCATCACGTTGATGGTGTTCTTCAGTTCCAGGATCTCGCCCTTCACGTCCACCGTGATCTTCTTCGACAGGTCGCCGTTCGCCACCGCGGTGGTCACGTCCGCGATGTTACGCACCTGGCCGGTCAGGTTGCCGGCCATCGAGTTCACGCCGTCGGTCAGGTCCTTCCAGGTGCCGGCGACGCCAGGCACGTTCGCCTGGCCGCCCAGGCGGCCCTCGGTACCCACCTCGCGCGCCACGCGGGTCACCTCGGAGGCGAAGGAATTCAGCTGGTCCACCATCACGTTGATGGTGTTCTTCAGTTCCAGGATCTCGCCCTTCACGTCCACCGTGATCTTCTTGGACAGGTCGCCGTTCGCCACCGCGGTGGTCACGTCCGCGATGTTACGCACCTGGCCGGTCAGGTTGCCTGCCATCGAGTTCACGGAGTCGGTCAAGTCCTTCCAGGTACCCGCCACGCCCTTCACCTGCGCCTGGCCGCCCAGCTTGCCCTCGGTACCGACCTCGCGCGCCACCCGGGTCACCTCGGAGGCGAAGGAGGACAGCTGGTCCACCATCACGTTGATGGTGTTTTTCAGTTCCAGGATCTCGCCCTTCACGTCCACCGTGATCTTCTTGGACAGGTCGCCGTTCGCCACCGCGGTCGTCACCGCCGCGATGTTACGCACCTGGCCGGTCAGGTTCGACGCCATGAAGTTCACGTTGTCGGTCAGGTCCTTCCAGGTGCCGCCGACGCCAGGCACGTAAGCCTGGCCGCCCAGCTTGCCTTCCGTACCCACTTCGCGCGCCACCCGCGTCACCTCGGACGCGAAGGAACGCAGCTGGTCCACCATCACGTTGATGGTGTCCTTCAGCTGCAGGATCTCGCCGCGCACGTCCACCGTGATCTTCTTCGACAGGTCGCCGTTCGCCACCGCGGTGGTCACCTCGGCGATGTTACGCACCTGCGAGGTCAGGTTACCCGCCATCGAGTTCACCGAGTCGGTCAGGTCCTTCCAGGTACCGGCGACACCCGGCACATAGGCCTGGCCGCCGAGCTTGCCCTCGGTACCCACTTCTCGCGCCACCCGGGTCACCTCGGAGGAGAAGGAGGAGAGCTGTTCCACCATGGTGTTCGCGGTGGTCGCCGCGCGCAGGTACTGGCCCTTCAGCGGGTGGCCATCGACCTCGAGGGCCATGGTCTGCGACAGGTCGCCTTTCGCCACCGCGCCGATGACGCGCGCCATCTCGGTGGTCGGACGCACCAGGTCGTCGATCAGGGTGTTGACCGAGCTGATGATGGTTGACCAGCCGCCGACCACGCCCGGCACGTCGGCGCGCTGGGTCAGGTGGCCTTCGCGGCCCACGACGCGCGAGACCTCCGTCACCGTCTCGACCATCTTCTGCTTGGTCTCGATGATGTCGTTCAGGGTGTCGGCGATCTTGCCGGACACGCCGGTCCAGTCGGAAGGCATGCGCACGGAGAAGTCGCCTTTTTTGAGCGCCATCAACGTGGATAGCAGCAGCTTGACATCTAGCTGTTCAGCCATGTCAGTCATGTTATTCATTGACCAGAATTCCTCGAAGGTGAGAAGGGTAGGGCGGACACTTTTTGTTAAATCTCAGAAACTTGTAAAGATACGCTTGTGTTTTATCAAGTCAAGCAGTAATGACGACACTGTCAAGGGCTGCCATAAACTTGCATTTTTGCAATTTTGCATGGACAATTCGCGCGAGCTTATCCAATTTCAACGGTGAGGGGCGCACGATTGCCGGGACCGGCAAGCTGGTTGTTGTATCAAAACGACAAGCTTTGTGCGGTGGTGGCTGGGAAAAAGATGACTAAAAGAATAATTCTTCGTGCTTTTTAGTTACAAGTCATCTAGCATACGGTTGTTACACCATCAATACAGCGCGGAGTTACCATGATGAGCGTCGAACTTGGCGAGCTGATGCATAGCGACACGGCGTCGAGCTGGGGAGAGGCGCTGTTTTCCCTGGGCCGGCACTACGGTTTCGAGAAAGTGCTGTTTGCGATGTCGGGCTCGCGCCATGCGCGCCTCGAACACGCTTTCTTCCAGACGAATTATCCGCGCCAATGGCGGGAACGTTACGAGGCCGAGCGCCTTGCCTACGTCGACCCGCTGGTCAGCCATTGCCTGGCGAGCACCCTGCCGCTGGTGTGGCAAGCCGATACTTTCCGCAGTCCCGCCCAGCGCGCCATGTATGAAGACGGCTGCAACCATGGCATCCGGGCCGGTGTGGCCTTTCCGATCCACGGGCCGAACGGCGAATTCGGGCTGCTCAGTTTTGCCTGCGATCCGAAGCCGGAAAATGGGTTTGCGGAGACGGTGACGCCCTTGCTGCCGGAACTGGCCCTGGTGCGTGACCATGTGTTCGCTTCCGGAGTACGCTTCTGTCCGCCAGTCACGCACGAAGCTGCGCCACGGCTCACGCCGCGCGAACTCGAAGTGCTGAACTGGGTGATGGCGGGAAAGTCTTCGTGGGAGATTTCAAAGATTACCGGCTGCTCCGAGGCGACGGTGAATTTCCATATGGGCAATATTCGCCAGAAATTCAACGTCAACACCCGGCAGCAGGCGGTGGTGCGAGCGATCTCGCTGGGCTTGATCAGCCCAGAAGATCACCATCGTTGAGTTTGCCGTTCACATAGAGCTTCAACAGCAGGGCAACCGGTGCCGGAATCGTGAGACCGGTTTCGAACCGGCTGCCGCTCGATTGCGTCACGCCGAAGCGTCCCCAGAATTTTTCCTGACTTTCCCGTTTGCTGATCCGGTATTTCTTCAGCTCGCTGACTGTCGGAGCCAGCGCTGCTTGGAATTTTGCCGCATTAGCCTCGGGCTCCCGCAGGCTTGCTTCGGTAACGAAATCATTAGCCATCGCCGCTCCTCCTTGAAAAAGGTTGTAAAGATGTGTGGAAGACAAGTATTCCATGCATCATTCATCCGGCGACCTAGCAATATTGATAGTTCCGACAGGAACTCCCCCCTAGAGAGGGGGGAAGTGTTGTATCGCTAATTGAGCTAGCGCAAGTTTGCGGATTTCGGGCTTGATTTTCGGGTCAATTCTTCCCACAGGAAAGTATAGGTCAAGGCCCACATCGTGGCGGTCTGCTCGTTATTCGCCGCGCCGGCATGGCCGCCCTCGGTGTTTTCCCAGTACAGCACGTTGTGGCCCTGTTCCCCCATCAGGGCCGCCATCTTGCGCGCATGGCCCGGATGCACACGGTCGTCGCGGGTCGAGGTCGTGAACAGCACGCGCGGATAGCGCCGCTGCGGCGACACCTGGTGGTAAGGCGAGTACTTGCCGATATAGGCCCATTCCTCGGGCTGGTCTGGATCGCCGTATTCGCCCATCCAGGATGCGCCGGCCAGCAACTGGTGGTAGCGGCGCATGTCCAGCAGCGGCACCTGGCAGACCACCGCGCCGAACAGTTCCGGACGCTGGGTCAGCGCGGCGCCCACCAGCAGGCCGCCATTGCTGCCGCCCATGATGCCGAGGTGATCGGGGCTGGTGAGCTTGCGCGCGATGAGATCTTCGGCCACCGCCAGGAAGTCGTCGAAGGCTTTCTGGCGCTGGTGCTTGAGCGCGGCCTGGTGCCAGCGGGGGCCGAATTCGCCGCCGCCGCGGATGTTGGCCAACACGTAGACGCCGCCGCGCGCCAGCCCGCGGTCCAGCCAACCCGCGCCGGTGACGCCGCTGTAGAAGGGCGTGAGCGAGACTTCGAAGCCGCCGTAGCCGTACAGCAGGGTGGGATTGGCGCCGTCCATGCGGGTGTCCGCGCGCATCACCGTGAAGTAGGGGATGCGGGTGCCGTCCGGCGACACCGCTTCGAACTGGCCGACCGTGTAGGGACTGGCGTCGAAGAAGGCCGGCATCGACTTCAGCAGCTCGCGCTCGTCGCTGCCGGCATGCCCCAGGTAGAGCGAGCTCGGGGTCAGGAAGTCGGTCACGGTCAGGAAGTAGTCGTTCGATTCGAGTTCGTCGACGCCGGACACGCCCAGCGCGCCCATCCCCGGCGCGGCGACTTCGCGCCGCTGCCAGGCGCCGTCCGCATGGCGCAGTTCGACGATGCGGTTCTTGACCTTGTCCAGTACCGTCAGCAGGATCGCGTCGCGGGTCACGGCGATGCCGTCCAGCGACGTCGTCTCGGTGGGCAGGAACAGGGCGTCGAACTCGCGTGCGCCGGCCAGGAAGGCGGCGAAGCCGATCGCCAGCAGGGCGCCCTGCGGCCACATTGTCGCGCCGATCCGCCAATCCGAGCGGAGCTGGACCAGCAGCTGGTCGCGCACCGTGAAGGCATCGGCGTCCTCCGGCTTCTCGACCCTGGTCAGCACGCCGGTAACGGCGTCGCGCACGAACAGCTCGCTGCTGTAGAAGCCGATCTGGCGCTGCACGAACTGGCGCTCGTGGCCGGGCGTGTAGTCGAACCAGGCCGAGGCCGACAGATCGTCTTCCTGCGCTTCGTAGACCAGGCGGGCATCCGCCAGCGGGGTGCCGCGCCGCCATTCCTTGACCACGCGGGGATAGCCGGAACTGGTCATCGAGCCGGGGCCGAAATCGGTGGCCACGAACAGGGTGTCGCGGTCGATCCAGGCGGCGCTGCCCTTGGCCTCGGGCAGGCTGAAGCCGTCCGGCACGAAGGCCGGCGCGTCCAGGTCGAATTCGCGCACCACGTGGGCATCGCCGCCGCCGCGCGACAGCGAGACCAGGCAGCGGCTGCCGTGGGGCTTCAGGAAGGAGGCACCGGCCCAGACCCAGTTCTCGTCCTCGTCGCGGGCAAGCTTGTCGAGGTCGAGCACGGTCTCCCATTGGGGCTCCGGCTTGCGGTATTCCTCGAACGAGGTGCGGCGCCAGAGGCCGCGTTCGTGGCCGGCGTCGCGCCAGAAATTGTAATAATGCCCGCCATGCAGGCCGACGTAGGGAATCCGGTCCTTCGAGTCGAGGATGGCCTTCAGGCGCGTGCGCAGGGCCGCATAGCCGGGCGCCGCCGTCAGTTCGGCTTCGGTGCCGGCATTGCGTTCGCCGACCCAGCCGAGGGCGGGCTCGGAGGCGACCTCCTCCAGCCAGAGATAGGGATCCTGTTCCATCGATTGCATAATCACTCCATATTGCCGGGCTCTCGCCATTTGAGGCCGATTGCGTAATACTAGCAATTATCCAAATTCAGCCGCACGACGAACACAGACATGCCTGAAGCGAGCACGCGCAATATGGGGAAAACCGTCGGCGCCAGCGGCCCGATGCGCATCGCTTTATGGGCCGGCGGCCTGTGCCTGGCCCTGCTGGTCGGCGCGGCCCTCTACCTGGGCGCGGCGCGCACCGCCGACGACGAAGCCCAGCGCCGCTTCGACGGCATCGCCCAGGGCGCCCGCCAGCGCCTGGACGGCGCGGTGCAGTCCTACACCCAGGTGGTGCGCAACCTTGCCGGCCTGTTCAACGCCAACGGCGGCGAGGTCTCGCGCCTGCAGTTCCACCGCTACGTCGAGTCGCTGAACGTGCGCGAACACTATCCGGCCATCGTGTCGGTCAACTACGGCGCCTGGGTGCCGGACGCCCAAAGGGAGGCCTTCGTGGCCGCGGTCCGCGCCGACCGCAGCATGGATCCGCGCGGCTATCCCGAATTCGACATCAAGCCGCCCGGCCGCCGCCCGGCCTACCTGGTGCTGAACTACATGGAGCCGACGATGGCGTCCCGGTTCGGCGTCGACATGCTGGCGGCCGGTCCGGACGTGGCGCGCACGGTCGAGGAATCGCGCGACCGCGGCGAAATGGCGGCCTCCGGCAAGCCGGTGCAGATCGAGACTCCGCGCCGCTACCTGGGCCTGGGCCTGCGCTTTCCGGTCTACCGCGGCGGCGCCATGCCGGCCGACCTCGAAGCGCGGCGCGCCGCCTTCCTCGGCTCGGTCGGGATCGGGTTCTCGATTCCGGACCTGGTGCAGGGGGCGTTGGCCGGCATGGGACGGCATCCAGTGACCCTGCAGCTGTATGCCGCCGCGGAGACCCAGCCGCCGGCGGGGCAGCCGCTCGCCATCGGCCCGGCAGACACCCTGCTGTACGACAGCGCCGACGGCCATGCGCCGCAGCCGCGCGCCCAGGGCGGCGACGGCGAGCCGTTCGAGACGGTGCTGCCGGTGCGCTTCCAGGGCAATCTGTGGAAGGCCCGCTTCCTTGCCGATGGTGCCGAACTGGTCGACGGCTTCGGGCGCTGGTTTCCGCGCCTGGCCTCGGTCCTGGGCGCCGGCGCGACCCTGCTGATCTACGCGCTCTTCCTCAAGCTGTACTGGTCGCGCCGCCAGGCGGTGGAGCAGCGCGTGCTGCTCGACCTGGTGCTCGACAACGTCGACGCCTACGTCTACATGAAGGACCGCGAACGGCGCTTCAGCTACGTGAACGCGAAGATGGCGCAAGCGGCCGGCCTGCGCGCCGAGGAGATGGTCGCGCGGCGCGACCGCGAGGTGCTGCCGCAGGCGCGCGCCGACGAGGTCTGGGAGCTGGACCGGCCGGTGCTGGAAACGGGGCAGGGCCGTTCGGTGCAGCACGAGGCGGTGCTGGCCGACGGCAGCGTGCGCCAGCTGTGGAGCGTGAAGGTGCCGGTGCGCGCCGCCGGCGAGGTGGCGGCGGTGCTGTGCGTATCGACCGACGTCACCGATCTGCACCAGCTGAAGGCGAGGGCGGACGCCGCCAGCCAGGCCAAGACCGACTTCCTGTCGAACATGAGTCACGAGATCCGCACACCGATGAACAGCATCATCGGCATGTCCTACCTCGCCCTCAAGCAGGCGGACGAGCCGCGCCAGCGCGACTACCTGCAGAAGATCCACCATTCGGCCCAGCACCTGCTGGGCATCATCAACCACATCCTCGACTTTTCCAAGATCGAGGCCGGCCGCGTCGAGCTGGAACTGCTCGACTTCACGCTCGACGCCCTGATGCGCAACCTCGCCAACCAGCTGGGCGAGGCCGCCGCCGCCCGCGGCCTGAGCCTGGAGTTCGAGATCGCGCCGGAGCTGCAGCGCCCGCTGCGCGGCGACCCCCTGCGCCTCGAACAGGTGCTGCTGAACTTCACCTCGAACGCGATCAAGTTTTCCGAGCAGGGCAGGGTGCTGGTAAGGGCCAGCGTGCTGCGCACCCTCGGCGCCGAGACCCTGGTGCGTTTCGAAGTGCGCGACCGCGGCATCGGCATCGCCTTTGATGAGTTGCCGAAGCTGTTCGCACCCTTCCACCAGGCCGACCCCTCGACCACGCGGTGCTATGGCGGGACCGGCCTCGGCCTGGTGATCAGCAAGCAGCTCGCCGAACTGATGGGCGGCGAGGTCGGGGTCGACAGCACGCCGGGCGAGGGCAGCACCTTCTGGTTCACGGCCCGCCTGGCCAGTCCGGCCGACGCTGCCGCGGCGGCGCGGCGCGCATCCACGCCGGCCGGCGCCGCGACCGCCGGACCGGGCGCGCTGGCGGGCAGCGCCATCCTGCTGGTCGAGGACAATGCCTTCAACCAGCAGGTGGCGCAGGAACTGCTCGAAGACGCCGGCGCCCGCGTGACGGTGGCCGGCAACGGCAGCGAGGCGCTGGCCCTGATGCGCGAGCGCGGTCCGCACACGCCCTTCGACTGCGTGCTGATGGACGTGCAGATGCCGGTGATGGACGGCTTCGAAGCCACCCGCCGGATCCGCGCCGACGCACAACTGAAGGACACCCGCGTGATCGCGATGACGGCCAACGCCGGGCTGGAAGACCAGGCGCGCTGCCTGGCCGCCGGCATGGACGAATTCGTGACCAAGCCGGTGGCGCCGGAAGCCCTGATCGCGACCGTGGCGCGCGCCCTCGGCCGCAGCGTGCAGCGCGCGGTCGCGGCGCACGTGCCGGCAGCACCCGCGAACACGCCGGCGCTGCTCGACATGGACGTCCTGGCCGACACCTTTGCCGGCAATCCCGACAAGATGCGTAAATATGCCTTCATGTTCCTGGAGACGGCGCGCGAAGGCCTGCTGGAGATCGACCGCGCGCTGGCGTCCGGCGAGGTCGGGCGCGCCGCCGGCGTCGCCCACCGCATCAAGTCCTCGGCGCGCACGGTGGGCGCGCTGGGCTTCGGCGAGGTCTGCGCCGACCTCGAAGCCCAGCGCGAGCGCGGTTCGATCGCCCAGGCGCGTTCGCTGGCGGCGCGCCTGCGCGCGCTGCTGGCGCGGCTGGAACGCCACGTCGCCGCCGAACTCGGGGCGCGCCAGCAGGACCAGAAGGTCTAGCCCAGCCATAAACTTGTTCGGGAACCCCCTTGGTAGTATCCTGCGGGGGTCTATCCGAAGTCTTCCACCATGCGATCCCCGATCTCCCCCGGCCTCCTCATCCTCCACGGCAACCAGATGGAGCTGCTGCGCGCCGCCGTCTTCGACTGGCTGCGTGCCAATCCCCTCGGTCCGCTCGAGGAGGAAATCATCCTCGTGCAGTCGAACGGCGTGGCCGAATGGCTGAAGATCGCCCTGGCCGAGGAGCTGGGCGTGTGCGCGGCCACCCGGGTGGCGCTGCCGGCGCGCTTCCTGTGGGAGGCCTACCGCGGCATGCTGGGGCCGGAGCGGGTGCCGAAGCGCTCGCCCTTCGACAAGGACGCGCTCACCTGGCGCCTGATGCGCCTGCTGCCCGAGGTGCTGGCCAAGGAACAGTTCGCGCCGCTGCGCCACTTCCTGCTGGATGGCGATCCCGAGCGCCGCCTGCAGCTGGCGGAGCGCCTGTCCGATCTCTACGACCAGTACCAGGTATATCGCGCCGACTGGCTGACCGACTGGGCCAAGGGACTCGACCAGCTGCGCCGGCCCGGCGGTGAGCCGGTGCCGCTGGCCCCCGACCAGTGCTGGCAGGCCCAGCTCTGGCGCGAGGTCCACGAAAGCCTGCCGCCGGAGCGCCGCTGGTCGGGCCGCGCCACCATCCACCAGCAGTTCATGGCCGCGGTCGAGGAAGACCGCCAGCCGGCCCAGCGCCTGCCGCGCCGCGTGGTGCTGTTCGGGATGTCGACCCTGCCTTACCAGACCATCGAGGCGATGGCCGGCCTGTCGCGCCACACCCAGGTGCTGCTGGCGGTGCCGAATCCCTGCCAGTACCACTGGGGCGACATCATCGAGGGCCGCGAACTGCTGACCGCAGCCTACCGCCGCCACCAGGGGCGCAACGGCAGCAACCTGGCCGAGATCCCGGTCGAGGAACTGCATGCGCACAGCCATCCGCTGCTGGCCAGCTGGGGACGCCAGGGACGCGACTTCGTGCGCATGCTGGACGAGTTCGACGGCGGCCAGGGCGCGAAGTTCGGCAACCTGCGGGTCGACCTGTTCAACGAGGGCGACAACGGAAGCCTGCTGTCGCAGGTGCAGGCCGCGGTGCGCGACCTGCTGCCGCTGCTTGAGCATCCGCACGTGCCGCCGGAGCCCGGCGACCGCTCGATCGAATTCCACATCGCCCACAGCGCCCAGCGCGAGGTGGAGGTGCTGCACGACCAGCTGCTGTCCTGGTTCGAGGACAGCGATGGCACATTCGGCGACCAGCCCCTGCGTCCGCGCGACGTGGTCGTCATGGTGCCGGACATCGACACTTTCTCGGCCGCCGTCCACGCGGTGTTCGACCAGCACAAGCGGAACGACCCGCGCTACATCCCCTTCGAGATCGGCGACGTCAAGGACCGCAGCGTGAACCCGCTGCTGGTGGCCATGGAATGGCTGCTGCGCCTGCCGCAGCAGCGCTGCCGCCAGAGCGAGGTGCGCGACCTGCTGGACGTGCCGGCGCTGGCCGCACGCTTCGGCCTGGAGGAGGATGACCTGCCGACCCTCGGCCGCTGGATCGAGGGCGCAAGCGTGCGCTGGGGCCTGGACCAGACCCACCGCGCCGGCCTCGGCCTCGGCTCGGCCGGCGAGCAGAATTCCTGGCTGTTCGGGATCCGGCGCATGCTGCTGGGTTACGCCACCGGCGCCGGTCCCAGCTTCGGCGACATCGAGCCCTATGCCGAAGTCGGCGGCCTCGATGCGGCCCTGGCCGGCGCCCTCGCCGAACTGGTGGAGAGCCTGCTGGCCTGGCGCGAACAATTGGATGCCGTCCTGACCCCGGTGGCGTGGGGCGAGCGCGCCCGCGCCCTGATGGCGCGCTTCTTCCGCGCCCGCGACGACGAAGACCGCATGATGCTGAACCAGCTCGAGGAAGCCCTGCAGTGCTGGCTGGAGATCTGCGAGAACGCGCTGTTCGAAGAGCCGGTACCGCTGGGCGTGATGCGCGAAGCCTGGCTGTCCGAACTCGACCAGCCGGCCCTGAACCACCAGTTCGTTTCCGGCGGCGTCACCTTCTGCACCCTGATGCCGATGCGCGCCGTGCCTTTCCGCGTGGTCTGCCTGCTGGGCATGAACGACGGCGATTTCCCGCGCCGCGGCCACCAGTCCGACTTCGACCTGCTGGCGCTGCCCGGCATGCAGCGTCCGGGCGACCGCTCGCGCCGCGACGACGACCGCTACCTGATGCTGGAAGCGCTGCTGGCGGCGCGCGACAAATTCTACGTGAGCTGGGTCGGCCGCAACGTGCGCGACAATACCGAGCAACCGGCTTCGGTGCTGGTCTCGCAGCTGCGCGACTACCTGAAGGCGGGCTGGGACCTGGACCTCGATGAGCGCACCACGATGCACGCCCTGCAGCCTTTCTCGCGCCGTTATTTCGAACGCGGCGGCCTGCTGACCTATGCCGGCGAGTGGCGTTCGGCGCACCGCGATGACGAAGAATCGGCGCTCGAGGGCGACGCGCTTCCGCCCTACGAGCTGGAAGCCGACTACCGCCTCAAGCTGAGCGAGCTGGCCAGCTTCCTGCGCCAGCCGGCACGCTACTTCTTCCGGCGCCGCCTGGGCGTCAACTTCGGCAGCCACGAGGTGGTGGGCGAGGACGAGGAACCGTTCTCGCTGGACGCCCTCGACCGCTACTTCCTCGAGGACGCCCTGCTTGGCGAAGACAGAAATGCGGACAGCGGCACGCCCGAACCCCAGGACGAGGTGCGCCAGGTACTGGATGCGCGCGCCCAGCGCCTGGTGCGCGAGGGCAGGCTGCCGATCGGCCTGGTGGGCCGGCAGTGGCAGCAGCAGCTGGTGGAAGAACTGGTGCCGGTGCGGCGCAGCTGGCTGGCGCTGGGTGCCCGCTATCCGACCCCGGCGGCCAAGCTCGTCGTCAGCCTGGACCTGGACGGCCGGGGCGCCGTACCGATCCTGCTCGACGACTGGATCGACAAGCTGCGCAGCAATGACGACGAGACCGTGTGGTTGCTGCAGATCTCGTCCAAGGTCCTGGATCGCAAGGGTGCGCCGCGCGGCGACAAGCTGATCGGCCCCTGGCTGCGCCAGCTGGCGGCAAGTGCCGTCGGCGAGGCGGTGAGCGGTTACCTGGTGGCGCGCGACGCCACCCTGAAGATGGCGCCGCTGGATGTTGAGGCCGCCCGCGCCACCCTCGGGAAACTGGCCGCGCTGTGGCGGGCCAACCTCGACCACCCGCTGGCGGTGGCCTGCAAGACAGCACTGGCCCAGCTGGCCGGGGACGACCCCCGCGAGGCCTACGATGGCGGCTTCGAGATCGGCGGCGAGGTCGATGATCCGGTACTGGCGCGCATGTGGCCGGAATTCGCCGTGCTGCGCGCGTCCGGCGACTGGCCGCGTACGGCCGAGGCCCTGTATGGTCCGCTGGCCGCCTGGCTGCGCGACAGCGTGCAGGTGACCCGCTTCGGCGACAAGGAAGGGGAGCAGGCATGAGCCAGTTGCTGCAACCCCTGGATTTCCCCCTGCACGGTTCGCGCCTGATCGAGGCCAGCGCCGGCACCGGCAAGACCTGGACCATCGCCGCGCTGTATTTGCGCCTGGTCCTCGGCCACGGCGAAGCGAACGGCTTCGCCAGGCCGCTGCTGCCGCCCGAGATCCTGGTGATGACCTTCACCCGCGCCGCCACCCGCGAGCTGTCGAACCGGGTGCGCGAACGCCTGGTGCAGGCCGCCGCGTACTTTCGGGGGGAATCCCATGCGGACGATCCCTACCTGGAAGCGCTGGCCGACAGCTATGCCGACGATGCCGCGCGCCTGGTCGCCGCCCACCGCCTGGTGCTGGCCGCCGAAACCATGGACGAGGCGGCGATCTTCACCATCGACGCCTGGTGCCAGCGCATGCTGCGCGAGCACGCCTTCGACAGCGGCAGCCTGTTCGACGAAGAGCTGGTTAGCGACGAGCGCGCCCTGTTCGAGGACGCCGCCAACGACTACTGGCGCCAGCACGTCTATCCGCTCAACGGCCATGCCCTGAAATCGCTGCTGGCGGTCTGGCCCGACGTCGAGGCCCTGAAGGGCGCGGCGCGCGAGCTGGTCAAGCGCGCCGAGCTGCTGGGCCCGGACTGCGTCGACGAGAACGGCAATCCGAACGACATGGCGCCGCTGGGGGCCGTGATCGCTGGCGTCGAGCGCGCCCAGCAGGCCAGGCTGGCGCGCCTGAAGGAAGGCTGGAGCGAACGCGCCGATGCGATGGAGTCCTGGATCGGCTCGCACCGGGCGGCGAATCCGCGCTGCTTCAACGGCAACAAGATGCGTCCCGACTCGCTGGTCAAATGGTTCGAAGCCCTGCGCAGCTGGGCCGCCGATCCCGCGCGGGTCATGCCCGACCTCGGCGACGCGGCCTGGCGCCGCCTGACCCCGCACGGCATCGCCGATGCCTTCTCGCGCGACTTCAGCGCCGAGGTGCCGGAATGCTTCGAACATACCGAAGCCCTGAAGGAAGCGCTCGACCGGATCGAGCCGATGGCGCACGCGCTGCTGCGCCACGCCGCCTGCAATATCGCGCGCCGCATGATCGACCTGAAGCGTCGCAACCGCCAGTTCGGCTTCGCCGACATGCTGGCGCGTCTGAAGGCCGCGCTCGAAGGGGCGAACGGCGAAGCGCTGCGCAAGCGCATCCTCGACCAGTTCCCGGTCGCGATGGTCGACGAATTCCAGGATACCTCGCCCGACCAGTACCGCATCTTCGACCTGCTGTACCGCGTGGCCGACAACGATCCGGGCCACGGCCTGTTCCTGATCGGCGACCCGAAGCAGTCGATCTACGGCTTCCGCGGCGCCGACATCCATAGTTATCTGTCGGCGCGGCGCGCCACCGAAGGGCGGCATTACCAGCTCGGCACCAACTACCGTTCGACCAAGGCGCTGGTGAAGGCCGTCAACCGCCTGTTCGAATACGCCGAGGGCGGCGCCGAGGGAGAAAGTACATGCGCCGGCTACGCTGCCGGCGCCTTCCGCTTCCGCAAGGACGGCGAGAATCCGCTGCCCTTCGAGCCGGTCGACGCGGCCGGGCGCGGCCAGGAACTGGTCGGCGTGGACGGTCCCTTCCAGGCGCTGGCGGTGGCCTCGACCCCGCGCGACGACCTGCGCGCCGAGGACTACCGCGAGTTCTTCGCCCACCACTGCGCCGAGCACATCGTGACCCTGCTGAACGATCCGCAGGTGGGCTTCCGCGACCGCGAGGGCGGATTCAAGCGCCTGATGCCTGCCGATATCGCGGTGCTGGTGCGCGACCGCCGCGAAGCCTCGGCGATCCGGCGCGCGCTGGTGCAGAGGAAGGTCGCCAGTGTCTACCTGTCCGACCAGGATTCGGTGGTCGAGAGCCAGGAGGCGGTGGACGTGCTGCGCTGGCTGCAGGCGGTCGCCAGTCCGCTCGACGGCGCGCTGGCGCGGACCGCCTTCGCCACCGCCACCTGCGCGCTGCCGCTGACCGAGCTGGCGCGCCTGTCGAGCGACGAACTGGCCTGGGAAGAGCGGCTCGAGCAATTGAAAGGCCTGCACCAGACCTGGCAGCGCCAGGGCGTGCTGGCGATGCTGCGCCGTTTCATCCACGAACTGGGCTTGCCGGCCAAGCTGCTGGCCGCCTCCGGCGGCGAGCGGCGCCTGACCAACCTGCTGCACCTGGCCGAGCTGCTGCAGGAAGCCAGCCGCGAACTGGATGGCGAACAGGCCCTGATCCGCTGGTTCGCCGAGCAGATCGAGGGACTCGGGGAAGGCGGCGATGAGCGCGTGCTGCGCCTGGAGAGCGACGCCGAGCTGGTCAAGGTCGTCACCGTGCACAAGTCGAAGGGCCTGGAATACCCGCTGGTCTACCTGCCGTTCGCCGTCACCGCGCGCAAGACCGACCGCCGCAACCGCGCCTTCTTCGAATACGTGGTCGAAGACGGTGCGCGCCGCATCGACCTCGGCCTGAGCGAAGATGCGCTGCAGGCGGTCGACCGCGCCCGCCTGGAGGAAGACCTGCGCCTGCTGTACGTGGCGCTGACCCGCGCGCGCCACTTCCTGTGGCTGGGCGTGGCGGCGGTGGCGGCCGGCCGCAAGGGCGAGAACCGCCTGCACGAATCGGCGCTCGGCTACCTGCTGACCGGCGGCGAACCGATCGGGGCCGACGCCATGGCCGAACGTTGGGAAGCCCTGCGCGGCGACCTGGACGCGATCGAGCTGCACACCCTGGACGCGCCCGAGGGCTGTACCCGCCTGGCGCGCGCCGACGTGCGCCCGGAGCTGGTCGAGGCGCCGGCCTTTGCCGGCCAGTTCGAGCGCAACTGGGCGGTCGGTTCCTTCACCTCCCTGACCCGCCACACGGTGGCGCCGCCGACCCGGCCGCAGGAAGAGAACCTGCTGGAAGAGGACGAGCCGGGTACGGTCGAAGCCTTGCGGGTGGACGACGCGCCCTGGCACCGCTTCCCGCGCGGCGCCACGCCCGGCAACTTCCTGCACGAGCAGCTGGAGTGGATGGCGCAGGAAGGTTTTGGACGCATCGACGAGGACGACTTCATCAAGCGCCTGCACCAGCGCATCAAGCGCGCCGGGTGGGGGAACCGCGTGGATGACGCAATGGCCTGGCTCGATGCCCTGGTCACCTTGCCCTTGCCACCAAGCGGCTGCGCCCTGTCGGAGCTCGAGGAGCTGCTGCCGGAGATGGAGTTCTGGTTCCCGAGTCAAGCCCTCGACGTCGGCGCGCTCGACCGTTTGTGCCGCCAGCGCCTGCTCGGCGACCTGCCGCGTCCGACCCTGCCGGAGCGCCAGCTGCACGGCATGCTGAAAGGCTTTACGGACCTGGTGTTCGAATGCCAGGGCCGCTACTGGGTGCTGGACTACAAATCGAACGCGCTGGGACCCGGCGACGCCGCCTATACCCAGCCGGCGATGGCGGCCGCGATGGCCGTGAACCGCTACGACATCCAGGGCGCCATCTACCTGCTGGCCCTGCACCGCCTGCTGCGCGCGCGCCTGGGCGAGCGCTACGACCCCCGCGAGCAGCTGGGCGGCGCCGTCTTCCTGTTCCTGCGCGGGATCGGGAACGAGGCCACCCGCGGCTGCTACCTGATCGAGCCCGACATGGAACTGCTCGACGGACTCGACGAGCTTCTTGCGACATGAATACCTTTATCGACCCCGACAAGATCGACGTCTTCTGGTGCGAGGTGGAACGCCTGACCGAAGCCGGCGAGCTGCGCCGCCTGTCCGGCGCCTTTGCCCGTTTCGTCGCCTCGCTCGGACCGGCGCCCGGTCCGCTGCTGCTGGCATCCCTGGTGCTGTCCGAACTGGAAGGCCGCGGCCACAGCTGCCTGCTGCTGTCCGACCTGGCCGAGGACGCGGCCGCGCTGCTCGGCCTGCCCGCCGAGGAGTGGACGGAACTGGCCGCCGCCATCAAGCCGCTGCCGAAGAACGTCAAGGGCTGGATGGCCCAGCTGGCCGGCTGCGAGCAGGTGTGGCAGGCCGGCACCTTCGATTACGGCCAGCCCCTGGTGCTCGACGGCGATGCCGACGAAGCGCGCCTCTACCTGCGCCGCTACTGGCGCGATGAGACGACGGTGGCGACCAGCGTGCGCGAGCGCGCGCGCGAACGGCGCGAGGTCGACGCCGGCGCCGTGCGCGGCTGGCTGGACCTGCTGTTCGCCTCCCAGCGCGCGTCCGGGACACCTGACGCCGCCCGACCGGACTGGCAGAAGCTGGCCTGCGCGATCGCCCTGCGCGGCAGGATGGCGATCATCACCGGCGGCCCCGGCACCGGCAAGACGTATACGGTGGCGCGCCTGCTGGCGCTGCTGTTCGCGACCGCGCCGGACGCCGCCCGCCAGCGCATCGCCCTGGCGGCGCCGACCGGCAAGGCGGCCGCGCGCCTGAAGCAGTCGATCGACAAGGCGCTGGGCGAGCTGGCCGACAAGGTCGGCGCCCGGCTGCCGTTGCGCGAGCTGACCGCGCGCATGGGCGCCGCCCGCACCCTCCACAGCCTGCTGGGCGCGCGTCCGGACAGCCGCGCCTTCGCCCACCACCGCGGCAATCCGCTCGACGTCGACGTGCTGATCGTCGACGAAGCCTCGATGGTGCACCTGGAGATGATGGCTTCGCTGCTGGACGCGCTGCCGCCCACGGCGACCCTGATCCTGCTGGGCGACAAGGACCAGCTGGCCTCGGTGGAGGCGGGCGCGGTGCTGGGCGACCTGTGTGCCGACGCCCAGGGCGGCAACTACGACGATGCCACCGTGGCCTATGTGCGCGAGGCCAGCGGCGAGGAGATCCCGGCGGACTATGTGCACCGCGGCGGCGCCCTGGCCCAGCAGACCGTGATGCTGCGCCACAGCCGCCGTTTCGGCGGGCCGATCGGACGGCTGGCGCTGGCCGTGAATGCCGGCGACATCGAGGCCGCGGCGGCGGTGCTGCGCGCCCGCGGCGTCCAGGACGTCGAAGGCGCCCACACCCTGCGCTGGATCGAGCACGCCCAGCAGCAACACGCGATCGGACTGGCGCTGGAAGGCTACCGGCCCTATCTGCGCCAGCTGGGCGAGGGACAGGCAACGGGGCAGGACCACGAAGACTGGGTCCGCAGCGTGCTGCAGCGTTTCGAAGCCTTCCGCATCCTGTGCGCGGTGCGCGAGGGCGAGTGGGGCGTCGAGGGCCTGAACACGGCGATCGAGCAGCGCCTCGACCAGACCGGCCTGATCCGCCGCGGCGGCGACTGGTACGTCGGCCGCCCGGTCATGGTGACCCGCAACGACTATTCGACCAATGTGTTCAACGGCGACATCGGCCTGACCCTGGCCGACCCGGGCCGTCCAGGTTCGCTGCGCGTCTACTTCCTCGAAGGCGACAAGGTCCGCAGCGTGCTGGCCACCCGCCTGCGCCACGTCGAGACGGCGTACGCAATGACGGTGCACAAATCCCAGGGCTCGGAATTCGCCCACACGGTGCTGGCGCTGCCGAAAGAGGGCGGGGCGGTGCTGGCGCGCGAGCTGGTGTATACCGGCATTACGCGGGCGAGCCGGGAGTTCACCTTGCTGACGCCGGTGCCGAATGTGCTGGGGGAGGCGATTGGGCGGCGTACGCACCGGGCCAGTGGCTTGCGGGGGATGATCGAGCGATGAGGTCCTGGAACCTCATTTCCGCTTTCGCGGGGATGACGATGTAACTTTGCGCCAGTCTTTGCTTTCCGTGCGGCAACAATGTTAAAGTTGCTGTCTGGGAATTCTGGAGACCGAGCCATGTTGATCGTAGTCGGATTTGTCGTCGTGCTGCTGGCCGTGTTCGGCGGCTTCGTGCTGCAGGACGGGCATTTGGCCGCGCTGTTCCAGCCCTATGAATTGCTGATGATCTTCGGCGGCGCGCTCGGCGCCTTCGTGATCGGCAACGACCGCAAGGCCATCTCGCTGACCTGGCACAGCATCCCGACCCTGTTCCACGGCTCGCGCTACACGCGGGAGCTGTACATGGAGCTGATGGCGCTGATGTTCGACCTGCTGACCAAGGTGCGCCGCGAAGGCCTGATGTCGCTCGAGAACGACATCGACGCACCCCACGAAAGCGCGATCTTCGCCAAGTACCGGCAGGTAGCGATGGACCATCACCTGCTCGACTTCATCACCGACTACCTCCGCCTGCTGGTGTCCGGCACCATGAATTCCTACCAGCTCGAGAACCTGATGGACAACGAGATCGAGACCTACCAGGAAGACGCCGAGATCCCGGTACAGGCGATCAGCAAGCTGGCCGACGGCATGCCGGCCTTCGGCATCGTCGCCGCGGTGATGGGCGTGGTGCACACCATGGGTTCGATCGGCCGTCCGCCGGCGGAGCTGGGCAGCCTGATCGCGGCGGCCCTGGTCGGCACCTTCCTCGGCATCCTGCTGTCCTATGGCCTGGTGGCGCCGCTCGCCAGCCTGCTGCACCGCCGCCACCAGGAAGTGGTCAAGGCCCTGCAGTGCGTGAAGGTGACCCTGCTGGCCAGCATGAACGGCTATGCGCCGACCATCGCGGTCGAATTCGGGCGCAAGGTCATCTCCGCCACCGAGCGTCCGAGCTTCGCCGAACTCGAAGGACACGTGCGGCAGCTGAAGTCGCGCTGAGACTCGCGACTGCCTGCCTGATCGGGCGAAAAAAAAACCGCGACAGTGAACCGTCGCGGTTTTTTTCGTTTGACGCCGGACCGATCAGCGGTGACGGCGGTGGCGCGACACCGGCGCATGCTTGAAGCGGCCGCGGCTTGCGGAGGCCTTGACGCGGGCGCCGCCGGCCGAGGCCTTGATGCGCGGACCGCCGACGGCGGCGCGAGCGCGGACCGGGCTGGTGGCCACCGGCGCATCGTCGCCCAGCACGTGGCGGCGGATGTTCAGGGCGTCCAGCACGCGCACCGAGGAGGCGCCGGCGTTCAGCAGCACCATGGTCGCGTTCTTGCCGGCGGCCTTGATGCGCATGATCAGGCAGCGGCCCGCTTCCTGGGTGTAGCCGGTCTTCGATAGGCCGATGTCCCAGCCCTTGGCGCCGACCAGGCGGTTGGTGTTGTGGTACTCGACGTCGCGGCCCTTGATGTTGATCAGGTGCTCGGAGGAGGTCGTGATGCGGGTGATCTCCGGGTAGTTGGCGGCGGCGGTCGCCATCTTGACCAGGTCGGCCGCGGTCGACTGGTTATGCGGGCTCAGGCCGGTCGGTTCCTCGATCACGGTCTGGGTCATGCCCAGGGCGGCGATCTTGCGCTTCACCGCCATGCGGAAAGCATCCATGCCGCCCGGATAGGTCCGGCCGAGAGCGGCGGCGGCGCGGTTATCCGAAGACATCAGGGCCAGCTGCAGCACGTCGCGGCGCGGAATGGTCGCACCGACCGGCACCCGCGAGCTGCTGTGCTTGAGCATGTCCACGTCCTGCTTCTCGATCTCGATCGGCTCGTTCATGTCCTGGTGGGCATCGAGCACGACCATCGCGGTCATCAGCTTGGTCAGCGAAGCGATCGGCGCGACTGTCGAGGCGTTCTTCTCGTACAGCACCTTGCCGGTGTCGTCTTCGACCACCAGCACCGATTGCGATCCGAAAGGCACGGCGAAGGCGGCCGCGCTGGAAATCGTCATCAGCACCGCAGCGAGGAATTTTTTGATCATGTGTGTGTATGGGGTACGGTTAATGGTCGGGCGCCGGACGGCGGCGGAGCATCAAATCGTTCAGTTAGCCCAATAGCGTCGAGCTACATGGGAACTTTTATTGGCGATCCATAGAGATCGAAACCAACAGCAAGATTCTACAAGAAAAAAGGCCTCGCGTTGAAGCAAGGCCTTCTTTGTGAACGGAAATTTAGCGAATTATCTTAAAGAAATCTCTTAAAAGCGACTCAGCTTTATTTTCCAGCGATTAATCCTGTATATCTATACAGCATTATTGTATTTATACATTCTAATTCGACTTATTTATTTGGATTGATAGATCTTGTCGAATTCGCCGCCATCGTCGAAGTGACGTTTCTGGGCCGCGCGCCAGCCGCCGAATACGTCGTCGACCGTGAACAGCTGGATCGGTTTGTAGTTCGCGGCGTATTGCTTCATCACCTTTTCGTTACGCACGCGCAGGTAGTGCCTGGCGCCGATCGCCTGGCCGGCATCCGAGTACAGGAAGTTCAGGTAGGCGGTGGCTTCCTTGCGCACGCCCTTGCGGTCGACCACCTTGTCGACGATGGCCACCGGGGTTTCGGCCAGCACGGAAATCGACGGGTAGACGACTTCGAAGTTGTCGCCGAACTCGGCGCGCACCAGGTTCACCTCGTTCTCGAAGGTTACCAGGATGTCGCCGATCTGGCGCTGGGTGAAGGTGGTGGTGGCGGCGCGGCCGCCGGCGTCCAGCACCGGCACGTTCTTGAAGATCTTGCCGACCAGCTCGCGGGCCTGGGCTTCGTTGCCGCCTTTCTTGATGACCGAACCCCAGGCCGCCAGATAGGTGTAGCGGCCGTTGCCGGCGGTCTTCGGGTTCGGGATCACGACCTTGACGCCAGGCTTGGCCAGGTCGGCCCAGTCGTGGATGCCTTTCGGGTTGCCCTTGCGCACCAGGAACACCATGGTCGAGTAATAGGGCGAGGCATTGTTCGGGAACTTCTTGGTCCAGTCCTTGGCGACCAGGCCGCGGTCGGCCAGCATGTCGATGTCGTTGGCCTGGTTCAGGGTCACGACCGAGGCTTCGAGGCCGTCGGCGACGGCGCGCGCCTGCTTGCTGGAACCGCCGTGCGACTGCTTGATGGTGACGGTTTCGCCCGTACTCTTCTTCCATTCGGCGATGAAGGCGGGGTTCACGTCCTTGTATAGTTCGCGCGCGACGTCGTAGGAGACGTTCAGCAGTTCGACCTCGGCGGCCTGGGAGGCGATCGGGAGCGCAGCGCCCAGCGCCAGGGTGAGCGCCAGCAGGCGGCGCAGCGGGGAATTAGTTTGGACCATTATTTGTTCTTCCTTGTAGAGACCAGTGGAAAGCGGATTCATCATCGACGAAGACTCAGGGGAACAGAAGTACATTTTAATCATATGCTTAGAGCGCCTCTTTTGGAGCGGATGCCCGGCGCATGGACGGACAGCAGGATCCCGGACTTTGGGTTATAGTCCGGCCTTCCACATCCCGGAACAACTTTTTTAAACCTCGCAAGTACTACATGGGTATTGACATTCGCCAGGCAACACTGAACGACGCGCCAGCAGCGTGCACACTGCTGCGCCGCTCGATCGAGGAGGGCTGCGCGGCCGATCACGGCCGGCGCGCGGACATCCTCCAGTCCTGGCTGAGCAACAAGACGACGCAGAACGTCAGCGCCTGGTTGTCCTCGCCGAGCAATTACGCGGTGGTTGCCGTCGACGGCGGGGAGCTGGCCGGGCTGGCCCTGCTGACCCAGGCCGGCAAGCTGGCCTTGTGCTATGTGATGCCGGGCCAATTGCGCAAGGGCATCGGCCGCGCCATGATGCGCGCCGTCGAGGTCCAGGCGCGCAGCTGGGACATCGGCCGCCTGCACATGCAATCCCCGGCCTCAGCCAGTCCCTTCTTCGAAACCCTCGGCTATATCAATGCGGGCAAGGACAAGGCCTGTTTCGGCCTCGAATGCGATTTCCTGTGGAAGCAGTTGAATGCGGTCGAGCCGCCGGCCGGCAAGCGATTCTGTAATTGCACCGGCAAATAAGCACAACGGCGCGTAACTGGCGCGTTTGTTGCACGAAACCTTACGTTACACGAACTCATCTTTTTTCCTTTTGTCCATTGAGATATAGTAAGGAAGTTTCAATGATGAGTTTGATATGGCTTCCCGCAGAGATTTTCTTCACCAAGGCTTGCGTCTTACCGCACTCGGCCTGGTCGCGACGCCGCTGATCGACGCCAGGGCCGCCAGGCGCGACGCCGGCGCCTCCAGCCAGGCCACGCCGGACGCACCCAGCATCGACATCGCTCCGCCGCCCGACCTGTTCGACGCCCAGGTCGTCGACCTTGACTTCTGGGTCAAGCCGCGCACCCTGTCCGTGATCCGTCCCGCCAGCGGCGAGCGCAGCAAGGTCCTGTACTGGAAGGATGGCGCGATCATCGACTCGGCCTACCAGGAACTGTGCCACATGCTGCGCGACGTGAACGGCAAGGCCAGCATGGCGATCGACCCCAAGCTGATCGAGACCCTGTGGGCGTCCCAGGCCTTCGTCCAGCGCTACGGCCTCGACAAGCCGCTCGAAATCCTGTCCGGCTACCGCACCCCGGCTTCCAACAACCGCCTGATCGAGCAGGGCGTGCCGGCCGCGCGCCAGTCCCTGCACATGTCCGGCAAGGCGGCCGACGTCCGCATCGCCGGCCTCACCGAGGAGGTGCTGGGCGGCCTGGTGCGCAGTTTCCGCCAGGGCGGCGTCGGCTTCTATTACCGCTCCGGTCCCAAGGGCGGCTGGATCCACACGGACACCGGCCTCAACCGTACCTGGAAGGGCTGAGGCCCGAGCGGTAGGCGGCGCGCGCCCGCGCGCATTTTTGCTATCGTGGTTACCGCATCGACCTTTTCGAGGGAGGACATGATGGCAACCATGAACGCACCTACCATGGAACGGCGGCACCTGCCCGAGCGGCGGGCGGCCGTGCGCGAGGAGCACTCGACGATGTCGGCGATCGACTACATCGCGATGGCCCTGCTGATCATCGGCGGCCTGAACTGGGCCATGGTCGGCCTGTTCGACGTCGACGTCGTCGCCAGCCTGTTCGGCGCCGGCAGCCCGGCCAGCCGGCTCGTGTATGTGATCGTCGGCATTGCCGCCCTGTGGTCGATCTGGACGGCCACCAGGATGGGCCGCGCCCGGCATTCGGGCTGAGCGCACGGCGGGCCATGCGGATCGGACTGATCTCGGATACGCACGGCCTGCTGCGCCCGGAAGCGCTGGCCTTCCTGGCGGGCAGCGAACACATCGTGCATGGCGGCGACATCGGCAAGCCCGAGATCCTCGAGCGCCTGGCCGCCATCGCGCCGCTGACCGTGGTGCGCGGGAATAACGATACCGCCGCCTGGGCCGGGACGATTCCCGAGACCGCCCGCCTGGTCGTGGGTGGGGTGGCCATCCTCGTCATCCACGACCTGAAGGAACTCGCGGGCGAGCCGGCCGCGGACGGCGTGCGCGTGGTCGTGTCCGGGCATTCGCACAAGCCGGCCTGCGTGGAGCGCGGCGGCGTGCTCTACGTGAACCCTGGCAGCGCGGGGCGGCGCCGCTTCAGCCTGCCGATCGCGGCGGGCGAACTGCTGGTCGAGGATGGACGGGTCGAGGCCAGGCTGGTCACGCTCATGTGAGCCGTCCTTCTTGCGCCGCCGGGTATAGTGGCTTAGCATACGCGCCGTTTCCATCCTCATCATCACCGTAGCCGAGCCCCTCATGAGCCAAGATTCGACCAAGGACAGTGCCGAACGCCCCCGTTTCCGTCCGGTGCCCTGGACCCCGCTGGAAACCCCGCAGGACGTCGAACTCTGGATCGATGCGCACAACCGCACCATGCAGGAGATGATCGGCCCGCAGGAGACCGGGATCGGGGTGCGCTTCACCCTGGCGCCGGGCGGCGAGGTCTACCTGCAGACCGCCGGCGACGCCGTGCTGCTGGACGTCGAGCCGGATGCCTCCTGGATCGCGCCGCTGATCATGGCCGCGACCGGGGCCGAACAGCCGTCCGGCCAGGTCTGGGTCCTGCCCGACGACAAGCTGGTGCAGCTGCTGCTGGGTCTGTCGACCCTGGTCGAGAGCACCCTGATCGTCACCGGCCACAACTTCGGCAAGCATAGCCGCAGGCTATATTGATAGACGAATAATTCCCTTTTCGCATGCCCGTAATTGCGTTATAACTCTGGCTCTAGTGCTTGAAAGGAGAGCGAGGCGATGCAAACGGGGTCCCCGAACAATTTCCGTAGAACGCTGCTGGGCGCCGTCGTCGCGGCCTGCGCGGTGCTGGCGTTGCCGGTCCATGCGGCCGACCTGCTCGACGCCGCCAAGGCGCGCGGCACCCTGCGCATCGCCCTCGAGGGAACCTATCCGCCTTTCAATTTCAAGGATCCGAAGACCGGCCAACTGACCGGCTACGACGTCGACGTCGCCAGACTGGTGGCGGCCAGGCTGGGTCTGAAGCCGGAATTCGTGACCACCGAATGGGCCTCGATCCTGGCTGGTCTGGGCGCCGGCAAGTACGACGTCATCATCAGCCAGGTCAACGTCACGCCCAGGCGCGAACAGGCTTTCGACTTCTCCACCCCCTACACCTATTCGACCCCGCAGCTGATCGTGCGCCGCAACGAGCGCATCGAGTACCGGAAGCTGGAAGACCTGAAGGGCAAGAAGGTCGGCGTCGGCCAGGGCAGCGTGTTCGAGCAGCAGGCCAAGGCCATGCCCGGCATCGACGTGAAGAGCTACCCGGCGGCGCCGGAAAACCTGCAGGACCTGGCCTTCGGTCGCATCGACGCGGCCCTGAACGACAGCCTGATGGTGGCCTACCTGCTGAAATCCTCGCAGCTGCCGATCCGCGCCGGCGCCCGCGTGGGCGCGGTCGAGCGCACCGCGGTCGCCTTCCCGAAGAACAATCCGAAGTTCCGTGCCGCCATCGACAAGGCGCTCGAGGACGCCCGCGCCGACGGCAGCCTGAAGGCCGCCTCGGTGAAGTGGTTCGGCGTCGACGCCACCCACGCGCCATGACCGGTCCTTACTGAAGCCGGCATGGCGTTCCAGGAACTGCTGGACTTGCTGCGCGAGTCCGCGCCGGTCATGCTGCGCGGCGCCGGCTACACCCTGCTGCTGGCGGTCGCCGCCATGCTCGGCGGACTGGTGCTGGGCCTGCCCACCGCCCTGATGCGGGTATCGCCGTGGGCGCTGCTGCGCTGGCCGGCGGTGGTCTACGTCAGCGCCTTCCGCGGCACGCCGCTGCTGGTGCAGCTGTTCGTCGTCTATTACGGCCTGCCGAGCATCGGCATCGAGTTCACGCCGGTCACGGCCGGGGTGCTGACCCTGTCGCTGAACGCCGGCGCCTACCTGTCCGAGAGCCTGCGCGGCGCCATCCTGGCGGTCGCCCAGGGCCAGTGGCGGGCCGCCTACAGCCTCGGCCTCGGCTGGGGCCAGACCCTGGGCCACGTGGTGCTGCCGCAGGCGCTGCGGGTGGCGGTGCCGTCGATGAGCAATACCTTGATCAGCCTGATCAAGGACACCTCGCTGGTGTCGGTGATCACCATGACCGAGTTGATGCTTGTCACCAAAGAATTGATCTCCGTCACATTCCGTCCATTGCCGCTCTACCTCGCAGCGGCCATCCTCTACTGGATCCTGAGCCTGTTCTTCGAACGCCTGCAACGCCGTGCCGAGCGGCGCTTCAGCCGGGGCCATCAAGCACACTAAGCCTGGTCACCGACATCACGCGCAGCAAGGAGTCGGTCGAGCGGATCTGGCACCCGGCGAATTTCGACGAGCTGACCGGGCTGCCGAACCGCCACATGTTCCGCGACCGCCTGGCCCAGGAGATGCGCAAGGCCGACCGCGGCGCCGGCCAGTACCAGGGCTGGCTCGACTACCTGCGCGAGCTGACGCTGCCGCCGCAGAGCATCGTGGTGGAGATCAGCGAAGGCGCGCTGCAGGGCGGCGCCGACCCGCTGCTCGGCCGGCTTGCCCAGTGCCGCATGCTGGGGCTGCAGGTGGCGCTGGATCACTTCGGCAGCGGCCATGCCTCATTGGCGTATTTGAAACGCTACGACATCGACCAGGTGAAGATCGACCCTTCGCTGGCGCAGACCCTGGACGGAGAAGGCGGGGAGCTGGCGCTGTACGAGGCGATCGTCGCCATGGCGCACAAGCTGGGACTGAAGGTGGTGGCGGAGGGCGTGGAGACGGCGGTGCAGCGGGCGCTGCTGGTCGATGCCGGCTGCGATTATGCGCAGGGCTATATGTTCGGGCGGCCGATGACGGCGCAGGAGTTGGAAAAGCTGGCGCTGCGCTGACACGTGGGCACACCGTGCCCACGTGCGACGTACGTGTCGCGCCGACCGGATTACATGTTCGGGTAATTCGGCCCGCCGCCGCCCTCCGGCGTGACCCAGACGATGTTCTGGGTCGGATCCTTGATGTCGCAGGTCTTGCAGTGCACGCAGTTTTGCGCATTGATCTGCAGGCGGTCCTTGCCCGAATCAAGCTTCACGAATTCGTAGACCCCCGCCGGGCAGTAGCGCTGTTCCGGACCGGCGTACTTGGCCAGGTTGATCTCGACCGGCACGTCCGGGTTCTTCAGGGTCAGGTGCACCGGCTGGTCTTCCGCGTGGTTGGTGTTCGAGATGAACACCGAGGACAGGCGGTCGAAGGTCAGCTTGCCGTCCGGCTTCGGATAGACGATGGGCTTGAAGCTGGATGCCGGGCGCAGGCATTCGTGGTCGGCGTGCTGGTGGTGCAGGGTCCACGGCGCCTTGCCCTTGAACAGGATCTGGTCGATGCCGGTCATGATGGTGCCCAGGTACAGGCCCTTGCTCATCCACGGCTTGAAGTTGCGCGCCACGTGCAGTTCCTCGTGCAGCCAGGACTGCTCGAAGGCGGCCGGGTAGCTCGCCAGTTCGTCGTTCTGGCGGCCTTCGCCCAGTGCCGCGAAGGCGGCGTCGGCTGCCAGCATGCCGGTCTTGATGGCGGCGTGGCTGCCCTTGATGCGGCTGACGTTGAGGAAGCCGGCATCGCAGCCGATCAGGGCGCCGCCCGGGAACACGGTCTTCGGCAGCGACTGCAGGCCGCCGGCGGTGATCGCGCGGGCGCCGTAGGAGATGCGCTTGCCGCCTTCGAAGAAGTGGCGGATTTCCGGGTGGGTCTTGTAGCGCTGGAATTCCTCGTAGGGCGACAGGTAGGGGTTCTGGTAGGCCAGGCCGACCACGAAGCCGACCGCGACCTGGTTGTTCTCCAGGTGGTACAGGAAGGAGCCGCCGTAGGTATCGGAAGGCAGCGGCCAGCCGGCCGTGTGGATCACCAGGCCAGGCTTGTGCCTGGCCGGGTCGATCTCCCACAGTTCCTTGATGCCGATGCCATAGGTCTGCGGGTCCTTGCCCTGGTCCAGGCTGTACCTGGCGATCAGCTGCTTGCCCAGGTGGCCGCGCGAACCTTCCGCGAACAGCGTGTACTTGGCGTGCAGTTCCATCCCCAGCTGGAAATCCGGACCCGGTTCGCCGTCGCGCTTGACGCCCATATTGCCGGTGGCGACGCCCTTCACGGAACCGTCGTCGTTGTACAGGATCTCGGCGGCCGGGAAGCCGGGGAAGATCTCGACGCCGAGGCTTTCCGCCTGCTGGCCCAGCCAGCGCACCACGTTGCCCAGCGAGATCACGTAGTTGCCGTGGTTGGTCAGCGCCTTCGGCACCATGAAGTGCGGGGTCGCGTAGGACTTGGTCTCGGTCAGGAACAGCACGCGGTCCTCAAGAACGGCGGTGTTCAACGGTGCGCCCAGTTCTTTCCAGTTCGGGAACAGTTCGTTCAGCGCGCGCGGATCCATCACCGCGCCCGACAGGATGTGCGCGCCCAGCTCACCGCCTTTCTCGAGCACGCAGACCGAGACGTCGCGGCCCTGTTCCGAAGCCAGCTGCTTCAGGCGGATGCTTGCCGCCAGGCCGGCAGGGCCGCCGCCGACGATGACGACGTCGTATTCCATCGCTTCGCGCGGACCGTATTGTTCGATGAGGTTGTTGGGCTGAGTCATGTTTTAATAGTGTTAGAAAAATTTAAGCACGAGTGTGCACTTTTTTGCTCATGATTGCAACGCAGCGCGCTATTGTAGGGCAGATATTAGATGCGGCAATCTAAACGAGGCGAATTTGGTGAAGTATGTAATGATTATGTCGTCGCAACAGAATATAGTTCGGTGGGCTCAGGCAGAGGAGTGGAACGTGGGGATTGAAGTCAATTTCGAAGGCAAGATCGCAATGGTGACGGGCGCATCCAGTGGACTGGGCGCGCGTTTCGCGAAGGCCCTGGCAGGGGCGGGGGCGCAGGTGGTGCTGGCCTCGCGGCGCGTCGAGCGCCTGAAGGAGCTGCGCGCCGAGATCGAGGCGGACGGCGGCGCGGCCCACGTGGTGTCGCTGGACGTGACCGACCTTGCCAGCATCAAGTCGGCGATCGCGCATGCCGAGACCGAGGCCGGCCCGATCGACATCCTGGTCAACAACTCGGGGGTGTCGAACACCCAGCGCCTGCTGGACGTCACCGAGGACGATTACAACTACATCATGGACACCAACCTGCGCGGCGCCTTCTTCATGGCCCAGCAGTGCGCGAAGCGCATGATCCAGCGCGCCAAGGGCGATCCCAGGAAGCAGCACCGGATCGTCAACATCGCCTCGGTGGCGGGCCTGCGCGTGCTGCCGCAGATCGGCGTCTACTGCATGAGCAAGGCTGGCGTGGTGCAGATGACCAAGGCGATGGCGGTCGAATGGGGCCGCTACGGCATCAACGTCAACGCGATCTGTCCCGGCTACATCGCCACCGAGATGAACGAGGATTACTTCGGTTCCGAGCAGGGCAAGAAGCTGATCGAGATGCTGCCGCGCCGCCGCATCGGCAAGCCGGAAGACCTCGACGGCCTGCTGCTGCTGCTGGCGGCCGAGGAAGCCCACTTCATCAACGGCACCATCATCACGGCCGACGACGGCATGACGGCGCAATGACGGCACTGGTCGTGGTCCACGGCCTGCTGGGGTCAAGCAGCTACTACGAACCGCAGCGGCGGCTGCCCGGGCTGGACGTGCGCACCCCCGACCTGCTCGGCTACGGCGCGCAGCGCAGCGTGGACATCGGCATCGACCTGCACGCCCAGGCCGAGGAGATCGCGCGCGTGCTGCGCGAGGAAGTCGGCGAGCCGGCCTGGCTGCTCGGCCACAGCGTCGGCAGCGCCGTCATGATGCTGGCCGCGCAGGAGGTGCCGGAACTGGTGCGCGGATTGATCAGCGTTGAAGGCAATTTCACGCTGAAGGACGCGTTCTGGTGCTCGCGCATCGCGCCGATGCTTGACGCCGACTGGGCGGCCGAATACGGCGCCATGGAAGACGATCCGGCCGCCTGGCTGGAGCGCATCGGCATCGAGGCCAGCGACGAGCGCGTCGCCCTGGCGCGCGAGGTCCTGGAAAACCAGCCCTACACGACCATCCAGGCGATGGCGCGCTCGGTGCTCGAAGCGACCGGTGCGCCCGGCTACCTGGAAGGCGTGCGGCGCGTGCTCGGGCTAGGGGTGCCGCTCTACCTGCTGGGCGGCGAACTGTCCGCGGCCGGCTGGGACATCCCCGAATGGGTGCTGGCGCTGGCCTGCGCCAGCCTGGTCCAGCCGAAGGCCGGACACATGATGATGCTCGAGGACCCGGCCGCCTTCTGCGGCATCGTCGGCGACATCGTGCGCCGGCACGCCGGCGGCTGAACGACTACAATGCCTGCTTTTTCAAAACGAAGCAGGCAACGATGAGCAACGAAAAACCGACGCGCAAGCTGATGCACACGATGCGCCAGGCGATCCGCTGGGGCGACATGGACGTGCTGGGCCACGTCAACAACACAGTCTATTTCCGCTACATGGAAAGCGGCCGCATCTGCTTCCTGGAAGAGGCCGCGGGCGAATTCAATATGCAGGGCGAGGGACCGGTGATCGTCACCGCCTACTGCACCTTCATCAAGCAGCTGAAGTATCCGGGCGAGATCGAGGTCCGCACCTACGCCGGCGCCCCGGGCCGTTCCAGTTTCGAAGTCACCCACGAGATCAGCCTGGTGGATGCCGAGGGCAAGGCCGACGTCGTCTATGCGGAAGGCGGCGGCAAGGTGGTGTGGATCGACTTCAAGAAGGAGAAATCGGTGCCGCTGCCGGAGCACCTCAGGAGCGTGCTGCCAGCAGCCTGATCGCGCTCAGCGGCGCTTGCGTTTGTCCTCCTCGCCGCGCTCATTGTCCTGCAAGGGGATGATGAAGGTGGCGGCGTCGCGCAGGATGCCCTCCGGTCCCTGCTGCTCGACGACGATGGTGTGGCCGCCGATGCTCACCACGGGCGGCAGGGGCAGGGTGAAGCCGCGGGCCGCGTCGAAACGCGGCTGCACGTCGATCCGCACGGGAACGCCGTCGATCGAGACCGACAGCGGCAGGGCCGGATCGAAGCCGAATCCGTGCAGCAGCACGACCAGCGCACCGCCTTCGCCGTTCGGATTCTCTTCCTGCCTCACCTCGACCCGCACATAAGGCCCGAGCGCCGACTTGCGCGGCAGCTGCGCTTCCTGCACGTCCCGCGGCGCCAGGACCACGCCTTTCAGGATCGCCCCATCCAGGTAGAGTCCCTTGATATGGGCGCCGGCCTTCACCTGCGCGCGCAGCTCGTGGTCACCGCCGAGCTTGCCGAGGCGGTCGGCATGCGTCACCTTGAACGGCGCCGGCACCGGCGTGCGCTCCCAGGTGAGGCCGCGGATGCTGCCGCCGCTCAGCGCCACTTCGCGCAACTCGCCGGTGGCCGGGTCGAGCACGAAGTCGAGGATGTCGCCGCCTTCGGTGACGAAATAGCCGCATACCGGGCAGACGTCGGGATTGTGGATCTGGCTGAGCGGCACGCGGGCCCCCTTCCAGTAGATGGTCGGCTCGGCCAGGGCGGTCAGGATGCCGGGCCGGATGATGCGGCGCGGGCACGAATAAAACTTTTTCCATAGTCCGCGGCCGTAGGAAGAGATGATGACCTGTCCGCTGCCCTGGAAGTAGAAGGACGACACCTGCGGGATGTTGTCCGAACCGGCCAGGTAGCTCCAGGTCGCGCCGCGGTCGAAGCTTTCCATGATGCCGGCCTGCTGGGTCCCGACCAGGATGTGGCCGGCGCAATCGGGATCGAAGCCGAACGCGCTGATCTGGGAGAACGGTCCGAAGCTGAACTTGAAGATGCCGCCGCGCGTGGCCAGGCCGGTCAGCGCGGTGTCCGTGGTCCAGGTGGCGCCGGCGTCATGCGTCACCCTGACCGTGTTGCCGACGATGTCGGGCACGATCAGGAAGTTGGCGTCCCGCGGGTCGACCCCGAAAGGCTTGTACCACGCGAACTCGGTGGGAAAGATGCCGAGGCTGCCGAAGCCGCCGATGTCCGATACCAGGGGCGAGCCGGCGGCCAGCGTATCGGCGATACGCTTGATGCCGACGACCGGGAAGCCGGCCGGCGTCGCGCCCGACAGCTTGACCGCGGTGTAGATCACCGGATTGGCCACCGGCCCCGCGACCTTCGGCAAGTCCTGCGGATCCTCGAGGAAGCCGTAGCGTGGCGTCCAGCTGGCGCCGTTGTCGGTGCTCAGGTCGTAGATATTGCCCGGCAGGCCGCTGAGCTGGGTGTTCTGGACATAGGCTCCGGGCTTGAGCAGGCGCGGGTTGCCGGCCGTGTTCGGCGGGTTGGGGAAGGCGCTGAAGCCTGCCAGCAGCGGGCCCGAGATGAAGTTGAAGCAGGCGCCGCAATCGACGCCGGTCAGCCTGGTATCCGCGGCCGGGATGGGCTCGCGCCAGATGTTCAGGTAAAAGCCTTCGCAGCAGACATTGGTCGGCCAGGTGACGCCGGCATCGGCCGAGGCCCAGATGGAATTGTCCTGGGTCGCGAAATACAGGTCGGAAGCCCGGCGGTCCGGGTGCAGCTGGCCGATCACCTCGGTGATCTGCAGGGCATCGTAGCCGGCGTCGCCGCCGCCGGTCACGTGCCAGTGGAGGCCGGCGTCGGGGGTGCTGTTCAGGCCGGCGTCGGAGGTGAGCAGCAGGGGCGTCCTGCCGTCGGCGGCGCTGAAGGCAAGGTCGGAGGTGTCGCAGTGGTCGAGTTCGGACGTGGTCCAGCCCGACAAGGTCGGCACCGGGCCGTTCGTCACCGTGGCGCTCTGCTGGGTGCAGCTGCCGTCGCCGAAGTGGATGCCGTAATGCGTCGCATCGCTCGGCTGGGCCGTCTTGACGAAAGAGGGGCGGTTATAGCCGGGAATATCCAGCAGCGGCCCCCAGGTCGCGCCATTGTCCCAGGACCGGTACAGCAGCGTGTGGCCCTCCCATTTCGCCGCGGCGACGGTCCAGACCCACTGGTTGAAGGTGAAGAAGAGGTGGGAAGGATTGAGCGGCGATACGGCGATCTCGTTATGCACGCCCCTGACGATGAAGCCCGGCAGGCCGGTGGTCGACAGGCTCCAGCTACCCCCGGCGTTGGCGGAGACTTTGACGCCGCCGTCGGTCAGGATCGCCAGGCGCGTGGTGGTGGGCGCCAGCACCGCATAGCTCCTGTCGTTGTCGTAGCCGGCGGCCTTGGGCAGGAAGTGCCAGCTCGCGCCGGAGTCGCTGCTGAAGGCGACGCCGCAGGAGGTGGCCGCCCAGACCCGGTTGCGCGCGGTTTCCGCGGCCAGCCCGAAGCCGGAGAGGTCGGCCGCGCAGGCCGGGACCGGCGTGGTGATGGCCACCCTCGACCAGCTGGCGCCGGCGTCGAGGCTGCGCCAGATGCCGCCGCCGGTGCTGGTCCTGGTGTCCGAGAGGGCGGTGGCGATGACGATGTTCGCGTTGCTCGGCAGGTACTTTAGGTCGGTGAAGGCGAAGGTGCCGTTGCCGCTGGTCTGGGTCCAGGTGGCGCCGGTGTCGGTGCTGCGAAAGATGCCGCCCGAGGCCGACGCCACCACGATGCGGCTGGAGTCGCCCGGTGCGACGGCGGCCGCGACCGCACGCCCGCCGTTCTTGATGTTGGGTTGATACTGGAAGGGCGAACAGCCGGCCAGCGCGGCTGCAAGAATGGCGGATGTGAGCAATCCGCGCCAGGTCAATCGTGCCATCATGTCCTCCTCGAGCGCATTCGTATGGAAATGCACGCCGCATAGCGTGCTCATCCATAATGGCTAGGGGAGGCGGGTCGGGCGTTGACGCGGCTCAGCGGGCCACGCCGACCAGCTTGTGCACCAGCTCGGACGAAGTCGATGCCGAGAACTTCTTCATCAGCTTGGCCCGGTGCATCTCCACCGTGCGCGGGGAAAGGTCGGTTTCGCGCGCGATCACCTTGCTGGTCTTGCCTTCGACCAGCAGGGCCGCGATCTCGCGCTCGCGCGGGGTCAGTGCGGCCGTCACCGGGCGCTTCTCGCTGACATCTTCGAAGGTCCAGATGCCGGCGCCCAGCGGCTGCTGCGGGTCGAGGGCGCGGCCGCTTACGTGGCACCAGAACAGCTCGCCGTTGGCGCGGCGCATGATGCGCTCGTCCGAGTAGCGGCCCTTCGCGTTCATGATGGGGACGATGCGGTCGCCGGTGCGCAGGAATTCGTCCTGGGTCGGGTAGAGCACTTCGAAGGACTTGCCGTCGAGCTGGGCACAGTCGTAGCCGAACATCGACGCCAGTGCCTGGTTGCACGCCTGGATGATCCGATTGACGGAGATGCACATGCCGACCGGGGCATGCTGGAAGATCATCTCGTAATCGATGGCGTATGATGCTGTCGTCTGATGCAAACTAAAGTCTCCATGGCCGGCCCTTGCCGGTATTTCTACGGTATTGTGCTTTGCAGGGGGCTATTTTATTCTCGAATTCTACTCTGCTGTACAGAAAGAGCTGTTGGCTTAACTACTAAAGGGACGGGTATGAATAAAGTTTATCCAGATGCGCGGTCCGCACTCGAAGGCGTCGTCAAGGACGGCCAGACCATTGCCGTGGGCGGCTTCGGCCTGTGCGGCATTCCTGAAGCGCTGATCGCCGCACTGCGCGATTCCGGCGTCAAGGACCTGACGGCGATCTCGAACAATGCCGGCGTCGACGACTTCGGCCTCGGCCAGCTGCTGGCCACGCGCCAGATCAGGAAGATGATTGCGTCCTACGTCGGCGAAAACAAGGAGTTCGCGCGCCAGTACCTGGCCGGCGAACTGGAGCTGGAATTCACGCCCCAGGGCACGCTGGCCGAGAAGCTGCGCGCCGGCGGCGCCGGCATCCCGGCCTTCTTCACCAAGACCGGCTACGGGACCATCGTCGCCGAAGGCAAGGAAACCCGTGAATTCGACGGCGAAATGTTCGTGATGGAACGCTCGCTGAACCCGGACGTCGCCCTGGTCAAGGCCTGGAAGGCCGACCGCGCCGGCAACCTGGTGTTCCGCAAGACCGCGCGCAACTTCAACCCGAACGTCGCCACCGCCGGCAAGATCTGCATCGTCGAGGTCGAGCAACTGGTCGAGACCGGCGAGATCGATCCGGACCAGGTGCACCTGCCGAGCATCTTCGTGCACCGTATCGTTCACAACCCGACGCCGGAAAAGCGCATCGAACAGCGCACCGTGCGCGCAGCCTAAGCTAGGAACAGGAGACAGACGACATGGCATGGACTCGTGATGAAATGGCCGCGCGCGCGGCGAAGGAACTGCAGGACGGCTTCTACGTGAACCTGGGCATCGGCCTGCCGACCCTGGTGGCGAACTACGTCCCGAAGGACGTGGAAGTCTTCCTGCAGTCGGAAAACGGCCTGCTGGGCATCGGCCCCTTCCCGCTTGACGCCGAAGTGGACGCCGACCTGATCAACGCCGGCAAGCAGACCGTGACGGCGCTGCCGGGCTCGGCCTACTTCAGCTCGGCCGATTCCTTCGGCATGATCCGCGGCGGCAAGATCAACCTGGCGATCCTGGGCGCGATGCAGGTCTCGGAAAAGGGGGACCTGGCCAACTGGATGATCCCGGGCAAGATGGTCAAGGGCATGGGCGGCGCGATGGACCTGGTGGCCGGCGTCAAGCGCGTGGTGGTGCTGATGGAGCACGTCGCCACCGCCAAGGACGGCTCGGTCAGCCACAAGATCCTCAAGAAGTGCGATCTGCCGCTGACCGGCGTGGGCGTGGTCGACCGCATCATTACCGACCTCGGCGTGATCGACGTCACCGACACCGGGCTCAAGCTGGTGGAACTGGCGCCGGGCGTCACCAAGGAAGAGGTGGTGGCCGCGACGACTGCCGAGCTGGACGTTTCGGCGGTCTGAAGCCGGGCATTGCACACCGAAGCCGCGGCCGGGACTGGCCGCGGCTTTTTATTTGAGCGTCCAGACGTACTGGATATGCGCCAGTTGCTCGATTGGCTTGCCGGCTTCGAGCGCCGGACTGAAGCGGCACAGCGCCAGCGCAGTGCGCGCGGCCTCGTCCATGCTGGCGTAACCGCTCGATTTAGCGATGGACGAGCCGGTTACCATGCCATGCTCGTCGATCATGAAGCCGATCGTTACGGTGCCTTCATGCCCGGCTGCGATATCGGCCTTCGGGTAGTAGGGCTTGCGGCAGGTCGAGAAATCTGCGATCGCGCCCCGGGTTTCGCCGCGCAGGACAGGTGCCGCGTCGTTACGGTTCGCCGGCGCATGCGCGCTGGCCGCGCACACCACGGCCAGGCCCAGCACCGGAATCGCCGCCTTCCAGTTGAGCGCCTGCACGTCAGGGCGCAGCAGGCGGCGGATCCTTGCCATCAGGTCGCCGCCGTTCGCGGCCTGGGCCAGGTGATGGCTGGAAAACTGCAGCTTTTCCAGTTCCGACAACGCCAGCGCCAGGCGGCGCGGCTCGCCCAGGTGGCGGGCGGCGAAGTCGTCGGCGATCTGCTCGCGCTCGGCGCGGATGCGGCGCGATAGCCACCACACGGCCGGGTGGTAGAACAGCAGGGTTTCGATCACGTTCTGCAGCAGGTTGACCAGGTAGTCGTGGCGCCGCACGTGGCCGAGTTCGTGGGCCAGCAGGGCTTCCAGCAGATGCGGCGGCATGCCGGCGACCAGGCTGGCCGGCACCAGCACCACCGGGCGCCACCAGCCGGCCGTGATCGGACTGGAGAGACCGTCGACCACGCGCAGCCGCACTTCGCGGCCCAGGCCGCAGCGCTCCGCCAGGCGCGACAGGCGTTCCTGCCAGGCCGGGTCGCAGGCTTGCGCGCGGGCCGCGCGGCCGATCCACAGCAGGCCGACCGCCATCCGCAGGCTCAGCGCGCAGGAGCAGGCGGCCCACAGGGCGACGATCCAGCCCAGGTTTTGTCCAAGCCAGGGCAGCAGGCCGGTCGCACCGGGCGCGACGGCACCGGCACCGCCGGCGCCGGGGAAGAGCCTGCCGCCCGCATCGCCGGCGCCGGCCTTCAGCAACAGCGCCAGGTCGACCGCCGGCCAAGCAAGGCACAGCAGCAGGCCCCCGCATGCGACCGCATAGCGCGTCTCGGGCCGCGCATTGCGCAGGGCGACGAGCAGCACCGCGACGGCGCAGCCGAGCAGGGCGCCTTGCCACACGAAATGGACCAGGGTCCAGCCCAGCGCCGCCACCAGGGCCTGGCCGCTCATCGTTTGTCCTCGCTCTTGAGCAGTTCTTCGATTTCCTCCCTTTCCTTCTTCGAGATCCCGGACTTGAGGGCCGCCAGCACCAGCGCTTTGGCGGAGCCCGAGAAGGCGCGCTGCATCAGGTCCTTCAGCAGATTGGTCTGCAGCGATTCCTGGGCCTGGGCCGGCGCGTACACGTGAGACCGTTCGCTCTCGTCGCGGATCAGTAAACCCTTGGCATGCATGATCTGCATCAGGCGCAGCACGGTCGCGTAGGTGACGTCCGGTCGCGTCCTGAGGATCTCGTCATGCACCTGGCGGGCGGTGCCGGAGCCCAGCGGCCACAGCACCTGCAACAGGTCGAGTTCGGCCGGGGTCGGCTTGGAGGGGGCGGGGGACTTGGCCATGATTCATCCTCGAAAAACACAATGCACACGCGCGTAGACTAGCCCTTCTAGATAGGACTGTCTACAGAAATATTTATTGAAATGCTATTGCGAGAACAGCCATAAAAGGCATAGCATAGACATCATTGTCTACTTCTGCGGGAGTGCGGATGCGGCTTCGGAACCTGAAACTGGCCTGGCGCCTGCTGGCGAGGGAGCCCCTGTATTCGGCGGTCGCGGTGCTTGGCCTGGCCGTGGCGCTGGCCGCCTGCTTCCTGCTGTTCGGTCTGGTGCGCTACGCCTGGACCTATAACGACGCCATCGCCGGCGCCGACGGCATCTACGTGGTCAAGGAGCGCCGCAACCTGCTGCCGCGCCCGGACTGGGGCGAGAGCGCGCCGCCGCCCTTGGCCAGGGTGGCGCTGGCGGCCGGGCTGGTCCAGGACGCGACCAGCGCCAAGCCCTTCCAGCTGGCGGCACGCGTGGGCGAACGCCTGCTTCTGGTGGACCTCGCGGTGGCCGCACCGAATTATCTGCGCTTCTTCGGCATCAAGGCCCTGGCCGGCGATGCCGACGCGGCGCTGGCGCGCCCAGATGCGCTGGTGGTGAGCCGCAGCGAGGCCCTGCGCCTGTTCGGGACCGCCGATGCGCTCGGCAAGGTGGCCTCGATCGACGGCGTCCCCTTCGTGGTGCGCGCGGTCCTTGCCGACATGCCGGTAAATACCAGTCCGGAATTCGGCCTGCTGCTCGGCGAGGGCCGGCACAGCTGGGATCGGCCGCCGGACAGCGAGCGCCAAGCGTGGTCGCGGCGGGCGCGGCTCTACCTGAAGACCGAACCGGCCATCGATACCGCCGCCTTGCGTCTGACCCTGGAGCAGGCGGTCGCCACCCAGCGCGACAGCGTGTTCAGCGGCGCGCTGGTCGCGGGCCGACCCAAGCCCTACACCAGCATCGCCGTGACGCCGCTGTCGAAGGTCTATTTCGATCCCGACCTGCTGTCCAGCCGCGGCGGCAGCCGTTACGGCAGCCCGGCGGCGATCGCCGGCCTGGCGAGCCTCGGCATCCTGATCCTTGCGCTGGCGGTCACCAATTACGTGAACCTGGCGGCCGTGCGTACCGCCGCGCGGCGCCGCGAGATCGCGGTGCGCAAGACCCTCGGCATCTCGGGCGCCGCCCTGGCCGGGCAGTTCCTGGCCGAATCCCTGCTGGTCGGCGCCGCCTCGACCTCGATCGGCGCCGTGCTTGCCTGGCTGGCCCTGCCCCTGTTTTCGGAACTGGTTGGCCGCCCGCTGTCGTCCACCTATGGGCCGGCCGGCTGGGCCATGCTCGCCGCCATCGGGCTTGGCTCCGGGCTGCTGTCTGGGCTGTATCCGGCATGGCTGGCGGCACGGGTCCCGGCCAGCGTTGCTCTCGGCGGGCGTGGCGGCGAGACGTCCGAGGGGCAGCACATGCGCCGCGTGCTAACGGCGGCCCAGTTCGCCGCGGCAATCGGGCTGGCGGCCGCCAGCCTCGCCGTGTGGTGGCAGGCCCGTTACGCGAGCCATGCCGATCCGGGCTTCGATCCGCGGCCGCAACTTGTGATCGAACTGCCCGACAAGGCCGGCCCGGCCGCCGCACATGCCTTCAGGACGGAGCTGGCGCGGCAGTCCGACGTCGCCGGCGTGGCCGCCATGCAGGACGCGGTCGGCCGCGACGGCAACAAGAGCGTCATCATGATTCGGCGGTCCGGGGCGGAATCCGTGCCGTTGGAGCTGAAAGACGTCGGCGCGAATTTCTTCGAGGTGTTCGGCCTGCGTCCGCTGGCGGGCAAGCTGTTCTCGCGCGAGGGCGAAGAAGGCGTCGTGTTGAATGCGCGCGCCGCGCTGGCGCTCGGCTTCCCTTCGCCCGAGGCGGCGGTCGGCCAGTTCATCGACGACGACAGCCGCATCATCGGCATCGCGCCCGACCTGCGCTACAACTTGCTACGCGAAAAGCCGGAGGCGATCCTGTACCGCCTGAACGAGGAGCAGGGTGTGCTGACGGTGCGCACCCGTGGCGATATCGCCGGCGCCCGTGCCGCCATCGAGGCCCTGTGGGCGCGCCATTTCCCGAACGACTTGCCCGTCATCGAGACCGCGTCCTCGGTGTTCGCCCGCAATTACAGCGACGACCTGCGCCAGGCCAAGCTGCTGGCGCTGGCCAGCATCGTCGCGACTGCCCTGGCCTGCTTCGGCATCTATGTGCTGTCGAGCTACACGATCCGCCGCCGCGCCCGCGAATTCGTGCTGCGCAAGCTGCACGGCGCCACACCCCGCCATATCGGCCTGCTGGTCGCGCGCGAATGGCTTGCGCTGCTGGGCGTGGGCGCGCTGCTGGCGCTGGCGCCGGCCTGGCTGTGGACCGAGCGCTACCTGGCCGGTTTCGTCGAGCGTGCGCCGATGGGCTGGTGGCCGCTGGCGATCGCCTGTGCCGGTGTCGGCCTGGTCGCCCTGGCCGGCTGTGCGCGCCAGGCGGTGGCGGCGATGCGGATGTCGCCGGCCCTGGCCTTGCGCGACCAATGATTTTTCAATGATGGAGTGTCCATGTTCAAACTGAAGCCTTTGCTGCCGATCCTGGCTGCCTGCACGATGGCGGCCGCCGCGCTGACCCTGCCGGCGGCGCCGGCCGTGGCATCCAGCATCCCCGACTATCCCTTCGTACACGTCACCGGCAGCAATTTCCGGGTCGAGATGCCAGATATTGCCACCCTCGATTTCCAGGTCGTCGCGGCTGACGCCGATCCGGCCGCGGCGCGCGCCGTGATCGATGCGCGGATGGCCGAGGTGCGCGAGCTGATGCAGAAGCTGAGCATCGAGGAGGACGACATGCAGGTGCGCGAGGTGCGCCAGTCCGTGCGCAAGGAACGCAACGCCGATGGCACCCCGGTATATGAGCTGAGCTGCGACGTGCACATCCGGCTGCGGAATACCGCCAACTGGCCGGCGCTGGGCGGCGGCCTGCTCGGCAAGCCCAACCTGGACAGCTTCGCCGCGGATTTCGATCTCAGCACCATGGAGCAGGTCAACGACGAGATGGTGGCCGCAGCCATCGCCGATGCGCGCCGCCGCGCCGAAGTGATGGCGGCGGCCGGCGGACGCCGGCTGGGGCCGATGATGGCGGCAACCCCGGACGCCCTCAAGAAGCTGGGCACCACCCTGGGCCTGGAACGCGACGAGTTCCGGGTAGAGCGCAGGGCCCGCGCTACCAGCAACCAGCGCGCCGCCGACATCGACCGCGAGACTTTCGTGATGGTCCAGTTGCTCAAGCTGCGGCAGTCGGTCGACATCGTGTTCCGGCTGGAGAACGGGGCGGCGGCCAGGGCGCGCCCGGCAAATAAACCGTGAGCGGGGGTGTATGCGCAGCCTTGGCTGCCGCCGCAGCGTATCGCGCCGAACAGTCGCCCGCCTGAATATCCGCTAGCCCTCGAGCTTCGCCAGCTTGCCCAGACAACGCCGCTGGAAATTGTCGAGTCCGTCGGTGACGAGGCTGTCGTCTTCGCCGATCACGCCGGCGTCGATCAGCAGGCGCAGCTTGGCGATGCGGTCGCCCTGGGCCAGGGCTTCGGCCAGGTGGTCGCTGCCCGGCTCGCCGGCGTGGGCGATGGCGTCGACGACTGCCTGCGGGAAGCTCCAGTGGGCGGCGATGGCGGACGAAAGCTGGCGGCTGGCGGCCAGCAGCTGGGCACCGAAGTCGCTGGAGCCGGGCACGCGGCCGTCGGTGCAGATGCGGTCGGCCAGGCGGAAGGCGACCACCAGGCCCACGTTCTGCATCAGGCCGGCCAGGTAGGCTTCGAACACGCCGGTGCTCAGGCCCGGCGCCATCAGGCTGGACGCCAGCGCGCAGCTGACCGACTGGTTCCAGACCTGGGGCGCGGCCTCGCGGGCGAAGCCGTTCGCCTGCATGTTGATGAGGGGACGGAAGGCGATGCGCGCCAGCAGCATGCGCAAGCCGTTCTGGCCGAGCATCATGATGGCGGCCTCGACGTTCTTGACCGGGGCGATCGGGCGGTAGTAGGCGCTGTTGGCTTCGCGGATGACCTCTGCCACCAGCACCACGTCCTGCGCGACCTGGCGGGCCAGGTCGGCCACCGAGGCGTCTTCGTCGCTCAGGCTGGACAGCAGTTTGGGAATCGCTTCCGGCACGCGCGGCACCAGCCCGGCGGCTTCGCCCGGTTGCGCGCTCAGATGGTGTACCGAGTCGAGGATGCGGGTCTCGACCTCTTCGGGGGCGGCGTAGCCGCGCGCCGCGGTCAGCCAGCGGTAATAGCTTGCTTCGATGTCGGCCGCGAGGTCGGCCGCCTGTTCGTCGGGCGCGGCCGCAGGAGCGGCTGCGGCGGGCGCATTCTCGGGGGCGCCGCGCAGGCGGTTGATCCAGTTCTTCATAGCACGGATTCTAAAGCAAAAAAAAGACGCCGGGCGAACCCGGCGTCTGAACGAGGAGAGTTATTTCCAGCCCGAGCGGCCCGCTCGAGCGGTCGACTCAAGCGGTTTCGTGCACGGCCTGCTCGCGCAGGGAGCTGTCGTCCACGCTCGGATTCTTCAGTTCGGCGCTCAGGCGCTCGTGGTCGAGCTCGCCTTCCCACTTCGACACGACGATGGTGGCGACGCCGTTGCCGATGATGTTGGTCAGGGCGCGGCATTCGCTCATGAACTTGTCGATGCCCAGGATCAGGGTCATGCCCGCCACCGGGATGGTCGGCACCACGGCCAGGGTCGCCGCCAGGGTGATGAAGCCGGCGCCGGTGATGCCGGACGCGCCCTTCGAGGTCAGCATCGCCACGAGCAGGATGGTCAGTTCCTGGGTCAGGGTCAGGTCGGTGTTGGTTGCCTGGGCAACGAACAGGGCAGCCATGGTCATGTAGATGTTGGTGCCGTCGAGGTTGAACGAGTAGCCGGTCGGAACCACCAGGCCCACCACCGATTTCGGGCAGCCCAGCTTTTCCAGCTTGCGCATGATGGCCGGCAGCGCGCTTTCCGACGAGCTGGTGCCCAGCACGATCAGCAGCTCTTCCTTGATGTAGGAGAGGTAGCGGAAGATCGAGAAGCCGGTCAGGCGGGCGATGATGCCCAGCACGATCACGACGAACAGGGCGCAGGTCAGGTAGAAGGAACCGACCAGCGAAGCCAGCGGGATCAGCGACTTGACGCCGTATTTGCCGATGGTGAAGGCCATCGCACCGAAGGCGCCGATCGGGGCGGCCTTCATGATGATGTTCACCACGCCGAAGATCATGTGCGACAGGGTTTCGATGCCGCGGGTGATCGGACGGCCACGCTCGCCCATCATCGACAGCGCGAAGCCGCACAGGATCGCGATCAGCAGCACTTGCAGGATCTCGCCCTTGGCGAACGCATCCACGAAGGTGTTCGGGATGATGTTCATCAGGAAGTCGGTCGTCGTCAGCGCCTTGGTCTTGTCGGTGTACTGGGCGATCGAGTGGGTGTCGATGGTGGCCGGGTTGACGTTGAAGCCGGCGCCCGGCTTGATGACGTTGGCGACGATCAGGCCGATCGCCAGCGCGAAGGTGGACACGACTTCGAAGTAGAGCAGGGCCTTGCCGCCGACGCGGCCAACCTTCTTCATGTCCTGCATGCCGGCGATACCGGCGACCACGGTACAGAAGATGACCGGGGCGATGATCATCTTGATCAGTTTGACGAAGCCGTCTCCCAGCGGCTTCATCGCAGTGGCGAGGCCGGGATCGAAGATACCCAGCAGCACGCCGACAATAATCGCGAACAGTACCTGGAGGTACAGTACTTTATAGAATGGTTTTTTCATGATCGGGCTTCATGAGCGAATGATAGTGCCGTCATCATTACTGAAAATATCTGCGCCAGCTATTGTGGAAAACCGCAACGCCGGCACGTATAACCCATCCTACGCTTCCTGAATGTCAGGAGCGCCCGATTGGCGGGCGCATCCCGGGATCACGGCGCCTTACCGGCGCCGATCAGTCGCGGCGATACACCGTGCCCGCCTTCATCACGAAGCCCACCTTGCGCAGCACCGCGATGTCGGCGGTCGGGTCGCCCTCGACCGCGATCACGTCGGCCAGGCTGCCGGCCTGGATCGCCCCCAGGTCCTTCTTGCCGAGGATGTCGCCGGCGACCACGGTGGCGGCGCGCAGGGCCTCGGTCGGCGTCATGCCCAGGCGCACCATCCACTCCAGCTCGCGCTCATTGCTGCCGTGGGTGAACACGCCGACGTCGCTGCCGTTGCCGATGGTGACGCCCAGCTTGTGCGCCAGGCGGAAGGCGCGCGCCGCTTCCTGCATGCCCGGGGTCGGCGTGCCGCCGCGCACGTGCTTCTGGAAATACTCACCGATCGCTTCCGGCGCGGTCAGGGTCGGCACATAGGCGGTATGGCGCTCCAGCATCAGCCTGAAGGTCGCCTCGCTGGCGCCGTAGCCGTGCTCGATGCTGTCGACGCCGGCCAGCACGGCCATGCGGATCGCGTCGTCGCTGCTGGCGTGGGCCGCCACCTTGCGTCCGGTCACGTGGGCGGCCGCCACCATCGCCTTCATTTCTTCCAGGGTGAAGGTCGGACGGGTGCTGCCGTCGATACCGGTGCGGTAGTCGGCATAGAACTTGATCCAGTCGGCGCCGTGCGAAGCCTGTTCGCGCACCGCCTTCGTTACTTCGCCGACGCCGGTGGCCTGCTGGGCGCCGTAGGGAATCTCCATGTCCGGACGGTAGTTGCGCTCGGCCGGGCCGTAGCTGGCGGTGGCGACGATCGCGCGCGTCGCCACCAGCAGGCGCGGCCCCGGCACCTGGCCTTCTTCGATGGCGCGCTTGATGCCGACGTCGGCATAGTCGACACCCTCGGTGCCGAGGTCGCGCAGGGTGGTGAAGCCGGCCTGCAGGGTGTCGGCGGCATGGCGCACCGCCAGCGCGATGCGGTAGGCCGGCGCTTCCTTGATCACCTGGTCGTCCCAGGTGGTTTCGTTATACGGGTGCAGCAGCACGTGCGAGTGCAGGTCGATCAGGCCGGGCAGCAGGGTCTTGCCGGGCAGGTCGATCCGTTCGGCATCCGCCGGCACGGCCAGCCTGTCGGCCGGGCCGACGGCCTGGATGCGGCCCTGGGCCACCAGTACACCCCAGCCGGCATGCGGCGCGCCTTCGCCGGTCCAGACCTTGTCGGCGGTGAGCAGCACGGGACGCTGCTCGGCGGCGCGCGCGCCAGCGCCCAGCAGGCTAAGGGAGGCGAGGGCAGTGAGGGCGATTTTCCTGGTCCAGCTCGGCATGCTTTTTTCCTTCTGAGGGTGAATTTGCGGAAACGAAATCATAGCGGACGGGACTTCTTTGCGGTCAAGAAAACATTTGCATAAATGAAATATTTAGCTTGTGTTAATAATTTTTTGGCAATACTATCGGTTTGCTGTATTGACTCGACCGCATGCCGGGGCGTGGGTCCGGCATATCTATAACCATAAGCACAGCAAGACCATTCCGAGAGAGGACACCGCATGAAAACGAAGTGTTCGAGTTCCATTGCATTATGTGTAGCCCTGGCTTTCCTGGGGACCGCGCCGGCGGCATTCGCCCAGGCCGGCTCCGGCGTCAAGAGCCAGCCCGCAGCACCGTTCTGGCAGAACGTGGGCGGCGGGATCCAGTCATCCTCCAGCCTGACCCAGGCCCTCGGCGCCTCCGCAAGGTTGCCCGAGCTGCAGCTCAAGCGTTTTCACGCTGCCACGCTCGACCTGCCCGGCATGAAGTCGTTTACGGCCGGCGCGCCGCGCGAGCGCCTGGCCGCCGGCGCCACCGCCACCTCGAGCACCCTGAGCATTTCGCTGCCCCACCCGGATGGCGGCTACCAGCGCTTCACCCTGGTCGAATCGCCGATCATGGAGGACGAGCTGGCCGCCAGGCACCCCGAGATCAAGACTTATCGCGGCAAGGGCATCGACGACCCGAACGCCAGCCTGCGCATGGACATCACCCCGCTCGGCCTGCACGCCTCGGTCCGTTCGCCGAACGGCGGCTGGTACGTCGATCCCTACTATCGCAACGACACCAGCGTCTACGCCGCCTATACCCGCGCCGACCTGATCAGCCCGCGTGGTCCGCTGATCGAAGGGAGCCTCGACCAGGCCACGCTGAGCGTGTCGCGCGGCTTCGTCGGCGAAGGCGACAATGTCGAAGTGCGCGGCGCCGGCTTCGCGCCGGGCGCCAGCGTCAACCTCGAACTGCACGCCGAAGGCGACAGCGTTCCCCTGCAGAATCTCAGCGCCACCGCCGGCAAGGACGGCAGCTTCAGCATCGCGCTGCCGGCCGGAGCCAATCCTGGCGCCTACGAGATCAGCGCGGCCGACGGCGGCGCCAGCGCCGCCTTCCACGTGGTCGGCCAGGATGCGACGCCGATGGCCAGCGCCGGCGGCACGCTGCGCACCTACCGCCTGGCGCTGGTGACCGACCCCTCGTATGCCGCCTATTTCGGCGGCGACCCGGCGAGTGTGACCGCGGCCAAGGTCACGCTGATCAACCGCGTGACCCAGGTGTACGAGGACGAGACCTCGATCCGCCTTATGCTGATCAACGGCACCGAGGCCCTGAACCTCGACACCGCCGCCAAGATGACCGGCGCCAACGGCCCCTGCGGCGGTTCCGCCTGCTTCACCGCCGCCCAGGCCTCCACCTGCGGCAGCGGCACCCTGTCGCGCAACCGCGTGGTCGCGGGCCTGCTCGCCGGCGCCAGCAATTTCGACGTCGGCCACATCGGCCTGGGCCTGAACGGCGGCGGCATCGCCAGCCTGGGCGTGGTCGGCGGCACCAGCAAGGCCCAGGGCTGCACCGGCATCCCGACCCCGAAAGGCGATTTCTACGCGGTCGACTACGTGGCGCACGAGATGGGTCACCAGTTCTCGGGCAACCACACGTTCAACGGCACCATCAGCAACTGCGCGAGCACCAACCGCAACTCCGGCACCTCGGTGGAGCCTGGCAGCGGTTCCTCGATCATGGCCTATGCCGGCATCTGCGGCACCGACAACCTGCAGACCCACAGCGATCCCTACTGGTCGCAGCGCAGCTTCGACGAGATCACCGCCTACACCTCCGCCGCCGAAACCTCGGTGAGCGAAGTGCAGATGGGCGTGCTGACCGGCTTTGCCGGCACCCAGCAGTTCCAGCTGTCGTGGAACGGCAAGCTGTCGGCGCCGATCGTGCGCGGTTCCAACTTCAGCACCGCCGGCATCAAGGCGGCGATCGAGAACATCGCCGGCTGGCAGGCCGGCGGCACGGTTGCGATCAGCGCGCTGACGGATACCGGGTTCACGATCACCTTCGGCGGCACCCTGGCGAACACCAACGTGCCCTCGCTGGAACTGCTGAACTGCAGCGGCGGCTGCACCGGCTACGTCGGCGAGATCACCGCCGGCGGTGCGACCACCCGGCGCGGCACCCTGTCGGGGACCGGCAACACGCCGCCGGTCGTGAGCGTGACGCCGTCCTACACGATCCCGGTGCGCACGCCTTTCGTGCTGACCGGCAGCGCGACCGACGCGGACGGCGACGCCCTGACCTATATGTGGGAGCAGAACGACCGCGGCGCCGCCACCGGCACCGGCCTGGTGAGCAACGTCAAGACCAACGGACCGCTGTTCCGCCAGTTCGGCCAGCGCGCCATCGTCAACAACACCGACACGCTGGAGTATGAATCGCCGGGCGAGAACACCGTGACCGGCGAGCCGACCCGCGTGTTCCCGGACATGAAGCAGATCCTGGCCAACAACACCAACGCGGAAACCGGCGCCTGCCCGACGGCTTCGCCCACGCCGACCGCGGACCAGATCGAGTGCTTCTCGGAGTTCCTGCCGACCGCGGCCTATGTCGGCGTGGCGGGCGTGAACGCGAGCCCGGCCTCGTTGAACTTCAAGCTGACGGCGCGCGACGGCCGTGGCGGCGTCAACAGCGCCATCACGACCCTGGTGCTGGCCCCGGCGGCCGGTCCCTTCCAGGTCACCGCGCCCAACACGGCCGTGACCCTGGATGCGGGCGTTCCGCAGACCGTCAGCTGGAGCGTGGCGAACACCAACGTCGCGCCGGTTTCGACCAGCAAGGTGAGGATCACGCTGTCGACCGACGGCGGCACGACCTGGCCTTACGAGCTGGCGGCCAGCACGCCGAACACCGGCAGCGCCAGCGTGGTGCTGCCGCGGGTGGCCACCAGCGCCGCGCGCATCAAGGTGGAAGCCGTGGGCAATGTGTTCTTCGACGTGTCCAACGCGAACTTCACCATCAACCTGCCGCCGGTGGCCGGCGACGTCGATGGCGACGGCGCGGTGAGCTGCGCGGATGTATCCATCGTCAAGGCCCTGATCGGCAAGCGCAACGGCCAGGCCGGCTTCGATGCCCGCGCCGATGTCAACAAGGACAACGTGATTGACATCCGCGACCTGAGCTATGTGAACGCGCGCCTGCCGCAAGGCAGCAGCTGCAATTGACCGCATCTTTAACAAATCCGGAGAAACATGATGAAAAATTGGAAAAAAATGCTGGGCGCGGCGGTACTGATGGCCAGCTGCGCGCAAGCCTGGGCGGCGCCGATCCTGTCGACCGTCACGACCAAGTCCAGCGACGGTTCGACGGTCAGCGTTGCCGTGATGATCTCGAATATCGCCGACCTGTATGGCTATCAGTTCAGCCTCGGCTTCGCCCCCGGCCTGCTGAAAGCGACGGCTTATACCGCCGGCGACTTCCTGGGTGACGCCAACACCGCGATGCAGGACGTCGTCGATCTCGATAACGCCTCCGGCCTGGTGAGCTACGCCTTCGGTTCGCTGTTCAGCGCCGTGCCGGGCATCAGCGGCAGCGGCCTGCTGGCCACCATCAGCTTCAATGTGCTGGGCGCCGGCGAGTCGCCGCTGTCGTTCTCGGATGTCCTGTTCCTGGACAGCAATCTGAACGACATCGCCGTGACCGCGCTCGATACGGCGGTCCAGACCGGCGGCGACGTGCCGGAACCGGGCAGTCTGGCCTTGCTGGCGCTGGGCGCGGCTGCGGTGGGGGCGGCGCGCCGGCGCCGTGCCGCCGCGACGGCCTGAGCGCCCGTAGCAGGCGAGCAGGGGAGGCCGGCCTTGTGCCGGCCTTTTTAGTTGAGGCGGGTAAATTCGATTGGTTTTTGATGCAGATCAAGCAACGGGTTTGATCAAAGATTAACCCGTTCATAAAATTGCAAACAGTTCACACCTGTGGCTCTTTTGCAATTTATGCGTGATAAAACGAACGATTCCATCGATGCGATCGCCCTCGAGATCGGCCTCGACCGGGAGGAACTGGCCGCCCGCATGGCCTTCCTCGAACTGGGCGAAGGGGATGTCGCGCTGCTGCGCGAACTGCACGGCCTGATCGACAAGGATATCGATACCTTTTCGGACAGCTTCTACGATCACATCCTGAGCTTCCCGGAACTGCAGGCCCTGATGGAGGACGGCGGCACGGTGCAGCGCCTGAAGCACGCGCAGGCCGCTTACTTCCGCAGCCTGACCGCCGGAGAGTATGGCGAGACCTATATCCGCGACCGCCTGCGCGTCGGCCTGGTGCACCAGCGCATCGGCCTTGAGCCGAAGTGGTATATCGGCGCCTACCGCAAATACCTGGCCGAGATGATCGAGCTCCTGTGGGAGCGCATGCACGCCGAGCCGCGGCGTTTCCGCGCCGCCTGCGACAGCATCCTCAAGGTCGTCTGTCTGGACATGGGGCTTGCGCTCGACACCTATGCGCATGCCGACCAGCGCAGCGTGGTCCAGTACCAGAACTACCTGGAGCAGGTGATCGACGGGATGCCGGCCGGCCTGATCGTGGTCGACGACGAATACCGGATCCGCTCGATCAACGCGACGATGCTGGAGATGCTAGGCATTCCGGACGACGCGGTCGAGGCCCAGCCCCAGCTCGACAGCCTGATTCCGGCCCCCGAGCTGGCCGAACGCATGGCGGCCGCGCTGGCCTCGGGCGCGCCCCAGGACGGTGTGGTGGTCACCGTCGACGGCCATGCCGAAGGCGCGCGCTACTTCGAATTCAATATCCGCCGTACGCGCCAGGCGGGCGGCGCGATCCTGCTGCTGATCGGCCAGGACGTCACCTTCCGGCGCCAGGCCAAGTTGCGGCTGCAGGAAAGCGAGGAGTTCTTCCGGTTGACCTTCACCCAGGCCGCGGTCGGGATCGCGCTGCTGTCGCGCGAGGGGCGCTTCGTGCGCGTCAACCGCAGGCTCACGCGCATCGTCGGCTTTACCGAGATCGAACTGTTGCAGCGTTTCGTTCACCAGATCACCCACCCGGACGAGCTGCTGGAAGACCGGGTGCTGATCCGGCGGCTGGTCGATGGCGAGATCCGCGATTTCCAGCGCGAGACCCGCTACGTGGCCAAAGGCGGCAATCCGATCTGGGTAACCGTCAGTGCCTCCGTGATGCGCGAGGTCGCCAGCGGCCAGCTGCGGCTGATCATCGCGGTCGAAGACGTCTCGCGCCGCAAGCAGGCCGAGGAAGCCCTGCAGCGGATGGCCAGCCACGATGCGCTGACCGGCCTGCCGAACCGCACCCTGTTGCAGGACCGGCTGGCGAATGCCATCGCCCAGGCCCAGCGCACCAGGCGCCAGGTAGGCGTGATGTTCATCGATCTCGACCGCTTCAAGCACGTCAACGACAGCCTCGGGCACGAAGCCGGCGACCAGATGATCATCGAGATCGCGCGCCGCCTGGCCTGCGCCCTGCGCGAGAGCGACACCGTGGCGCGCCAGGGCGGCGACGAATTCGTTGTGGTGCTGCCCGACCTGGCCTGCGCGGACGACGCGGCGCTGGTGGCGCAGAAGCTGCTGGCCCAGCTGTTCCAGCCGCTGACCCTGTGCGGCACCGAGCTGTTCCCGACCGGCAGCGTCGGCATCGCGATGTATCCGCGCGACGGGACGGATTGCCATGCTCTGCTGAAGGCGGCCGACACGGCGATGTACAGTTCGAAGGCCGAGGGCGGCAATCACTTCCATTTCTATACGGCGGACATGGGCATGCACGCCGAGGAGCACCTGAAGGTCGAGGCAAGGCTGCAGCGCGCGCTCCAGCGCGGCGAGTTCGCGCTGTATTACCAGCCGCAGTTCGACGTCGCCAGCGGCTGCGTGGTCGGCCTCGAAGCGCTGCTGCGCTGGCGGCCGGAAGGGCGGGAGATGGTCCTGCCGGCCGATTTCATCCCGCTGGCGGAAGAAACCGGATTGATCGTGCCGATCGGCGAATGGGTGCTGGCCACCGCGATGGACCAGCTGGCGGCCTTGCGGCGCATCGGCCTTGGCCCGCTGCGGATGAGCGTTAACGTGTCCGCGCGCCAGTTCCAGCAGCAGGACCTTGCCGCCCAGGTGGAGCGCCTGGCCGCGCGCAGCGGCTGCGATCCTGCCACGCTGACCCTGGAGATTACCGAAACCCTGCTGATGGAGAGCCCCGCCGTGGCCGCCGAGACCATGGCCCGCCTGGCGACGATGGGCGTGCAGCTGGCGATCGACGACTTCTGCAGCGGCTATTCGAGCCTGGCCAACCTGAAGCGCTTCCCGATCCATGGACTGAAGATCGACCGCTCCTTCGTCGCCGACATCGAAACCGACAGCGACGATGCCGCCATCGTCGCGGCCGTGATCGCCCTGGCCGCGTCCCTGAAGCTGGACGTGACGGCGGTGGGCGTCGAGAGCGCCGGCCAGCAAGACTTCCTGAGCGCGCACGGTTGCCGGCGGATGCAGGGCTACCGCTTCGGCGCGCCGGTGCCGGCAGCGGACATCGAAGCGCTGCTGCGGGCGCGGCGGGCGGAAGCGGCGGCATGAGGAAACCCTTGTGGAGTGTATTGCGGCGCTGCAAAGCCGAGCGGCGCCGCCTCGAGCGCGCCCTGGTGGAGCGGCAGTCCCGCGACGACCTGACCGGGCTGCCGAACCGGCGCGGCATCCTCGACCTGCTGGAGGCCGCGCTCGATGCCGCGCGCCACGATGGACGGGTGCCGGCGGTGCTGGTATTCGATGTCGACGAATTCAGGAAGATCAACGGCAGTTATGGCCACGCCGGCGGCGACGAGGTGCTGCGCGAGTGCGCGGCGCGGCTCGCGCGCCTGCTGGGTCCGGACGACATGCTGGCGCGGCCAGGCGCCAACCAGTTCATCGTGGTGCAGCCGGATTCCGGCATCGATGCGGCCGCGCGCCTGGGCCGGTCCATGCTGTGCTGCATGCGCGATTCCTTCGTGCTGGGCGGCCAGCGCCTGTTCCTGTCGGCCAGCATCGGCATCGCCACCGCACCGCCGGCGCCGTGCACGCCGGCGCAACTGCTGCAGATGGCGGAGGTGGCGCTGGACTCGGCGCGCGCCGGCGGCCCGGCCCAGATGTGCTTCCACCGCGCCGAGATGGAACAGGTGATCCGCGACCGCGTCGACCTCGAATCGATGCTGCGCCATGCGATCGGACGCGGCCAGCTCGCCCTGCAGTACCAGCCACGCGTGGGTCCGGACGGCGGCATGGCCGGGGTCGAAGCCCTGGTGCGCTGGCGCCATCCGGTGCTGGGCCTGGTGGCGCCGGCACGCTTCATCCCGCTGGCGGAGGAAACCGGCATGATCGAGCAGCTCGATATGTGGGTGCTGCGCGAAGCCAGCGGCCGGGCCGCCCGCTGGCGCCACGAAGGCCTGCCGCTGGGCCGGGTGTCGGTGAACCTGTCGGCGCGCCAGTTCCAGCAGGCCGGCCTGACCGCCCAGGTAAGCGCCGCGCTGGCCGGGAGCGGCCTCGATCCGGCCGGCCTGGAAATCGAGATCACCGAAAGCACGGTGATGCGCGACACCGCCAGGGCGGTCGAGGTGCTGCGCTCGCTGAAGGGGCTCGGGGTCGCGTTGTCGATCGACGATTTCGGCACCGGCTATTCGTCGCTGAGCTACCTGAAGCGCTTCCCGCTCGACGTGCTGAAGATCGACCGCGCCTTCGTCAAGGACGTGGTCGACGACCGCAGCGACGCCGCGATCACCCGCGCCATCATCGACCTGGCGCATGGCCTGAACCTCGAGGCGGTGGCGGAGGGTGTCGAGACCGCGGAGCAGGTGGCCTTCCTGAAGGCGAACGGCTGCGACGAGTTCCAGGGGTATTACTTCAGCTCGCCGGTATGGCCGGAACAGCTGGAGCGGCTGTTGACGAAAGACCTTCCCTATCCAATCCTCTAACCGGTACAAGCAGGGCTGTTCATGCTGAATAAACTCACCAAACAACTCACTATCAAGACGCGCCTGATCCTCGTGATCGTGCTCCTGGGCCTGGAACTGATCGTCGGCGCCACCGTGGGGCTGCTCAGCCTCGGCCACGCCAACGACCAGCTGCACTCGCTGTACGACGACCGCATGGTCTGCCTGGGCCAGCTCGACCGCATCGTGCGGCGCCTGAACCTGAACCAGCTGGCCGCCGCGGAAGCCCTGAACGCCGATCCGGGCGCGGTGCCGGCCCTGCTCGAGAATATCGCCCGCAACAAGGTGTTCATCGACGAACAATGGAAGGCCTACAGCGGCACCAGGATGACGGAACGCGAAAAGGAGCTGGCCGCAGGCTTCGTGCGCGCCCGTGGCCGCTTCGTCGGGGAGGCCCTGCAGCCGGCCGTCGAGGCGCTGCGCGCCCGGGACATGGAGCGCGCCAAGGCCCTCGTGCAGGGGCCGATGATCGCGCTGTTCGTGCCGGTGCGCACTGCCGTCGACGGCCTGATCCAGCTCCAGCTGGACGAAGCCGGCCGGGCCAGCACCGAGTCGCAGTCCACCTACGAGATCGTGCGCCTGGTCTGCCTGGGCGGCATGGCCTTCGGCCTGGTCCTGGCCGGCGTCGTCGGCGCGATGCTGATCCGCGGGATCGTCGTGCCGCTGGAGGAAGCCGTTCGGGTCGCCGGTGCGGTGGCCGGCGGCGACCTGACCCAGAGCATCGCCGTGACGGCGCAGGACGAGACCGGGCGCCTGATGCGCGCGCTGAACGAGATGAACCGCGGGCTGGCGAGCCTGGTGGGCCGGGTGCGCGGCGGTACCGACACCATCGCCACGGCTTCCGGCCAGATCGCGGCGGGCAACCTGGATCTGTCCTCGCGCACCGAAGAACAGGCGGCCTCGCTCGAGCAGACCGCGTCTTCGATGGAGGAGCTGACCGCGACCGTGCGCCAGAACGCCGACAATGCGCGCCAGGCCAATGCGCTGGCGCTGTCGGCCTCCGAAGTGGCCAACCGGGGCGGCGCGGTGGTGGCCGAGGTGGTCGGCACCATGGGTGCGATCGACGCTTCGGCCACGCGGATTGCCGACATCATCGGCGTCATCGACGGCATCGCCTTCCAGACCAATATCCTGGCGCTGAACGCCGCGGTCGAGGCCGCGCGCGCCGGCGAGCAGGGACGCGGCTTCGCGGTGGTTGCCGGCGAGGTGCGCAACCTGGCCCAGCGCAGCGCAGCGGCGGCGCGGGAAATCAAGGCCCTGATCGACGATTCGGTGCGGCAGGTGCGCCACGGTTCGACGCTGGTGGACCGCGCCGGCAGCACGATGCAGGAGATCGTCGGCAGCGTCGGCCGGGTCACCGGCATCATGGGCGATATCATGGCCGCCAGCCAGGAGCAGGCGGCGGGCATCGAACAGGTGAACCAGGCGATCGCGCAAATGGACCAGGCCACCCAGCAGAACGCGGCCCTGGTCGAACAGGCCTCCGCCGCCGCCCAGGCCCTGCGCGAAGAGGCGGACAGCCTGGCGGCCGCGGTGCAGGCCTTCCGGCTGAACGGTTCAGCCCTCCAGGTCCCCCAGCGACTGCTCGACGCCCAGCTGCACGTCGCGCAGGAAGGCACCGCCCTTGTCCGATAGGGCGATGCCCGGCACCGCCAGTTCGACCAGGCATACCAGGGCCTGGCGGAACCATTCCATGTCGGTGCCCATCAGGGGCAGGGCATGGGCGTCGATCATGTAGTAGACCGCGCGGCTCAGGAGATTCGGATCGCGCCCGGCGCGCGCGATGCCGGGCGCGAAGTCGACGACTTCGCGGTGGAAGCGGTCGGCCAGGGTTTCGAGGATGTCGTTCGAGACTTGCGGCTGGCCGGCGGCCAGCACGACCCGGGCCAGGTCCAGGCAGGCGTCCTGCAATTCCCGTTCGTCGAGGCGCTGAGTCATGGATGTGCTGCTTTCTTGCGTTGAAAAAAGCGCAGCATGCCATGAATCGGCGATTCGCGCCGGCCGCGGCCTTGCTCGAACTTGCGTTCGTACTGGAGGCGCAGGCTGCGATAGGTGGCGCTGGTGGCATCGCGTTCGGTGGCGCCGAGCGCATTCGCATACAGCATGCCGCGCGCGCCGTTGACGTCGGCGACGAGCTTGCCCGACCAGCGTGGTTGCTGGTCGAGGCGGTTGCCGGGGCCAGGCACGGTGTCGACGCTCGACCAGTTGCGGCCGAGGTTGCCGCGCAGTTCGAGCGGCAAGGCCGCCCCGAAGGGCGCCGAAGGCAGCTTGATCTCCAGCGCCAGGCTGCGGACCTCGGCTCGCTGATCGCCGCTTCGCCGCGCGCTCAGGTATCACGCATGCGTGGGTGAACGTGCAGGCGCGAGAGCGCACACGCGGCGCGATCCACGTGCAAAACGTGAACGGCTGGCATAGCCGGTTCAAGAGCTGGCTGGTGCGGTTTCGCGGCGTGGCAAGCCGTTACCTGATCAATTATTCGGGCTGGCAGCGCATGCTGGATGCGCGGCGTCTGGCGACGCCCCGGCATCTGCTGCAAGCCGCCGTCCAGCTCAGCTACATGGCGCAATGACCGAAATAACGCGAACACAGCCAATGAAAACGGCGGCACAGGAGGCGCCGCCGGAGGAGGGAATCGCGGGAAGGAGATTACTGCGCCGCCCAGCCGCCATCCATATTCCACGCCACGCCGCGCACCTGGTCGGCGGCCGGCGAGCAGAAGAACACGGCCAGCGCGCCCAGTTCCTCGGGAGTGACGAATTCGCCGGACGGCTGCTTCTCGCTCAGCAGGGCCTTCTTGGCCGCTTCGTTCGAGACGCCTTCGCGGGCGGCGCGGTCGTCGACCTGTTTCTGCACCAGCGGGGTCAGGACCCAGCCCGGGCAGATCGCGTTGCAGGTGACGCCGGTGTGGGCGTTTTCCAGCGCCGTCACCTTGGTGAAGCCGACCAGGCCGTGCTTGGCCGCCACATAGGCCGACTTGCCCGCCGAGCCCACCAGCCCGTGCACCGAAGCGAGGTTGATGATGCGGCCCCAGTTCTTCTGCTTCATGCCCGGCAGGGCCAGGCGGCTGGTGTGGAAGGCCGAGGTCAGGTTGATGGCGATGATGGCGTCCCATTTCTCGACCGGGAATTCGTCGACGTTGGCGACGTGCTGGATGCCGGCATTGTTGACGAGGATGTCGACGCCGCCGAATTTCTCGGCCGCGAAGGCCATCATGGCCTCGATCTGTTCCGGCCTGGACATGTCGGCATTGTGGTAAGCGGTGCGCACGCCGAATTCCTGGCCGATATCGGTGTACAGCTTCTCGATCTGCTGGGCGTCGCCAAAGCCGTTGAACACGATATTCGCGCCCTGTTCGGCCAGCGCGCGCGCGATGCCCAGGCCGATGCCCGAGGTCGAGCCGGTCACGAGGGCGGTCTTGCCGCTTAACATGGTTGATTTCATTGCTTCCTCTTCTCAGAAAATGGTGATCGTGAAGTGATGCGTCGCGGACTTGGTAGAATTCTAATCGCTTAGCCGGTTAAAATGTTGGCGGCCGTTCAGACATCACGAATCGAGAGGAGGCAGGGCATGGGCGAACCGAGGCTGAAGAGCGTGCAATGCAGTTCGCCGGCCGGCCTGCACCGCATGGCCTACAAGGAGTGGGGCGATCCCGCCAACCCGCGCGTGCTGGTCTGCGTGCATGGCGTGACCCGCGTGGCCGACGACTTCGACGCGCTGGCGGATGCCATGAGCGACCGCTACCGCGTGGTCTGCCCGGACGTGGCCGGCCGCGGACGGTCGGAGCGCCTGCGCGACCCGAATCTCTACGTGGTGCCGCAATATGTGGCCGACATGGTGACCCTGATCGCCCGCGTGACGGCAAACGATGAGGACGAAGCCGTGCACTGGGTCGGCACTTCGATGGGCGGCCTGATCGGCATGATCCTGGCTTCCTTCGACAACAGCCCGATCCGCCGCCTGGTGCTGAACGATATCGGCCCGGTACTGGACCCGGCCGCGATGGCGCGCATCGGCGAATACATCGGCCAGGACCTGCGCTTCCCGAACTTCGAGGCCGGCGCGCGCTTCGTCAAGGATGTGTCGAGCTCCTTCGGCCCGCACAGCGACGCCGAATGGCACAAGCTGGCCAGCGACGTGCTGGTCCAGGAATCCGGCGGCGAATGGGTGCGCCACTACGATCTCGGCCTGGCCAGGCCCTTCGCCGCGATCACGCCGGAACGCGCCGAGCAGGACCAGGCCGCGCTGTGGGCCGCCTACGATGCGATCCGCTGCCCGACCCTGCTGCTGCGCGGCGAGCTGTCCGACCTGCTGTCGCGCGCGACAGCGGAAGAAATGACGCGCCGCGGACCGAAGCCGATACTGGCGGAGATCCCCGGCGTCGGCCATGCGCCGACCCTGATGCACGCGAACCAGATCGCCATCGTCAGGGATTTTTTGAGCACCGAATAACTTATTTAAATCAAAAGGTAGAACACACATGGAAATCCAACGTCTGCACGTAGGCAAGCGCCTGTCCGAAACCGCCATCCACAACGGTACCGTCTACCTGGCCGGCCAGATCGCCGAGGACACCACCCAGGACATCGTCGGCCAGACCCGCGAAGTGCTGGGCCACGTCGACCGCCTGCTGAACGAAGCCGGCAGCAGCAAGGCCCGCATCCTGAGCTGCCAGATCTACATCTCGGACATGAGCTACTTCCCGGGCATGAACGAAGTCTGGGATTCCTGGGTCGTGCCGGGCCACACCCCGCCGCGCGCCACCGTCGAGGCGAAGCTCGCGAATCCCGCCTGCCTGGTCGAGATCGTGGTCGTCGCCGCCCAGGCGTAAGAAAGCCGTATGGTATCGATTGCCGCGCTCGGCGACGCCACCACCCAGCTCGTCCACGGCTTAGGCAAGGACGATTGCGCGCGGGTGCAGGCGGCGCTGGATTTCGCCGCCGAGGCCTATGGCGAGCGTCATGCCGCCTCCGGCCAGAGCGCCTTCGAGTTCTCGCTCGGTGTGGCGGGCACGCTCGCCGTGCTGCGCAGCGACGCCGAGACCCGCATCGCCGGCCTGCTGTTCGAGCTCTGCCTGGTCGAACCGCTGATCGCCGAAAAGCTCGAGGAACGCTTCGGCAAGGAAGTCGCCGACATGGTGCACGGCGTGCACCAGCTGATCCGCCTGCGCGACCTGACCGCCACCCAGGCCCCGGTCGGCCGCGGAAAGAACGCCGCCCAGCAGGCCATGGCGCAGGTGGAAACCCTGCGCAAGATGCTGCTGGCGATGGCCTCCGACATGCGGGTGGTGCTGGTGCGCCTGGCCTCCTGTGTGACGACCCTGCGCTATTTCGCGGAGCAGAAGCGCTTCGACGAGCTGACCCGCAACTACGGCAGCGAAGTGCTGGATTTGTATGCCCCGCTGGCCAACCGTCTTGGGATCTTCCAGCTGAAGTGGGAGCTGGAAGACCTGTCGTTCCGGATGATGGAGCCCGACACCTACAAGCGCATCGCCAAGATGCTCGAAGAGAAGCGCATGCTGCGCGAGAGCTTCGTGCAATCCTCGATCGAGCGCCTGCAGGCGGAGCTGTCCGCGGCCGGCATCAAGGCCGAAGTCAGCGGCCGGCCGAAGCACATTTACAGCATCTGGAAGAAGATGCGCGGCAAGGAGCTCGACTTCAGCGAGCTGTACGACGTGCGCGCCTTCCGCGTGATCGTCCCGGACGTCAAGACCTGCTACACGGTGCTGGGCGTCATCCACAACATCTGGACCCCGATCCCGAAGGAGTTCGACGACTACATCTCGCGCCCGAAGGCGAACGGCTACCAGTCCTTGCACACGGTGGTCACCGCCGACGACGGACGTCCGCTCGAGGTGCAGATCCGCACCCAGGAGATGCACAACTTCGCGGAATACGGCGTGGCCGCGCACTGGCGCTACAAGGAGGAGGGCGGCTCCAACTTCAAGAGCCAGCAGTACGACGAGAAGATCGCCTGGCTGCGCCAGCTGCTGGCCTGGAACAGCGAAGTCGCCGACGCCATGACGGGCGGCGACCAGGAAGAACTGCAGCGCGAGTGGGTCGAGAAGCTGAAGTCCACCACCCTGGACGACCGCATCTTCGTGCTGACCCCGCAGGCGCGCGTGATCGAGCTGCCGCAGGGCGCGACCCCGATCGACTTCGCCTACCACCTGCACAGCGAGGTCGGACACCGCTGCCGCGGCGCCAAGATCGACGGCGTGATGGTGCCGCTGAACACGCCGCTGAAGAACGGCCAGACCTGCGAGATCATCACCGCCAAGGGCGCGCCCGGCAGCGCCGGACCCTCGCGCGACTGGCTCAGCCCCGGCTACACCGTCAGCAGCCGCACCCGCACCAAGATCCGCGCCTGGTTCCACGCCCAGGAACTGGCCGAGACGCTGGCGCATGGCCGCGCCCTGGTCGAGAAATCGCTGCAGCGCGAAGGCAAGACCGCGGTCAACCTGGAGGCGCTGGCGCACAAGCTGGGCTTCGCCAAGGTCGACGACCTGTTCATTGCGGTCGGCAAGGAGAAGTTCAGCCTGCGCCACGTCGAAGCCGCTCTGCACGATCCGGGAGAAAGCCCGCCGCAGGAAGACACTGCGGTGGTCAACAAGAGCCGCGCCTCGAGCGTGGAGCAGGGCGCCAAGTCCGGCGTGCTGGTGGTCGGCACCGAAGGCATGCTGACCATGCTGGCCAAGTGCTGCAAGCCGGCGCCGCCGGACCCGATCGTCGGCTTCGTCACGCGCGGCAAGGGCGTGTCGATCCACCGCGCCAGCTGCAAGAACTTCGGCGAGATGGCGTCCAAGGCGCCGGAACGCGTGATCGAAACCGAGTGGGGCCGCGCCGACAAGGAGACCGTCTATCCGATCGACATCTTCATCCTGGCTTCCGACCGCCAGGGCCTGCTGCGCGACATCTCCGAGGTGCTGGCGCGCGAGAAGATCAACGTGATCGGCGTGAACACCCAAAGCGCGAAAGGCTTCGCGCGCATGGTGTTCACGGCGGAGATCGGATCGACCGGGCAGCTGCAGAAAGCCCTGGCCGCGATCGGGGAAGTGAGCGGCGTGCAGGAGGCACGACGCACGTAGGGTGGGCTCGCCGTGCCCACGCGTAAGCAGGCGTGACGCAAACGGTCGCGTGGGCGCGGAGCGCCTGCGCTGGCCGCGCCCACCCTACGATGTGATACGTCCCGACGTGCCGCATGCCGAAAAATGTATCATGTAAATATGCCACTCTCGTCCTTCCTCTACATCAAGCCGCGCGACTGGGGCGCCCGCATCGCGCGCTACCTTGGCAGCTGGTGGGCCATGCTGCACCTGGGCGCCGTCGCGCTGGTGATGGCGATGTCGCCGTCCATCTGGCACCGCGGCAACCGGCTCGCGACCTCGCGCTACATCTACGCCAGCACCTGGGCGGTGCTGCCCTGGTTCACCGTGCTGACGGCCCTGATCAGCCTCGTCATCATCCGCATCGTGCTGGTGACGGCGCAGAGCTACGGCCTGTCCGGCTTCGCGCTGGAGATGATGGTGCGGGTGCTGGTGCTGGAACTGCTCCCGCTGTCGGCGGCGATGTTCGCGGCCCTGCGCGCCAGCATGGCCTTCGACGCCAATGCGATGGGGCTGGCCGCCAGCGGCGTGGCAACCGGCGACGCGCTTGAGTCGACCCTGCGCCGCGTGCGCCACGACCTGGTGCCGCAGGTGATCGCGAACGCCTTCTCGGTGCTGAGCCTGGCCATGGTCAGCAGCGTGATCGTGCTGGTGCTGGCCTACCTGAACGTGTACGGCGTGTCGCCGTGGGGGCTGTCCGACTACACCCGCACGGTGGGCCGCGTGTTCGATCCGACGGTGACCCTCGGCTTCGTGTTCAAGACCGTGCTGTTCGGGCTGGCCGTGGCCGTGATCCCGAGCGCGGCCATCCTGGACATGCTGCGCCACCGTCGCCGCCACCGCAGCAATGTGCAGCCGGGCGCGCTGCGCCTGTTGTTCGTGCTGCTGCTGATCGAGGCCAGTTCGCTGGCCGTGAAATACATCTGAAAGAAAACAAGGACCCAAGGACCCCGCATGGCCGACCCCATTTCCGCCAACCCGCCCGACGAACCGAAACACGTGGAGGCGAAGGCGCTGATCCTGCTGATCGTGATCGGCGCCCTGATCATCGCCTTCTTCGTGTACGTGATGTACGCGCGCGGCGTGTTCGAGCCCACCCAGCGCTTGGTGCTGGTGACCGACAATTCCGAGGGCGTGATCCCCGGCATGGACATGAGCTTCGCCGGCTTTCCGATCGGGCGCGTGCGCCAGGTCGACCTCGGCCAGGACGGCAAGGTCAACATCCTGGTCGACATCCCGAAGGATGACGCCAAATGGTTGCGCACCACCAGCGTGTTCACCCTGGAGTCCAGCGTGGTCGGCCAGACCCGGCTGCGCGCCTACAGCGGCATCCTAACCGACCCGCCGTTGCCGGACAAGGCCCAGCGCCCGGTGCTGCGCGGCGACGCCGCCGCCGAGATCCCGCGCCTGCTCTCCACCGCCCACACCTTGCTGGAGAACCTGGAAGCCATGACCCGCCCCGATTCCGCGATCGGCAACACACTGACCAACGTCGAGACCCTCAGCGGCCGCCTGACCGGCAAATACGGCGTGCTCGGCACCGCCCTCGGCGGCGACGAGGAAGCGAAGAAGCTGCTGCAGACCCTGCAGCGGGTCGACGCCATTCTGGCCAAGACCGACCAGCGCGTGTTCGGCAAGAACGGCGTGATGGACGATACCCAGGCCGCGGTCCGGCAGCTGAACGGCGTCCTGGGCGACGCCCGCACGACCTTGCAGAAGGTCGATGCCGTGCTGGTAGAGGCCCAGGCCGTCGGTGCGAATGCGAAGGTGGCGACCCAGGACCTGGGCCGGCTGCGCGGCGAGGTCGACGCCAGCCTGCGCAAGGTGAACCGGCTGGTCGACGAAATCAACCGCAAGTGGCCGTTCAAGCGCGACGAGGAGATCAAGCTGCCATGAAGAAGACCGCCTTGTTGTTCGTGACGATGGCTTCCATCGCCCTGGCCGGCTGCGCCAGCAAGCCCCAGCCGCCCGACTGGCAGCCGAACGCGAAGAGCGCACTCGAAGGCTATACCGACGCCTGGCTGCATGGCGACACGGCCGCCGCCGACGCCGAATTCGTGCGCGCCCGCCGCGCCACCGCCAGCACCGGCCGCTTCGACAACGTGGCCCAGGCCGAGCTGGTGCGCTGCGCGGCGCGCGTGGCCGCCCTGGTATTCGACTGTCCCGGCTACGCGGCCGTGGCGGGCGACGCGAACCCGGCCCAGCAGGCCTATGCGGCCTACCTCGAGGGCCGCTGGCAGGGGCTGAACGCCAGCCTGCTGCCCGAGCAGCACCGCGCCGTCGTCACCGGCGGCAGCCTGGCCGGCGTGCAGGATCCGCTGGCGCGCCTGGTGGCGGCCGGCGCCCTGTTCAAGGCTGGCAGGATCAGCCCGGCGGACATCGGGAATGCGGTCGACACGGCGTCGAACCAGGGCTGGCGCAGGCCGCTGCTGGCCTGGCTGGGCGTGCAGGAGCGGCGCGCCGAGGCGGCGGGCGATATGCAGGCCGTTGAGCGGATACGGCGCCGGATGGCGCTGGCGTCGGAAGGCTGAGGCGGGCCTTACCTGACCCGTGCCACCCTTGCGCTGTTGGTATGGCCCTCGACCTGCAGGAAGTAGGCGCCCAGCAGGCCGCGCGTGATCTCGACCTTCGGGTTCTGCATGATCGGCAGCACGGCGTCGGCATCGTCGGTGACTTTCCAGACCTGTCCATTGGCGAGCGTAAAGACCGTTCCCGGACTCCAGCCGTCGAAGCGGCCTACCACGCTGCTGTGGATGGCCGAGGGTTCGGCATCCTTCTGCTTCTTGACCACCGGGCGCAGGCCGAAATTCTGCTCGGTCGAAGCGGCCGGCGCGGCAGTGGCGGCCGCCACCGGCGCGGCAGCCGGTGCGGAGGGCCGGGCGGCAGGGGGAGCGGCGAAGTCGACCGGAATCGCGTCATAGCAGGCCAGCCGCTTCGCGGTTTCGGCCATGGCGCGGCATTTCAGGATGGCGGCATCATCGGCGGCGAAGGCGGCGCCGGACAGGGTGGAGGCGATCAGCAGCAGGGACGGAAAGGTCTTCTTCATGGGCTCGTCGACGTTGTCATGCCGGTCCGGGGCGGGCGCGGCTTGACACTATTATATCGACACCTTGCCCGTCAGGAAGCCGTTCATCCCGCCTGCGCCGGACCGCCGGAAGCCGGCCGAAGGGGGGACGGCCGAATGGGCGGCCGGCGCAGCGCCGGCGGCAGCTGGTTGTGGATCCGCACCGCCGCCCTGGCCGCGCCGCCTGTCGCCACCGCGATCTGGTTCAGGCCCACGGTCACGTCGCCGATCGCGTACAGGCCCGGCACGCTGGTGGCCTGGTGCGCGTCCACCAGCAATTCCTCGCATTGCGCGGTGCGGGCGCCCAGCTTCGCGGCCAGGTTCGAGCGCGCCTTCTCGCCCAGCATCGGGTAGAACACGTCGGCCGAATAGTCCTCGCCGTCCTCGGTATGCAGCACCGGCTTCATCGACGCGTCCAAGGTGACGGACAGCAGCGGCGATTCGATCAGGCGCACGCCGGCGGCATCCAGGCGGCGCCTGTCTTCATCGTTCAGCATCGAGGCCGAGCCGCGTTCGAACAGGGTCACGTCGGCGCTGAAGGTACGCATGAAGAGGGCGTGGCCGACCGGGTTGGTGTCGGCGGTGGCGACCGCGATGCGCTTGTCCATCACGTCGAAGCCGTCGCACACGGGGCACAGGCGCAGCGAACCGAAGGCGATCGCTTCCCGCCAGTTCTCGATCGGCAGGCCGCCATCGGCGACGCCGGTGGCCAGCAGCACGGTGTGGGCGCGGATCCGGGTGAGCTCGCCCTCGGGCGCATCTTCGGCGGCGTAGTCGCCGACGAACAGGCCGTCCTCGATGCGCAGGTCGACGATCTCGCCCGGCATCACGCTGCCGCCGTAGCGTTCCAGCTGGACCGACAGATTGCCGAGCAGGACGTTGCCCGGCACGCCTTCCGGAAAGCCCGGATAGTTGTGCGACACGGGAATCAGGCGCAGCCGGCTGTTGCCCTTGTCGACCAGGGCGACGCTGCGGGTGAAGCGGCGCAGATAGATGGCGGCGGTCAGGCCACCGGGGCCGCCGCCGATGATGAGGCAGTCGTAGACTTGATCTTGGATAGGCATGTGCCGATTATCGGCATCCACCCATCGCGCGGCCTATCGGCGTGCGCCCCGGCATGGGGTCGGAGGGCGCTGACAAGCACTAGGAAGAGGAAAGGTCGGCCCGCGCGGCGCGCTCCGCCTTCCAGCGCTCGGTGTCGTCACGGATCACGGCGGCGATGCCCGTTACCGGCCTGTTTTCCACTGTGCCCGGCGCGTGCAGCAGGGCCACCGTGAAGGCGATCGACAGCGGCCGGCCTTCCTTGTGCAGGGCCGGTACGCGCAACAGCTCGCCGCCGTAGCGCGTGCTCCCGGTGGCGACCGTCCGATGGAAGCCGTCCCAGTGGCGCTGCTGGTGGCGGCTCGGAATGATCAGGTCGAGCGAGCGGCCGAGCGCTTCTTCCTGGGTAAAGCCGAAGATCCGCGTTGCCGCCGTGTTCCAGAACACGATCACGCCGGCGGCGTCGCACACGATCACGCCGTCGCCCAGGTCCTGCACGATCTGCTGGAAGTCGAATTGGGTGTGCATGCGTCCTCCGTGTCGATCGCTTAGTGATTATGCGGCTCCGGCTGCAGGGTCACGTGATCGATGCCATGCTTGGCCAGCAGCATCTCTTTCACCGCGCGCAATACCTCGGGCCAGGCGTTCAGGTCGGCAATCTCGAGGTGGCCGATCAGGGCCGGTTCGCCCGGCGACATGTCCCACACGTGCAGGTCGTGCACCGACAGCACGCCGGGCACGGCGGCCAGGTCGGCGCCGACGCCCAGGTAGTCGATCTGGTGCGGCACGCCTTCCATCAGGAAGTGGTAGGACTCGCGCAGTACGCCGAACGTCGATTTCAGGATCAGCAGCGACACGAAGATCGACAGGATCGGGTCGATCCGCAGCCAGCCGGTGAAGTGGATGATGGCGCCGGCGGCGATCGCGGCCACCGAGCCGAGCAGGTCGCCCAGCACGTTGACGAGGGCGGCGCGGGTGTTGATGCTCTGCTCGCCGCGCGACAACACCCAGGCCACCAGGATATTGATGCAGGCGCCGATCGTAGCGACCACGAACACGGTGCCGCCCTGCACATGCTCCGGATGGGCCAGCCGCTTGGCCGCCTCGTAGACGATCCAGCCTACCAGCAGCAGCATCGCCAGGCTGTTCACGAAAGCGGCCAGCGCCTCGGCGCGCACGAAGCCGAAGGAGTGGCGGCTCGACGGCGGCCGGCGCGCAATCAATTGCGCCATCAGCGCCAGGCCGAGGGCGGCGGCGTCGGTGGTCATGTGGCCGGCGTCGGAGATCAGGGCCAGCGAATTCGAGAAGAAGCCGGTGACCGCCTCGATCACGGCGAACAGCAGGGTCAGGCCCAGCGCCAGCCCCATCGCGGCCTGGCTGCGGCCTTCGATGACGTGGCCATGGCGGGCGTCGCCGTCGAGGTGGGCGTGCAGGTGGGCGGAGGAGGCGGACTGGTCGGACATTGGGATGCGTTATAAGGATGAACAGGCGGCAGTATACATGTAGGGTGGGCACTGCGTGCCCACGCGGCAGCTGCGATCCGCGAACCTTACGCGTGCGCATAAGATGCCCATCATCCGTGCTGCCTTGCACAACTGCAGCCGACCCCCTATAATGGCGGCATACGGGCGGTTAGTTCAGCTGGTTAGAATACTTGGTCGACATCCAAGGGGTCGCAGATTCGAATTCTGCACCGCCCACCAGAATACTCTTCAGTAAGAGCGAGAAAGGCACCGACGGTTATGACACCGCGAACTACAACTGAGTTGTGGGGGAATCGCTAGACGCGGTACGGTGGTCTTTTGTCTCAAGAAGCTCGACAACACTGATAAAAACGCGCCTGGTGCGCGTTTTTTTTCGTCCAAATATTTTTCGTTTCAAATTTTTCAACTCATATCCCAACTTTGCGGGCGCGACGGCGCCGAACAGGAGATCAAGATGCTGAATGTGCGACTTCCGGACGGCTCCAGCCGTCAATTCGAGGGCCCGGTGACCGTGGCCCAGGTGGCGCAGAATATAGCCCCGAGCCTGGCCAAGGCCGCGCTGGCCGGTAAGGTCGACGGCAAGGTGGTCGACACCTCTTTCCTGATCGAGAGCGATGCCGATCTCGCCATCGTCACCGACAAGGATCCGGAAGGCCTGGACGTGATCCGTCACTCGACCGCCCACCTGCTGGCCTACGCGGTCAAGGAGTTGTTCCCGGAAGCCCAGGTCACCATCGGCCCGGTCATCGACAACGGTTTCTACTACGACTTCTCGTACAAGCGCCCGTTCACCCCGGAAGACCTGCAAGCCATCGAGAAGAAGATGGTCGAACTGGCCAAGAAGGACGAGCCGGTGACCCGCAAGGTCCTGCCGCGCGACGAGGCGGTGGCCTATTTCAAATCCATCGGCGAAGACTACAAGGCCGAGATCATCGCCTCGATCCCGGCAAACGAAGACGTGTCGCTGTACTCGGAAGGCAAGTTCACCGACCTGTGCCGCGGCCCGCACGTGCCTTCGACCGGCAAGCTGAAGGTATTCAAGCTGATGAAGCTGGCCGGCGCCTACTGGCGCGGCGACTCGAAGAACGAGATGCTGCAGCGCGTCTACGGCACCGCCTGGGCCAGGAAGGAAGAGCAGGAGCAGTACCTGCACATGCTGGAAGAGGCCGAGAAGCGCGACCACCGCAAGCTGGGCAAGCAGCTGGACCTGTTCCACTTCCAGGACGAGGCCCCGGGCCTGATCTTCTGGCATCCGAAGGGCTGGTCGATCTGGCAGCAGGTCGAGCAGTACATGCGCCATACCTACCAGGTGACCGGCTATAACGAGGTCAAGGCTCCGCAGATCATCGACGTGTCGCTGTGGAAGAAGACCGGCCACTGGGACAACTATCGCGAAAACATGTTCACCACCGAGTCGGAGAACCGCACCTACGCACTCAAGCCGATGAACTGCCCGGGTCACGTGCAGATCTATAACGCCGGCCTGCGTTCCTACCGCGACCTGCCGCTGCGCTACGGCGAGTTCGGTCAGTGCCACCGCAACGAGTCCTCGGGCGCGCTGCACGGCCTGATGCGCGTGCGCGGCTTCACCCAGGACGACGGCCACGTGTTCTGTACCGAAGAGCAGATCGCGCCGGAAGTCGTGGCTTTCCACGCCCAGGCGATGAAGGTCTACGAGGACTTCGGCTTCGAGAACATCGATGTCAAGATCGCCCTGCGTCCGGAAAACCGCATCGGCAGCGACGAGGTCTGGGACCAGGCCGAGGAAGCCCTGCGTTCGGCCCTGCGCGGCTGCGGCGTCGAGTGGACCGAGCTGCCGGGCGAGGGCGCCTTCTACGGCCCGAAGATCGAGTACCACCTGAAGGACAGCCTCGGCCGTCCGTGGCAGGTCGGTACCATGCAGGTCGACTTCTCGATGCCGGGCCGCCTTGGCGCCGAATATGTGGCGGAAGACAATACCCGCAAGGTGCCGGTGATGCTGCACCGCGCGATCGTGGGTTCGATGGAGCGCTTCATCGGCATCCTGATCGAAAACTACGCGGGCGCGCTGCCGCTGTGGCTGGCGCCGGTCCAGGTGGCGATCTTGAACATTTCTGATGCGCAAGCTTCCTATGTGAAAGAAGTGGAAGCCCGCCTGAAGGCGGCCGGCCTGCGTGTTCACGCTGATTTGCGGAACGAGAAGATTACCTATAAAATCCGGGAGCATTCCGTCCAAAAGCTGCCGTACATCTTAGTTGTCGGTGATAAAGAGCGGGATGCCAATACTGTGGCCGTTCGCGCGCGCGGCAACGTCGACTTGGGCGTCATGTCCGTCGATGCGCTGCTGGAACGCCTCCAGAGCGAGGTGGCAACCAAGGCGAAGTGAGTTTTCTTGCGCCTTGAGACGGCCCGATCTAATTAACTTTTAAAGGAAACACCATAGCTACTGACAAGTCGTCACATCGCATCAATGGCGAAATCAACCATCCCGAAATGCGTCTGAGCGGGGTGGATAACGAGCCGCTGGGCATTGTGAGCCTGGCCGAAGCGTTTCGTCTGGCTGAAGAAGCGAACGTCGATCTGGTGGAAATCGCCCCGAATGCGACTCCGCCGGTCTGCCGCCTGATGGACTACGGCAAGTTCAAGTATTCGGAGCAGAAGCGGGCGCACGAAGCGAAGCTGAAGCAGAAGATCATCCAGGTCAAGGAGATCAAGTTCCGTCCAGGTACGGACGAAGGCGACTACAGCATCAAGCTGCGCAACCTGATCAAGTTCCTGGAAGAGGGTGACAAGACCAAGATCACGCTGCGCTTCCGTGGCCGCGAGATGGCCCACCAGGACATCGGCCAGCGCATGCTGGAGCGTCTGCGCGGCGACCTGGAGCCCTACGGCCAGGTCGAGCAGTTCCCGAAGCTGGAAGGCCGCCAGATGATCATGGTGGTCGCGCCGAAGAAGAAGAAATAAGCTACTTCGCTCGTTGAGACAGTTAAGCCGGGCCAGGCCCGGGCTGCAGGTGCGCCTGTTGCCCGGGCCTGGCCTATTCTGCCTGGGCTGTCGATATGCAAGCTTTTGGCGTGAGCACGCTGTGCCCACGGAACGAAAACTATGCTAAAATCTGCGGTTCCCGTATCGTAATGATGCAGGAATGCAAGACTGTAGTGGACTCGCTTCTGCTGCAGAAACAAGTGAAAGCAGGCATCCAAGAGCAGCGTTGCTGCCACCTGCAATCCTGTTACATATGAGGCTGCCTCTAAGAGGGCAGAAGACTATGCCGAAAATGAAAACCAAAAGCTCCGCGAAAAAGCGTTTTCGCGTGCGTCCGGGTGGTACCGTCAAATCGGGTATGGCGTTCAAGCGTCACATCCTGACCAAGAAGACCACCAAGAACAAGCGCCAACTGCGCGGCACCCGTAACATCAATGCGTCCGACGTCCAAAGCGTCTACCGCATGATGCCGTCTGCTGTTTAATCTCACACTAAGGAGCGAATATGCCTCGAGTAAAACGTGGGGTTACTGCACGTGCCCGTCATAAGAAGGTTCTTGAGCTTGCAAAAGGCTATCGTGGCCGCCGCAGCAAAGTATTCCGTATTGCCAAGCAAGCAGTCATGCGCGCTGGCCAGTACGCATACCGCGACCGCCGCAACAAGAAGCGCGTCTTCCGCGCACTGTGGATCACCCGTATCAACGCGGCTTCGCGTTCGCACGGCATGACCTACAGCGCATTCATGAACGGCCTGAAGAAAGCCGCGATTGAACTGGACCGTAAAGTCCTGGCCGACATGGCTGTGAACGACAAGCCGGCATTTGCCGCTATCGTGAACACCGTCAAGGCAAAGCTGGCTGCTTAATCGCGAGCCTGCAAAGCAGAAGTACAGCGTCGCGCGGTTGAAAGACCGCCGGCGCGCAAAGGACGGGGCAAAGGTTTCACGACCGATGCCCTGTTTTTGTTTCTGGCGTTCCCCGCCATCGAACAGGAAAAGAACAAGCATGGATCTCGCAAACCTCGCCCTGGAAGAACTTGTCGTCTCGGCCCAATCCGATTTTAGTGCCGCGCAAGACGCCGCCGCGCTGGAAAACGCAAAAGCGAAATACCTGGGCAAGACTGGCCAGGTGACCGAACTGATGAAGGGCCTCGGCAAGCTCGATCCGGACCAGCGCAAGGCGCAGGGCGCCCTGATCAATGCCGCCAAAGAAAAAATCGAACAGGCCTTGACCGCCCGCCGCGAAGACCTGGCGAACGTCCAGCTGATGGCGCGCCTGAACGCTGAGAGCATCGACGTCACCCTGCCGGGCCGCGGCCGCTCGACCGGCGGTATCCACCCGGTGATGCGCAGCTGGGAGCGGGTCGAACAGATCTTCCGCTCGATCGGCTTCGACGTGGCCGACGGCCCCGAGATCGAGACCGACTGGACCAACTTCACCGCACTGAACAGCCCGGAAAACCACCCGGCGCGTTCGATGCAGGACACCTTCTATATCGAGGGCAACGACAGCCAGGGCAAGCCGCTGCTGCTGCGTACCCACACCAGCCCGATGCAGGTGCGCTATGCCCGCACCCACACGCCGCCGATCAAGGTGATCGCGCCGGGCCGCACCTACCGCGTCGACAGCGACGCCACCCACTCGCCGATGTTCCACCAGGTCGAAGGCCTGTGGATCGGCGAGAACATCAGCTTTGCCGACCTCAAGGGCGTGTACCTGAACTTCGTGAAGGCCTTCTTCGAGACCGACGACCTGCAGGTGCGCTTCCGTCCGTCTTACTTCCCGTTCACCGAACCCTCGGCCGAGATCGACATCGCCTTCGGTTCCGGCCCGCTGAAGGGCCGCTGGCTGGAAGTCTCGGGCGCCGGCCAGGTGCACCCGACCGTGGTGCGCAACTTCGGCCTGGATCCGGAAAAATTCATCGGCTTCGCGTTCGGCTCCGGCCTCGAACGCCTCACCATGCTGCGCTACGGGATCAACGATCTGCGCCTCTTCTATGAGGGCGATCTGCGCTTCCTGAAGCAGTTCAATTAAGAAGAAACTCTTATAAAAGACAAGCAGCGATAAGGCAAACTAATATGCAATTCTCCGAAAACTGGCTCCGTTCCATGGTCGATCCGAAAATGACTTCGGACGAACTGGCCCACCTGCTCACCATGTCCGGCCTCGAGGTCGAAGAAGTGGAAGCGGTCGCGCCGCCGTTCTCGAACGTCGTGGTGGCGGAGGTCAAGGAAGTGGCCAAGCACCCGAACGCCGACCGCCTGAACGTGTGCCAGGTCGACGTCGGTAGCGGCACTTTACTGAATATTGTCTGCGGCGCCCCGAACGTACGCGCCGGCATGAAGGCGATCTGCGCCATGGCCGGCGCCGTGCTGCCGCCGGGTGCGGATGGCAAACCCTTCGAGATCAAGGTCGGCAAGCTGCGCGGCGTCGAGTCGCAGGGCATGATGTGCTCGGCCAAGGAGCTGAAAATCTCCGAAGAGAGCAGCGGCCTGATGGAACTGCCGGAAGACGCGCCGGTCGGCCAGAATATCCGTGACTACCTGGGCCTGAACGACCAGAAGTTCACCATCAAGCTGACCCCGAACAAGGCGGACTGCCTGTCGGTGCTGGGCGTGGCACGCGAAGTGTCGGCCCTGACCGGCACGCCGCTGACCTTCCCGGCCCAGCGCATCGTTGCGGTCGGCATCGACGAAGTCCTGCCGGTGAAAGTGTCCGCGCCGGACCTGTGCGGCCGCTTCACCGGCCGCGTGATCCGCGGCCTGAACGCGCGCGCCGCCACGCCCGAGTGGATGAAGCGCCGCCTGGAACGCAGCGGCCAGCGCTCGGTCTCGAGCCTGGTCGACATCTCCAACTACGTGATGCTGGAAACCGGCCAGCCTTCGCACGTGTTCGACCTGGCCAGGATCCACGGCAGCATCGACGTGCGCTGGGGCAAGAAGGGGGAGTCGCTGAAGCTCCTGAACGGCAACACCGTCGAGGTCGACGAGTGGGTCGGCGTGATCGCCGATGAAAAGGAAATCGAATCGCTGGCCGGCATCATGGGCGGCGACTCCACCGCCGTCACCCTGGACACCACCGACATTTACCTGGAAGCCGCGTTCTGGTGGCCGGGCGCCATCCAGGGCCGTGCGCGCCGCTTCAACTTCTCGACCGATGCGGCGCACCGCTTCGAGCGCGGCGTCGACTTTGCTTCTACCTGCGAGCGCATCGAGCGCATCACTTCGCTGATCGTCGAGATTTGCGGCACGCCCGACACCAAGGTCGGCCCGGTCGACGACCAGATCGTGAACATCCCGCAGCGCCTGCCCGTCACCCTGCGCACCGAACGCGCGCAGAAGGTCATCGGCGTGGCGATCGACGACGACACCGTGGCCGACATCTTCACCCGCCTTGGCCTGCCGTTCGAGCGCGAGCCGGGCCGCTTCACGGTCACCGCGCCGTCCTACCGTTTCGACATCGAGATCGAGGAAGACCTGATCGAGGAAGTCGCCCGCGTGTACGGCTTCGAGAACATTCCGGCGCTGCCCCCTAGCGCGCCGAGCGCGATGCTGATCGAGCCGGAAAACACGCGCTCGCTGTTCGCGATCCGCCACCAGCTGGCCGATCTCGGCTACCAGGAAGTGGTCAACATGAGCTTCGTGGAAAGCCAGTGGGAAGCCGACTTCGCCGGCAACACCGATCCGATCCGCCTGCAGAACCCGATCGCAAGCCAGATGAGCGTGATGCGCTCGAACCTGATCGGCAGCCTGGTCGCCAACGTGCGCTACAACGTCAATCGCAAGGCCGGCCGCGTGCGCGTATTCGAAGTGGGCGCGGTGTTCCACCGCAATCCGCAAGCCGTCGACGGTCCGCTGTCGATTGCCGGTTTCGACCAGCCGAAGCGCGTCGCCGCGATCGCCTACGGTCCGGCCAGCGACGAGCAGTGGGGCATGCCGACCCGCGCCGTCGACTTCTTCGATGTCAAGGGCGACCTCGAAGCGCTGTTCGCGCCGCGCAGCCTGCGCTTCGCCAAGCTCGAACACCCGGCCCTGCACCCGGGCCGCTGCGCCCAGGTGGAACTGGATGGCAAGGTGATCGGCTTCATCGGCGAACTGCATCCGCGCTGGTTGCAGAAGTACGACCTGCCGCAGGCGCCGGTGCTGTTCGAGGTCGATGCCGAAGCCCTGCGCGAGCGCGTGGTGCCGACCTACACCGAAATCTCGAAGTTCCCAGGCGCAACCCGCGACCTCGCCCTGGTGGTGAAACAGGACGTTCCGGCACAGGTGCTGCTCGACGCGTTCAAGGCCGAGCTGGCGTCGAACGCGTATGGTAAACTCGTGCAAGCCGTTGTTTTATTTGATGAATATCGCGGCAAGGGTTTGGAGCAAGATGAAAAAAGTCTTGCTTTCCGCTTTGGCTTGCAAGATACTCAATCGACGCTCCAGGACGATGCGGTCGAGGCCATCATGGCCGCGCTGGCATCGGCGGCGCAACAACACGGCGCCAGACTGCGCGCCTAACGATGAGGGGCTACGTGCCTCAAGAGGATTCGAGAAACCGTAGCGAGCGGAAGCAATGGTGGCCGAGAAGCGCAGCCGTACTCAGGTACGGCGAGCATCGCAGGCCGCCAGTGCGACGCGCAGTAGGTTTATCGAATCCTCATCCAAAACTGAAGGTAGGGCTAAAAATTAACAACAACGACTTAGACTCCGTCGTACTCGAGGAAGCGCTCGCCGCCCACAGGGTGCGGCAGGCGGCCCAAAAGGAGTTGCCGACCCTGACCAAGGCGGAGCTGGCCGAGCTGCTGTTCGAGCAGGTTGGCCTGAACAAGCGCGAAGCCAAGGACATGGTCGAGACCTTCTTCGACGAAATCCGCAATGCGCTCGAGCGCGGCGAAGCGGTCAAGCTGTCCGGTTTCGGCAACTTCCAGTTGCGCGACAAGCCGCAGCGTCCGGGCCGCAATCCGAAAACCGGGGAAGAAATCCCCATCACTGCGCGTCGCGTTGTGACTTTCCACGCCAGCCAGAAACTCAAGAGCATGGTCGAGGAGGCCAATCCGGCAGGTTCCGGCAACGGGTCGCTGGCGCGCGCAGCCTGAGTAGTCAAGCCAAAGAGCCATGAATGACCGACCGAACAAGATGGAACTGACTGTATTGCCACCGATTCCGGCCAAGCGCTATTTCACGATCGGGGAAGTCAGCGAATTGTGCGGGGTCAAACCGCATGTGCTGCGTTACTGGGAGCAGGAATTTACCCAGCTAAAGCCGGTCAAACGCCGTGGAAACCGCCGCTATTACCAGCACCACGAAGTGCTGTTGATCCGGCGTATCCGCGAGCTGTTGTACGAGCAGGGCTTCACGATCAGCGGCGCCCGCAACCGCCTCGACGGCCGTGGCGCCCAGGTCGAGGAGGCCGAGCTGCCGCCGCCAGTGCCGCCCGAACCACCGGTGCCGACCATCGCCCCGGAGCTGCTGCGCGAGGAATTGCACAGCATCCTCGCCATCCTGAAGCACGGGGTGCCGTTAGCCTGAACCGCGATCGTCAGGTATCGGGCTCAAGTATTCGTGCTCCTGTTGTTCTGCACCTAGGAGGTGCTAGAATGTCACTTGCTTATTTTGCTGACTCAAACGCTTGCCGTTGCAGGCGCGGATGTCGGCGTCGGCTCTTTCCTGCCTCAGGAAAAATCTAAGGGAAGACAATGATACGCGTTGCCATTTGTGACGATCACCAGATAGTTCGAGCAGGTTTCAAGCAGATTTTTTCGTCCTCCGGCGATTTCGAAGTCGTCGCCGAGGGTGCGACCGGGCGCGAAGCCCTCGACATCGCACGTCGTGAAATCTGCGACGTGTTGCTATTGGATATTGCGATGCCCGACCAGAGCGGCATCGACATCCTGCGCACGATCCGTCAGGGCCAGCCGAACCTGCCGGTCCTGATCCTGTCGGGTTACCCGGCCCAGCAGTACGCGCTCAACCTGTTCAAGATGGGCGCCAACGGCTACCTGAACAAGGAGTGCGACGCCGACGAGCTCAAGACCGCCGTGCGTACCGTCTACCAGGGCCGCCGTTATGTCAGCTCCCAGGTCGGCGAACTGCTGGCCCAGAGCTTCGACCGCGACCCCAACACGGCCCTGCACACCGAGCTGTCGGACCGCGAATTCCAGGTCTTCCTGCGCCTGGCCAAGGGCGCCACCGTGTCCGATATCGGCAATGCGCTGTCGCTGTCGATCAAGACCGTCTCGACCTACCGCACGCGCATCATGGAAAAGATGGGCCTGCAGTCGAACAGCGACCTGACCTATTACGCCATGAAGAACAACCTGCTCGACTGAAGAGTCGGCTTCAGCAGTACGGAGGGCGGCGCGCCTGCCGCGTCGTCCTCCCGCCACACCTCTCCGCACGCCACCTCTAGCGCGCTGCACAGCAATTTCCCTCAGTCTATAATTCCGCACATCGTCGCTGCGTGAGAGGATCGTTCAAGGATGTATTTCAGTACCGACCCCGCGTTCAAGCCGGGCCGCAGCCTGCCCTTGTACCAGACTCTGCTGTGTGCGGTCTGCGTGCTGATCCTGGTGCTGAACGCCGTCAGCCTGATGCGCAACCTCGACGGCCTGAAGGAGGCCAATACCAGGCAGGCGCAGGCCGACCGCGTGTCCGCCCGGCTGCAGTATGTGAACCTGCTCGTCACCGATGCGGACAGCGGGCTGCGCGGCTATTTCCTGTCCGGTTCCGACACCTATCTCGGCCCGTTGCGCACCGCCGAGCACGAGCTGGACGGCCAGATCGGCGTGCTCAAGGACCTGCTGGCCGACAATCCCTCCCAGCTCAAGAACCTGGCGCAGCTGCAGACCCTGGTGCGGCGCCGCATGGACCTGATGAACCAGGCCCTCGAGGTCTACCGCCACGGCGGCCTGAAGGACATCATCGCGATCGCCCGCACCCAGGAAGACCCGACCCAGATGGATGAGATCCGGCTGCAGGTGGTCATCATGACGGGCGAGCAGAACGAGCTGCTGGCCGCGCGCGGCGCCGCCTTCTATGACCGCTACCAGCGCACGGCCCTGCTGGGGCTGGGCACCAACATCGCCGCCATCGCCGTCCTGCTGCTGTTCTATAACCTGATCCGGCGCGGCTTCCGCCTGCGCCTGCACGCCCAGCACGCCCTGGAGCAGACCAACGACCAGCTCGAATCCCTGGTGGCGTCCCGTACCGAACAACTGTCGGTATTGTCGCGCCACCTGATCAGCGTGTCGGAAGAAGAAAAGGCACGCCTGGCGCGCGAGCTGCACGACGAGATGGGCGCCAACCTGACCGCCATCGGCATGTACCTGTCGACGGTCGGCGAGCAATTGAAGGAGACGCATCCGGAGCAGGCCGCGGCCCTCGGCTTCGCGCGCAAGACCCTGATCGAGACCGTGCAACTGAAGCGGCGCATCGTCGAAGACCTGCGGCCCAGCCTGCTGGACAACCTGGGCCTGGCGGCGGCGTTGCAGAGCTATTGCGAGGATTACGCGCGCGCCACGCGCCTGGACTGCGAAGCCTTGATCGACCCGGAAGCCGACAGCGCCGGGCCGATGCAGGCGATCGCGCTGTTCCGCATCGCCCAGGAATCGCTGAACAATATCGCCAAGTACGCGCAGGCGCGCCACGTGGTCGTGCACCTGGCGCGCGAAGGCGAGGGACTGGCGCTGGAAGTCAGCGACGACGGCGTCGGCATTCCGCCGGATGCGATGCGGCGCACGAAGTCGCACGGCCTGCTGGGCATGCGCGAACGTGCACTTCTGCTGAACGGAACACTGAAGGTGGAACGGGGAGTGAACGGCGTGGGCACCTGCGTACAGGCCTGGGTGCCGCTGGAACCGCCTGGCGCCGAACCGGCGGGAACCGTCTCAGTGGCGGTTCCGGCGCCGGCAGCGCTGGCATTGGGTGGTGGTCAGAGGGATCCGGGGCCGCCTGCGCTCATGCACGCGCCACATCCATCAGCAGACGGTCATACTCGCTCTTAGCAACCTTGTAGCACTCGCCGGCGTAGTCTTCCAGGCCTTGGCGGTTCAGCACGGTGATGTTGCCGCGGCGGTACTGGATCAGGCCTTCGTCCTGCAGCTTGCCGGCGGCGGCGGTGATGCTTTCGCGGCGCACGCCCAGCATGATGGAGATCAGTTCCTGCGTCACTTTCAGCTCGTTGCTGGCCGAACGGTCCAGACGGTCCAGCAGCCAGCGGCACAGTTTCTGTTCGATCGAGCTGTGGCGGCCGCCGACGGCGTTCTGGGCCATCTGGGCGAACAGGGCATTGGTGTAGCGCATCAGCAGCTGGGGCAGGGCGCCGCCCTTGTTGAAGGCGTCGCGCAGGTACTGGGTTTTCAGGCGGTAGCCATAGCCGGCGCTCTGGACCACGGCGCTGCAGGTAGCGCGTTCGCCCATGAACAGCGACACACCGACCGCGCCTTCATGGCCGACCACGGCGATCTCGGTGGTGGCGCCGTCTTCCATCACGTACAGCAGGGAGACGATGGCGGTGGTGGGAAAATAAACGTATTCGAGTTTGCTGCCGAATTCGAACAGTTCCTTGCCAAAGGGCAGCGGAACCAGTTCCAGGTGCTCAAACAGGGTTTCCAGGTCTAGTCTTGGCAGGGCTGCCAGCAACTCATTTTGTTGGGTGCCGCTGTAGCTGACGACCGGACGGGACGCCACTTTGAATTCCTCGGCGGAGGCGGGAATCTGGTTGACCGGCTGGGCCTTCTGGGCGGCAACACCAAGTTGAGCGTTATTCATATTGTCCTCGTTATCTCTGTCTTACATCGGGTACTTCGTGGGGTGCGACTGTTGGATGGGTTTCCTCATCGCGATGTGTGTACTTTATTGCCATAGTCTCTTGCCGAACATAAGACTAGTCGTCGCCCCCATGTAGGTTCTATGCATGATGTTTTGTCAGTCCAGTCCTACTAGAGAGAAACATTCAAAGCAGGATAGTTTTAGCCACCTGGAAATGGCCAAACTGCATTAAAACGTTTTCGCGCTCAGCCGTATAAGCCGATCCGGCAACGATTCGACTCCCCATGAGTTCGTCAGGAACATAGGGCATGGCATCGGCGTTTTCCCTGGTTAACGAAAAATTTATAAGTCGCCAAGCGGGAAGCCCGACTTGTCCTACAGCGGATTTCAAGACAAACCGCATGAGACTCGGTAAAATCGAGGGTTTATGCAAAGCGCCGCGAAGGCGAGACCATGTCCAACGAAACCGCAGCAAGTACGCCTGAAACGGGCGACGATATCGCCGTTACTCCCTCGGCCAAAACCGCCGCGCAGATCGCGCGCGAGGTCCAGCGCCGCCGCACCTTCGGCATCATTTCCCACCCCGACGCCGGCAAGACCACGCTCACCGAAAAGCTCCTGTTGTTCTCGGGCGCGATCCAGCTGGCCGGTACCGTCAAGGGCCGCAAGAGCGGCCGTCATGCAACCTCCGACTGGATGGACATCGAGAAGCAGCGTGGCATCTCGGTCGCCTCGTCGGTGATGCAGTTCGAGTTCCGCGATCACGTGATCAACCTGCTCGACACCCCGGGCCACCAGGACTTCTCGGAAGATACCTATCGCGTGCTGACCGCGGTCGACTCGGCCCTGATGGTGATCGACGCCGCCAAGGGCGTGGAAGAGCAGACGATCAAGCTGCTGGATGTTTGCCGCATGCGAGCGACCCCGATCGTCACCTTCATGAACAAGATGGACCGCGAGACCCGCGATCCGCTGGAACTGCTCGACGAGGTCGAGTCGGTGCTGAAGATCGAGTGCGCGCCGGTGACCTGGCCGATCGGCATGGGCAAGAACTTCCGCGGCGTGTATCACCTGCTCAAGGACGAGATCATGCTGTTCAAGGCCGGCGAGGAAAAGGCCGACGGCGACTACGAGATCATCAAGGGCATCGACAACCCGCGCCTGGCCGAGATGTTCCCGATGGAGATCGAGCAGCTGAAGATGGAAGTGGAGCTGGTCCACGGCGCTTCGCACGTGTTCGACCTGGAGCGCTTCCTGTCCGGCGTGCAGACCCCGGTGTTCTTCGGTTCCGCGATCAACAACTTCGGCGTGCGCGAGATCCTGTCGGCGCTGATCGACTGGGCCCCGGCCCCGCGCGAGCGCGACGCCACCGTGCGCGCCGTGAAGCCGGACGAGCAGCCCTTCTCCGGCTTCGTCTTCAAGATCCAGGCGAACATGGACCCGGCCCACCGCGACCGCATCGCCTTCCTGCGCGTCTGCTCGGGACGTTTCGAAAAGGGCATGAAGGTCAAGCACCTGCGGCTGGGCCGCGAAGTGAAACTGTCGTCCGTGGTGACCTTCATGGCCTCCAGCCGCGAACAGGTCGAGGAAGCCTACGCCGGCGACATCATCGGCCTGCCGAACCACGGCAATATGCAGATCGGCGACAGCTTTTCGGAAGGCGAACTGCTGACATTCACCGGCATCCCCTACTTTGCGCCGGACCTGTTCCGCACCGTGCGTATCCGTAACCCGCTGAAGATGAAGCAGCTGCACAAAGGCCTGCAGCAGCTGGGCGAAGAGGGCGCCGTACAGGTGTTCAAGCCGGTCATGGGCAGTGAGCTGATCCTGGGCGCGGTCGGCGTGCTGCAGTTCGAGGTGGTCGCCAGCCGCCTGCTGAACGAGTATGGCGTCGACGCCGTGTTCGAAGGCTCCAGCATCAGCAGCGCGCGCTGGGTCTCCAGCGACGACAAGAAGGCGCTGGCCGACTTCGAGACCGCGCTGGCGCCGCAGGTGGCCTACGACGCCGCCGGCAACCTGGCCTTCCTGGCCACCTCCGGCGTCAACCTGCGCCTGACCCAGGAGCGCTGGCCGAAGCTGCAGTTCCACGCGACGCGCGAGCACGCGGCGAAGCTGGACTAAGCCGACCATGTATCGGTAGGGTGGGCACTCCGTGTCCACGCGGACGTTTGCGACATGGCGGCGTTTGCGTGGGCACGTGATTCAGGCCACTGGCCTGAATCACCCCACCCTTGGTTTACGGCCGCGGTTTGTGAAGCAGCGCCTCCACCACACTGCCCACCCAACACACCACGAACACCCAGCCGCTGAGCGTCACCGCCCAGGAAGTCGGCTGTGCATCGACCTTCGCCGCAATCGCCGCCGGATCCAGCGGCACCGAACCCGACAGCACTTGGCCGGCCACCGCATTTGCCTCCTCCAGCGCGAAATCGAAATAGACGAAGCCGGCCACCAGGGCCGGTACGGCGAACAGCAGGGCCAGGCGGCGGCGGCTCAAATACCACTGGCCGACACCGGGGAAGACCAGCGCCGACAGCAGGGCGGCGGCGCCTTTCGAACGTTTCATGTGATTCCTTTCCGAATCCGGCTGTTTGAGTTATCGCAACTGTCATTGTGCCGGACAGCGTAGATTGCTTCAATGCACGTCAATTTCGTGCTTACCAGAAATGGTTGAGCGACATTGTTCACTGGGAGGAGACCATGACGCTTGCAACTTCTCATCCGGAAGTCCGCTGAGATGCTGTCCCGACTGCGGATCGGCCCCAAGCTGCTGCTGGCGCCCGGCGTTGTACTGGTGCTGCTGGTACTCCTCTCATGCGGCGCCTATCTCGCGATGCTGCGCCAGAACGATTCCCTCGACACCATCGTCCAGCAGCGCGCCACCCATATGCGGGCGGCCTCGAACCTGGTGGCGTCGGCGCAGAAGGCCCATGCCCAAGCCTACCAGATCCTGGCCTGGATCAGCGGCAGCTTTCCGCGTACCCGCGTCGAGCCGCTGGTGGGCGAGGTCCGCCAGCAGCATGAGAACATCGGCCGCGGCTTTGCCGGCCTCGCCCGCCTGACGCGGGAGAGCCCGGCGCGCCATCGCGAGGCCGAACTGCGCCATGTCGAGCAGGCCGCCGGCGCCTGGCGCCTGTACGTGGCCGCGGTGGACGACGTGATCGAGATCGCCCGTGAAGACCAGTCGATCAGCGCCAGCGCGATGACCAGGGCGGAGCGCGCCTTCGGCGTGGTGGCCGAGCGCCTGACCGAGCTGGCGCGCCGCGAGCAGGAGCTGTCGGAACAGGCATCGAGCGAGGCGGCGGACGACTTCAGGGCGATCGCGATCCTGATGCCGATCGTGATCGTCCTATCGATCGCCGCGTCGCTGGCGATCACGATGGCGGTGCGGCGCTCGCTGCTGGGCGAGGTCGGCGCCATCGAAGCGGCCGCCAGCAGCCTGGCCAGCGGCGACCTGACGGTGCGCGCCCGGGTCGACGGCGACGACGAGATCGCCGCCACCTCGCGCGCGCTGGACGACAGCATCCGCAGCCTGAACCTGTCGCTGAGGACGATCCTGGAATCGGCGCGCTCGATCGGCTCGGCTTCGCGCGAGATCGCCCTCGGCCGCGCCGGACTGCCGGCGCGCGCCGGCGTGCGCGCATCGCTGGAACAGACCGCGACCTCGATGCAGGACCTGGCGGCGGCGATGATGGAAACCGCCGACTCGGCGCGCCATGCCAACCGGCTGACCGAAGCGGCAAGCAGCGCGGCCCAGCAGGGCGGCAGCGTGGTGCACCGGCTGGTGGCGACCCTCGAAACCGTGCGCCGCTCCGCCACCCGCCTTGACGAGATCGGCGAGGCGATCGAGATCGCCTGCGGCCAGGCCGGCAGCCTGGCCCTCGGCGCGGCGGTCGAGGCGGCCGAGGGCGGCCCGCAAGCCTGGCGCTTCGCCCAGGCTGCCTGCGAGGTGAGGGCGCTGGCCGGCCGCGCGGTGGCGGACGCCCGCGAGGCGCGCGAACTGGCGCGCGAAGCGATGGCGGCGATCGAGGGCGGTACCGGGATTGCGCTCGACGCCGGCTCCAGCATGGCGAACCTGGCCAGCTCGGTGCAGGAGGTCGGCGACATCGTCAACCGCATCGGCAGCAGCAGCGCCGCGCGCGCCGAGAACCTGGCGGGCGTGAACCAGGCGATCGTGCGCATGGACGAGCTCACCCAGCAGGGCACGCGGATGGTGGAAGAGGCGGCGCTGGCCGCGCGCACCCTGCAGCAGCAGGCGCTCAGCCTGTCGCAGGCGGTGGCGGCGTTCCGGCTGGACGAGGCGGTGCAGATCGCGGCCGACGAAGACGCCAATGAAAACGGGGCTGCAGGAGCGCCTTACAAGCGCCCCGGCAGCCCCGGGCATCCCTATCTCCGGCTGGCCAGCAGCCGGAGGGGCAAGGATTAAGTTTTATTCATAATCCTCGATCGGTGCGCAGCCGCAGAACAGGTTACGGTCGCCATACACGTTGTCGGCGCGGCCGACCGGCGGCCAGTACTTGCGCTTGCGCAGCGACGGCACCGGGAAGGCGGCCACTTCGCGCGAGTAGCCGTGCTTCCAGTCGTCGGCGGTGACGACTTCGGCGGTGTGCGGCGCACCCTTCAGCGGGTTGTCCATGCGGTCGTACTCGCCGCGCTCGACCTTCACGATCTCGGCGTGGATGGTGATCATCGCCTCGATGAAGCGGTCCAGCTCGACCTTCGACTCCGACTCGGTCGGCTCGATCATCAGCGTGCCCGGCACCGGGAAGCTCATGGTCGGGGCGTGGAAGCCGAAGTCCATCAGGCGCTTGGCCACGTCTTCGTTGCTGATGCCGGTCTTTTCCTGCAGCGGACGGAGGTCGATGATGCATTCGTGCGCGACCAGGCCGTCGTGGCCGGTGTACAGCACCGGGTAGTGCGGGGCCAGGCGGCGTGCGATGTAGTTGGCATTCAGGATCGCGGTCTCGGTGGCCGCGGTCAGGCCTTCGGCGCCCATCATCGCGATGTACATCCACGAGATCGGCAGGATCGAGGCAGAGCCGTAAGGCGCGGCGCTGACGGCGCCGATGCCGGCTGCGGTGTCCGAACCTTCGCGCTGGTAGCCGGTCGACACATGGTTCGGCAGGAACGGCACCAGGTGGGCGCCCACCGCCACCGGGCCGACGCCCGGACCGCCGCCGCCGTGCGGGATGCAGAAGGTCTTGTGCAGGTTCAGGTGGCTGACGTCGCCGCCGAAGATGCCGGGGCCGGCCACGCCGACCAGGGCGTTCATGTTGGCGCCGTCCACATAGACCTGGCCGCCGTGCGCATGCACGATCTCGCACAGTTCCTTGATGCCTTCCTCGAATACGCCGTGGGTCGACGGGTAGGTGACCATCACGCAGGCCAGGTTGGCGCTGTGCTGTTCGGCCTTCTTCTTCAGGTCTTCCAGGTCGACGTTGCCGTTCTCGTCGCAGGCGGTGACCACCACCTGCATGCCGACCATGCTGGCCGATGCCGGGTTGGTGCCGTGGGCCGAGGACGGGATCAGGCAGATGTTGCGATGGCCTTCGCCGCGCGACTCATGGTACTTCTTGATGATCAGGAGGCCCGCGTACTCGCCCTGCGAGCCGGCGTTCGGCTGCAGCGACACGCCGGCGTAGCCGGTCACGGCGCACAGCATCTGCTCGAGCTGGCCGATCATCTCGCGGTAGCCGACGGTCTGCTCGTCCGGTGCGAAGGGGTGGATGTTCGAGAATTCCGGCCAGGTGACCGGGATCATCTCCGAGGTCGCGTTCAGCTTCATGGTGCACGAACCCAGCGGGATCATGGTGCGGTCCAGCGCCAGGTCCTTGTCGGCCAGCGAACGCAGGTAGCGAAGCATCTCGTGCTCGGCGTGGTAGCGGTGGAAGGTCGGGTGGGTCAGGTAGGCGCTGGTGCGGCTCAGCGATGCAGGGAAGGCGTCGGTGGCGTCGCTGTCCAGGCTGTCGAAATCGACGGTGGCGGCTTTGCCGGCGGCTTCGCCGAAGATCTTCGCCAGCACTTCGATTTCTTCGCGGCCGGTGGTCTCGTCCAGCGACAGACCGACGTGGCGGGCATCGATGCGGCGCAGGTTGACGCCGTTCTCGACGGCGATGCGGTGCACGTCATCGGCCTTGTCGGTGATGACCGTCAGGGTGTCGAAGAAGGTCTCGTTGACCAGCTGGTAGCCGAGGCTCTGCAGGCTTGCTGCCAGGATGCCGGTGTAGCGGTGCACGCGGCGGGCGATTCTAGCCAGGCCCTCGGGGCCGTGGTAGATCGCGTACATCGAGGCCATCACGGCCAGCAGCACCTGTGCGGTACAGATGTTCGAGGTCGCCTTTTCGCGGCGGATGTGCTGTTCGCGGGTCTGCAGCGCCAGGCGGAATGCCTTGTTGCCCTGGGCGTCGACGGTGACGCCGGCCAGGCGGCCAGCCATGCTGCGCTTGTAGTCGTCGCGGGTGGCCAGGTAACCGGCGTGCGGGCCGCCGAAACCGAGCGGCACGCCGAAGCGCTGGCTGTTGCCGACCACGACGTCGGCGCCCCATTCGCCCGGCGGGGTCAGCACGGTCAGGGCCAGCAGGTCGGCCGCGACCACGACCATCGCGCCCATCGCATGCAGCTTCTCGCAGGCGTTGCGGTAGTCGCGCACGTCGCCGTTCACGCCCGGGTACTGCAGCAGCACGCCGAAGCAGGTTTCAGTCAGGTTCTCGATGTCGGCGGCGGCAATGGTGCGCACTTCGACGCCGATCGGGGTGGCGCGGGTGCGCACCACTTCGAGGGTCTGCGGCAGCACGTCGTCGGCGACGTAGAAAACCTTCGAGGCCGACTTGCCGACGCGCTGGATCAGCGTCATCGCTTCGGCGGCGGCGGTGCCTTCGTCCAGCATCGAGGCGTTGGCGATGCCCATGCCGGTCAGGTCGGTGATCACCTGCTGGAAGTTCAGGATCGCTTCCAGGCGGCCCTGCGAGATCTCCGGCTGGTACGGGGTGTAGGCGGTATACCAGGCCGGGTTTTCGAAGATGTTGCGCAGGATGACCGGCGGGGTGAAGGTGCCATAGTAGCCCTGGCCGATCATCGACTTCATGACCTTGTTCTGCGAGGCGATGCTCTTCAGCTTCGCCAGCGCGGTCTGCTCGGGCAGCGGCTCGAAGAACTGGCCGAGTTCCAGCTTGTCCTTGCGGCGGATGTTGGCGGGAACGACGGCATCGATCAGGGCGGCGCGGCTCTGGTAGCCGAGGGCGGACAGCATGGCTGCCTGTTCGGCGTCGGACGGACCGATGTGGCGCGGGATGAAGCCATCGCGTGCTTCGAGTTGGGTCAGGCTGGTGCGGGTCATGGCGGAAGTCGAAAAAGAGGAATCGAGGCGGGAGTGATCAACGTCGTCCCCGCGAAGGCGGGGACCCAGGTCTGGTTGAGGCTAACGTGGCATATGCAGAACTTGGATTCCCGCCTTCGCGGGAACGACGTCGAGGCTACGGAAACGACGAGAGTGATTAACCTTCGGTGGTCTTGCCGTAAGCCGCGGCATCCAGCAGGCCGTTGATCGCATTCGGATCGCTCGGCTGCAGCTTGAACAGCCAGGCGCCATAGGCGTCGGCGTTGATCGAGTCCGGAGCGTCGGCGGTGGCCTGGTTGACGGCGGTGATGGTGCCCGAGACCGGGGCGTAGATGTCGCTGGCGGCCTTGACCGACTCGACCACGGCGGCGTCGTCGCCGGCGGTGAAGGTCTTGCCGACCTGCGGCAGTTCGACGAACACGATGTCGCCCAGCGCGTCCTGTGCGTATTCGGTGATGCCGACGGTCAGGGTGCCGTCAGCTTCTTGACGGACCCACTCGTGGGACTCGGTGTATTTCAGGTCGGCTGGGATGTTCATGCATGGCTCCTAATGGATAGAGAGATGAGGCGGTAAGTATACGTTGTTCTTGTCGGTACGGCGCGGTTCAGGCGGCCAGCACTTTGCCGTTGCGGACGAACGGCAGCTTGACCACCGAAGCGGCCAGTTTCTTGTCGCGGATTTCGACGTGCACGGTGTCGCCCACCTGCACCTCGACCGGCACGCGCGCCAGTGCGATCGCCTGCTGCATGCTGGGGCTGAAGGTGCCGCTGGTGATCTCGCCGGCGTTGCCCGAGCTTGCCACGACCTTCTGGTGGGCGCGCAGGATGCCGCCTTTTTCGCGCAGGATCAGGCCGACGAAGTTCTGCCGCTGGCCCTTCTGCTGCAGGGCGGCCTTGCCGATGAAGTCGCGCTCCGATGCCAGGTCGACGGTCCAGGCCAGGCCGGCGTCGAGCGGGGAGACGCTGTCGTCCATGTCCTGGCCGTACAGGTTCATGCCGGCTTCCAGGCGCAGGGTATCGCGGGCGCCGAGGCCGGCCGGCTTGACGCCGGCTGCCAGCAGGGCGTTCCACAGGGCTTCGGCCTGCGACGCCGGCACGCCGATCTCGAAACCGTCTTCGCCGGTGTAGCCGGTGCGCGCCACCATCACTTCGCCGAACGGGGTGCCGTCCACGATCGTGACGTTGAAGGGTTTCATTTCGCCCGATGCGGCCTGGGTGGACGGCAGCACCTGCCAGACCTTGGCGCGGGCGTTCGGCCCCTGGACGGCGATCAGGGCGATGCCGTCATCCGACAGGTCGGCGCGGCGCGGAGTGATGGTCAGGCCGCTGCCGGTGGCGTCGTTCTGCTGGCGGATCCAGGCGATGTCCTTCTCGGCGGTGCCGGCGTTGACGACCAGACGGAACCAGTCTTCGCGGAAGAAGTAGACGATCAGGTCGTCGATCACGCCGCCGTCAAGGTTCAGCATGCAGGAGTACAGGGCCTTGCCCGAGGTCTGCAGCTTGTCGACGTTATTCGCCAGCAGGCCGCGCAGGAAGGTGCGCACATTGGCGCCGCGCAGGTCGACCACGCACATGTGGGAGACGTCGAACATGCCGGCATCGAGGCGGACCGCATTGTGTTCCTCGATCTGGGAACCGTAGTTGACGGGCATGTCCCAGCCGCCGAAGTCGACCATCTTGGCTCCCAGGGAGCGGTGTGCGGAATTGAGCGGGGTCGCTTTGAGCGTCATGGCGTGAGATCCTCGGACAGATTGAATAGGGTTCAGGCACGTGGAAACATTCCACATGCATGTTGCACCCCTCTGTCCTCGGTACCTGAGAGATAGCGGTCGAAACCGCCTGCCCCTTCGGTGGGCCCGCCTGGGCCGCTCTCCAGAGTTGGTCCACGGCGCCTGCATCGTGCATTCGCGCTGTGTCCCCCGACCGGTCCGGTTGCCTGAGAGTTTTCGGGTGATGCCCCTTCGGCGGCAGCCTGCGCTGCGCTCTCCCGGTCAAGACTGCGAAGGATATGCGAGGCGTGCAGGGAAGTCAATCGGAGGCAGCCTTCGGCGCGGGGAAGCGCGCGGCAGGCGAGGGGGCGCGCACTATTGCAGTGCGTCCACACGGGCAAAAACACGTCCTTTGTTACACTTGGCCTATGACCCTTGTGACAGAAGAGACCTACTATGAGCGAAGATCAAGTAAAACAGCAAAAAGAGGCGTGGTTCACGCTGTCCGGTGACGTCAACAGCGACATGGTGCATCGTGTCTTCGAGGCGGTTGCGGAGATGACCGAAAGCGGCATCGAGACCGCCCACGTGCTGCTGCAGTCGAACGGCGGCTATGTCAGCGACGGTCTGTGCCTGTACAACTTCCTGGCCAATGCCCCGGTCGAGTTCGTCATGTACAACGGCGGCGCGGTGGCCTCGATCGCCGTGATCCTGTTCCTCTCCGGGACCCGCCGCTACGCCAGCGAGACGGCGCGCTTCATGATCCACAAGTCGCATGCGACCGCCTCGCCGGGTTCGCGTCCGGACGCCCTCAACATCATCGTCGAAGGCCTGCGCGCCGACGATGCCCGCACCGAGTCGATCCTGCGCAAGCACATCGAACTCACGCCGGAGCAGTGGGGCATCCACCAATACGGCGACCTGCACCTGAACGGGCGCGACGCCAAGACCGCCGGCATGGTCAACGAGGTGAAGGACTTCGCGCCGCCGAAAGGCGCGCCGCTGCGTAATATCTGAAAATGACAGGGCCCGGGACGGTTTCCCATCCCGGGCCCACTCGCTTTCGGCCCAGGCCGATTTAACGATTGCCGTCGTTCTTGTGGCTCTGGCGGCCGGCAGCGGCATGCTGCTCGGGGGTGCCGCCACGGGTGCTGCCCGAGCGCGAACCCGAGCCCGAACCCGACTGCTTGTTGCCGTCATTCTTGTGGCTTTGACGACCTGCTTCCGCATGCTGCTCCGGGGTACCGCCGCGGGTGCCGCCCGAACCGCCCGAACGCGAACCCGAGCCCGAACCCGACTGCTTGTTGCCGTCGTTCTTGTGGCTCTGCTGGCCGGCCTTTACGTGCTGCTCGTGGGAACCACCCTGGGTGCCCGATTTGCTGTTGTTAGCCATGATCATTCCTTTCTAAAATTGGAAAGTCCTGCTTACCGAAGCGTTAGCGTTTCCGGTCATGCAATAATGCGAGCCCGGCAGTAGATGTGGTATCGGATCACGTCGTGTGGTCTTGTAGGAATTAGACCTATCGATAAAGAATAAACTTCCAATAATTCCTGCCCTGGAGCGAAATTTATTCCAGAAAATTGCTTTCCTTATCGTTAAGTGCCAATTTTCTAATGCTGAGTTAGCTCGACAGTAGCATGTTTGTTTTTGTTGGCATGCCTGCCGGCTTGCATCGGCGGCGGCTCTTGTGAAGCGCCGCCGGCGCCACGAGCTGCAGAATGTGGTTGCTATGTGGAAATTATGTGCCACAATAGCAGGAAGCAAGCCACAGCAGCCACCATCCACCATGTCATCCAGCCGAGTCCAGAGTCCGGCAGCGCGTCAGGCCGCCTCCCAGCAGCAGGCGGTGCTGGAGTCGCTCGTCGGTATCGCAGCCGGCCAGCTCAAGGAGCAGCTTACGCCGATGATAGGCCGCTTCGGCGCGGCCCTGGCGGACGTCGACCAGCCCGGCCTGGACACGCGCGAAGTCTACCGGCGCGTACGCTCCGGCAAGCTGCTCAAGGAAAACAGCTACGCCTTCTTCCACCTGGCCAGCACCGGCATCGAACTCGCCCTGCGCCAGGAACTCGAGCGCCTGCGGCCCCAGCATGCCGCCGGCAAGGCCGCTCCCGCCACACTCAGCCTGGTGCCGCTCGAGGTCATGGACGGCAAGGTCGCTTTCGGTGCCATCACCCGTCCCTTCGACATCGCCCATTCCGAGCAGCTGGCGACCCTCTCGGTCCGCCTCGGCCTCTTGCTGGGCAAGGGCGTGCTGCGCGCCGACGCCAATCCCTTCCGCCCGGAAGTCTTCCTGAAGGCGCTGGAAGAAGCCTGGCGCGAGTTCGAGCCGGAAGAAGAGTGCCACGACCTGATCCGGGGCCTGCTGCGGCCCGAACTGGTCTTCGATTTCGCGCCCCTCTACGAAGCCCTGGTCGAGGCCCTTACCCGCAAGGACGGCCAGCCCGGCTCGGTCGAGGCTTACCGCATCCAGAAGACCGACGACGCGGCGGCTGCCCGTGCGGCGCGCGCCAGCGGCAAGGCGGCGCTGGCCGAGCAGCTGCGCAAGCTGTTCGGCGACGATGGCGACGGCCTGCCGGCGGTGCCGCTGATTCCCGATCTGCCCGAGATGCCGGCGGGGACCGGCGGCTGGCGGCCCAGCGCGGCGGCCGGCTTCGCTCAGGCCCAGGCGTCGGAAGAGAAGGGCGAGGCGAGGCCGGCGCCGGGCTTTGCGGCCGCGGCGCATCAGGGCGCAAGCCCGGGTGTACAGCCGGTGAGCGTGGCAGTGAGCGGCGGCGATGCTTCCTTCGCAGGCGCGGCCGCTTCCTTTGGCGCGCAAGCCGCCGGCGCCGTCCCGGTCTCTGCCGGCCTGGCACCGATCGCCGGGCTGCCGCGCGTTTCCGGCATGCCGCAGGACGGCGCCATCCTGGTCCCGGGCCAGGTCGCGCCGCTGCTGGAACTGCTGGCGCGCGTCGAGCCGACCCTGCAGGCCCAGGTCCAGGGGCAGGCGCCGCCCGCAGGCATGGTCCCGGCCGTGGCCGGCACGTTGCCGCACAATGTGTTCTACCTGCCGCGCTTCGCACAGAGCCTGCCGAAGGGCAGCCTGTCGCGCGGCGACGAAAGCACCCTCGGCCTGCTGTCGCGCGTGTTCGAGACCGTGCTGCTGGACGACAGCATCCCGTCCCAAACCCGCGAGCTGCTGCAGCTGTTGCAGGTACCGGTGCTGAAGGCGGCCCTGCTGGACAAGAACTTCTTCTTCGAGGAAGCGCATCCGGCGCGGCGCCTGGTCGACCTGCTGTCGCGCATGGGCTGGGAACAGCGCAAGGACGCGGACGATCCGCTGTTCCAGGTGATGCGGCGCAGCGTCGAGCGGGTCGGCGGGGCCGGCGAAGCGGGTCTTGACGCCTTCGCCGAAGCCGTGGCCGAACTCGAGGCGGGCATCGCCGCCGAGGAGGACGCCCAGCAGCGGGCGATGGCCGGTCCGGTGGCCGGCGCCCTGAAACAGGAAAAGCTGCAGGTCGCGAGCCGCGCCGCGCGCGACACCGTCGCCTTGCGCGTAAAAGCCGGCGACGTCGAACAGGTGGTCAGCGGTTTCCTCGAAGAGCGCTGGACCACGGTCATGACCTTCGCCTACAGCATCGAGGCAGACAAGCCGGGCGCGGTCGGCAATGCCACCCGCGCGATGGACGACCTGATCTGGAGCGTCAAGCCGAAGCAGACCCAGGAACAGCGCAAGGCCCTGATCGGCAAGCTGCCGCGCCTGCTGTCGACGCTGAACAAATGGCTCGATGCGATCAAGTGGCAGGACGCCGAGCGCCTGCAATTCTTCGCCCGCCTGGCCGAATGCCATGCCTCGATCGTGCGGGCGCCGATCGAACTGTCGCCGGAACGCCAGCTGGAACTGGCCGTCGAGGCGGCCCAGCAGGACGCGCTGCGGCGGGTCGAACTGGAGCAGCTGGCCGCCGAACAGGAAGAGGCGCGCCAGCAGATGATCTCGCCGGTGGACGGCCTGGAGCGCGGCATGTGGTTCGAATTCCGCACGGCGGAAGGGGCGCGCAAGGTCAAGCTGGCCTGGGTCAGCCCACTGCGCACGCTGTTCATCTTTTCCGGGGCCGGGCGGCGCGAGGCCTTCTCGCTGTCGGCCGAAAAGTTTGCCGAACTGCTGCATGCGGGCACGGCGCGCGTGCTGGCCATCGATGGGGTGGTGGGGCAGGTGCTGTCGGCGGCGATGCAGGCTGGGGCGGTCAATGATACTTCGAGCCATGTCCGGCAGTGCCGGGCATGACGGTGGCGGCCGCCTGAGTCCCTAGCCCCAGAACCGTCATTCCCGCGTTCGCCGTCATGACGTTGACACGGCGCCGGGCGACTGCGTGTTCTCCCGTCCGCGCATCCTGCGCTATAGTCGAGCCGACCCATCCACATCCTCGACTAGCCATGATCTGGTGGTACCACCTATCCGCCCTCGGCGGCCTGAACGTCACCGCATTGCTCGCGGTCGCCATCGCCGCCTGGCTGGTCGGGGCGCGCTGCTGGCGGCTGGCGCTGGCGTGGTGCCTGCTGTTCGGCGGGGCGGTGTTCATCGCGGTGGCCAGCCAGGTGGCCTTCCTCGGCTGGGGTATCGGCGTGCGCGACCTGGAATTCACCGGCTTTTCCGGCCATGCGACGCGCGCCGCTGCCGTCTTTCCGGTCGCGCTGTTCCTGCTGATGGAAAGGCGCGGCTTCAGGCGCGAGGACCGGCGCACGGAATCCCGGCCGGGTGGCCGGGACCGGCGCACAGGCGGCTGGTTGCGCGCTGCGGTGCTTGCCGGCGTCGTGCTCGCGCTAGCGGTAGCGGCGGCCCGCGTCAAGGTCGGCGCCCACTCGGCCAGCGAAGCGGTGTCCGGCTGCATGCTGGGCCTGGCCTGCGCCGGCCTCTTTATCGCTCACACCCGCAGCGCCGGCGACAGCAAGCCCCAGCCGCTGCTGCTTGGTCTGCTGGCGGCGACCCTGCTGCTGCCGCGCGCCGACCCGATCAATTCCCACCAATGGCTGACGGCTGCCGCCCTCAAGCTGTCCGGCAGCGACCGCGTCTGGCTGCGCAACGGCTGGCAGCCGGCCCTGGGACCCTACGTGCCGCCGTGCGCGCCGGAGAAGCGCCGCTTCGGCGTCCTCTGTACCTGACTCAGGGGCGTTCGGCAATCCTGAGAAATTGGACTGGCATTGAAAAATGCCACGTCCTGGCAATTTTCCTTGCTCGAACGGTGATGGGCGGCTTGGGAGGCACGCCAGGGACGATCGAAGGTCGCGTAACAAAGGAAGCAATCGGGCCGTCGCGGGCGCCGAGAGCGGAAAGCGACGCCAAATCTTGGCCGTAAAGCAAGGAACAGATGGTATGATGCGGTTTTTCACAGCTCCCACTCCACCCTGAGCAAACGTGCGTCTATCCTCCATCAAATTGTCGGGATTTAAGTCTTTCGTCGATCCCACCAATTTCCAGGTGCCGGGGCAGCTGGTCGGCGTGGTCGGCCCGAACGGATGCGGCAAGTCGAACATCATCGACGCCGTACGCTGGGTGCTGGGCGAATCGAAAGCCTCCGAGCTGCGTGGCGAGTCGATGCAGGACGTGATCTTCAACGGCTCCACCTATCGCAAGCCGGCCGGGCGCGCCTCGGTCGAGCTGGTGTTCGACAACAGCGACGGCAAGGCGGCCGGGCAGTGGGGGCAGTATGCCGAGATCGCCGTCAAGCGCACCCTGACGCGCGACGGCACCTCGACCTATTACATCAACGGCCAGCCGGTACGCCGGCGCGACATCCAGGACATCTTTCTCGGCACCGGCCTCGGACCGCGCGCCTACGCCATCATCGGCCAGGGCATGATCTCGCGGATCATCGAGTCGCGCCCCGAAGAGCTGCGCGTGTTCCTGGAAGAGGCGGCCGGGGTCTCCAAGTACAAGGAGCGGCGCCGCGAGGCCGAGAACCGCCTGTCGGATACCCGCGAGAACCTGACCCGCGTCGAGGACATCCTGCGCGAGCTGAACGCCAACCTGGAAAAGCTCGAAGCCCAGGCGGCGGTAGCGAACCGCTTCCACCAACTGCAGGCCGACCAGGAAGAAAAGCAGAAGCTGCTCTGGCTGCTGCGCAAGAACGAGGCCAAGGCCGAACAGACGCGCTGGTTCCTCGAGATGGAACAGGCCCAGACCGGCCTCGAAGAGCAGAACGCGAAGATGCGCCACCTCGAGCTGGAACTCGAACGCATGCGCCAGGCCCATTACGCCACCGGCGACCGCCTGCACGCGGCCCAGGGTGAGCTGTACCAGACCAATTCCGAGATCGGCAGCCTGGAGGCGCAGATCAAGTTCGTGGTCGAGTCGCGCACCCGCCTGCAGAACCAGATCGGCACGCTCACCGCCCAGCGCGAACAATGGCTGAACCAGGCGCGCGATACCCAGGAGCAGATCGAGGAAGCGGAGTACCGCCTCGAAGAACTGGCGGCGCGTGTCGAAGGTGCGCAGATCGCCGTCGAGGCCCAGAACGAGCGCCTGCCGGAGCTGGACGCCGCCTGGCGCGCGGCCCAGGAGAAGTCCACTGAATCGCGGGCCCGCATCATGCAGGTGCAGCAGCGCATCGAGCTGTCGTCGGCCCACCAGCGCAATGCCTCCAACATCCTCGCGACACTCGGCACGCGCCGCGAGCGCCTGCAGCAGGAGCGCGGCAACCTGAACCTGCCGGATGCCGGCCAGCTCGACAACCTGCGCATGCAGCTGGAAGAAAAGCAGCTGCAACTGGAAGAGCAGAACCTGTTGTTGGAAGAAGCCGCCAGCCGCCAGGAATCGAGCGAGCAGGAACGCCGCGACGCCCACGCCCAGGTCCAGCAGGAGAGTGCCGCCAATGCCAAGCTGGAAGCGCGCCTGTCGGCCCTGCGCCAGCTGCAGGAGCGGGTCCAGACCCAGGGCAAGGTCCAGCCCTGGCTGCAGAAGCACGAACTCGACAAGCTGCCGCGCCTGTGGCAGAAGCTCGACATCGAGACCGGCTGGGAGACCGCGCTGGAATCCGTGCTGCGCGAGCGTACCGGCGCACTGGAGATCTCGAACCTCGACTGGGCGCGCGGCTTCTTCGGCGATGCCCCGCCGGCCCGCATGGCGCTGTACACGCCATCGAGCGGCGCTGCCGCTCCACACGACCACCACGGCCTGAAACCCTTTGCCAGCCTGCTGAAGCTGAACGATCCGGGCCTGCGCGGCCTGCTCGACGACTGGCTGCACGACGTCTACGCGGCCGACGATCCGGGCGCCGCCCTGGCCCAGCGCGAGCGCCTGCCGGAAGGCGGCTGCTTCGTCACGCCGCACGGCCACATCGTCAGCCGCTCCAGCGTGCGCTTCTATGCCGCCGACGCCGAGCAGGATGGCGTCCTCGCGCGCCAGCACGAGATCGACAACATCACCAAGCAGCTGCGCGCCCAGGCCCTGTTGCTGGACGAAGCGCGCACCCGTTCCACCCGCGCCGACGCCGCGGTGAGCGAGCTGCAACGCCGGTTGCAGGACGGCCGCCAGAAGGTCGCGACCCTGCAGAGGGAAGTGCACGCGCTGCAGATCGAGGTCGTGAAGCAGGCCGAGGTCGAGGCCCGCTTCAACCAGCGCAGCGGCCAGATTTCCGCCGATCTCGACGAGATCGCGGCCCAGGAAGCCGAACAGCGCCAGATAAAGATGGAGGCCGAGGCCGAGTTCGAAGAGCTCGACATGGAACTGGCCGAGCTGCAGGGCGCGCACGAAGACGGCCAGACCGCCTTCCTGGACAAGGAGCGCGCCTTGAACGAAGCGCGCGACAAGCTGCGCGAGCTGGAACGCGCGGCCCAGGAAGCGGTGTTCGCCGAGAAGACCCAGCGCACCCGCATCGAGGAACTGCGCCGCACCATCGCCACCGCCAACCAGCAGGCCGAACAGGTCCTGGAAAGCATAGGCTCCGGCAAGATGGAGCTCGAGGCGCTGGAGTCCGGCACCGCGGCCGAAGGCCTGCAGGAATTGCTGGCGCGCCGCACCGCCCAGGAACAGGCGCTGGCCGACGCCCGCCACGAACTCGACCAGCTCACGCAGCAGTTGCGCGCGGCCGAGGAAGCGCGCATGGCGGCCGAACGCAGCCTGCAGCCGCAGCGCGAGCGCATCACCGAGATGCAGCTGAAGGAACAGGCCGCGCGCCTGAACCAGGAACAGTTCGCGGAAGCCCTGGGCGCGACCGGCGCCGACGAGGCCGAGCTGTCGCAGAAGCTGCAGCCCGACATGAAGCCGCAATACCTGCAGGGCGAGGTGACGCGCCTGACCAATGCGATCACGGCGCTCGGCGCGGTGAACCTGGCGGCGGTCGAGGAACTGGCCCAGGCCACCGAGCGCAAGCGCTTCCTCGATTCCCAGAATGCCGACCTGCAGGAAGCGATCGCCACGCTGGAGGGGGCGATCGCACGCATCGACCGCGAGTCGCGCGACCTGCTGCAGGATACGTTCGACCGCGTCAACGCCAACTTCTCGGAGCTGTTCCCGATCCTGTTCGGCGGCGGCACCGCCAAGCTGATGATGACCGGCGAGGAAATCCTCGATGCCGGCGTGCAGGTGATGGCCCAGCCGCCGGGCAAGAAGAACGCCACCATCCACCTGCTGTCGGGCGGCGAAAAGGCGCTGACGGCGACGGCCCTGGTGTTCTCGATGTTCCGTTTGAATCCCGCGCCGTTCTGCCTGCTCGACGAAGTGGACGCGCCCCTGGACGACGCCAATACCGAGCGCTTCTGCCGCATGGTCAAGCGGATGTCCGACCATACCCAATTCCTCTTCATCTCGCACAACAAGATCGCGATGGAGATGGCCAACCAACTGATCGGTGTGACGATGCAGGAGCAGGGCGTATCGCGCATCGTGGCGGTGGACATGGAGTCCGCCGCGAATTTTGCACAAGAGGCACAAGCAGCATGACAGATTTAGAGATGAGCCTGGTTGCCGCGGGCGGCGTGTTCGTGGCCGGCGTCTTCGGTTACAACAAGTGGCAGGAGTACAAGGCGAGGAAGAGCGTCGAGCGCGCCTTCGCCTCCGACCATGACGACGTCCTGATGAAGGGCGGGGCGGTGCCCGAACGCGGCGCCGCCGAGCCGGTGCTGGGCGAGACCGGCGCCGTCGACCGCCACGAGCCGGTCCTGGATGCCAACGTGGACGCGCCGTTTGCCGAGCTGGCCGGGGCCGATGCGCTTGCCGAACCTTCGGTGCGCGAATCCCAGCACGGCGCCGCCGGCGCTGGCGCCGCTGCCTCGGCCGGACCGTCTGCCGGCGCCACCCTCGATCCGCTCGCCGGGCTGCCGGGCGCCAAGCCGGACACGCCGCCGGCCCAGCTGGCCGAGAACCTGGTCGACCCGCTGATCGACTGCCTGATCCCGCTGAACACCGAAGGCGCCCTGCGCGGCGACAAGATCCTGCCCGCGCTGCTGAAGCTGCGCCGCGTCGGCAACAAGCCGGTCCACTTCGTCGGCCTGGCCGTGAACGGCGACTGGGAGCCGATCGTGCATGGCGGCGTCTACACCAAGCTGCAGGCCGGCGTCCAGCTGGCCACCCGCACCACCTCGCTGAACGAACTCGAATACTCGGAGATGGTCACGCGCCTGCGCGCGGTGGCCGACGAGATTGGCGCCGAGCCGGAAGTGCCGGACATGATCGAGGTGATGAGCGAAGCGAAGAACCTGCACCGCTTCGTCGCCGGCCACGATGCCCAGCTGGGCGTGAACCTGGCCTCGAAGGGCGCGCCGTGGGCGATGTCGACCCTGATCGGCGCGCTCGAGAGCCAGGGCTTCGACGTGCGTCCGGACGGCCGCTTCGCGATGCCCGACAAGGAAGAGGGGACTGCGGGCGGGGTCCTGTTCACCCTGTCGACCAACGTCAACCTGGGCGCCGATACGACTTCGCGCCTGACCCTGCTGCTCGACGTGCCCTGCGTGGCCCCGGCCCGCGACGGCTTCGGCAAGATGGTCGCCTGCGCCAAGTCGCTGGAGCTGCGCCTGGACGCCGCCATCGTCGACGACTTCGACCAGCCGCTGCTCGATGCGGCACTGGGCGAGATCGCCGGCCAGGTCGGCGAGTTCTACCAGGAGATGGAAGCGGCCGACATCCCGGCCGGCTCGACCCGCGCGCTGCGCCTGTTCAGCTGAGGCTTTTTCATGAGCGAGCAGCAGAACTACCTCGAGCGGATGGCGTGGCTGGTCAAGGAGCTGAACCACCACATCTATAACTACCACGTGCTCGACGCGCCCACCATTCCCGACGCCGAGTACGACAAGCTGTTCCGCGAACTGCAGGAACTGGAGGCGGCGCATCCGGAAGCGGTGTCCAACGACACGCCGACCTCGCGCGTGGGCGGTGCGCCGATCCCGGAATTCAGCCAGGTGACGCACGCGATGCCGATGCTGTCGCTGAACAACGGCTTTTCAAGCGAGGACATCGACAACTTCGACCGCCGCGTGCGCGAAGGCTTGGACCTGCCGAACGGCGCCCGGGTCGCGTATGCGGCCGAGCTCAAGTTCGATGGCCTGGCGATCAGCCTGCGCTACGAGAACGGCGTGTTCGTGCAGGCCGCCACCCGTGGCGACGGCTATACCGGCGAGGACGTCAGCGCCAATATCCGCACCATCAAGGTGATCCCGCTGCGCCTGCAGGGTGAGGATATTCCCGAGGTGCTGGAAGTGCGCGGCGAAGTCCTGATGTTCAAGCAGGACTTCGAGCGCCTGAACCAGCGCCAGCGCGAGCTTGGGCAGAAGGAATTCGCGAATCCGCGCAACGCCGCCGCCGGCAGCCTGCGCCAGCTCGACGCCCGCATCACGGCCCAGCGCAAACTGCGCTTCTTCGCCTACGGTATCGGCGTGCTCGAAGGCGCGGCGATGCCGCAATCGCACTCCGCTGTGCTGGACTGGTTCGAACGCCTCGGCCTGCCGGTGTCGAAGGAGCGCGCGGTGGTGCAGGGCTGCGAAGGCATCCTCGACTACTTCGGCTCGATCGGCGAGAAGCGCAAGTCCCTGCCTTACGAGATCGACGGCGTGGTCTACAAGGTCGACCGCATCGCCGACCAGGCGCGGCTCGGCTTCGTCTCGCGCGCCCCGCGGTTCGCGCTGGCCCACAAATTCCCGGCCGAGGAAGCGCTGACCACGGTCCAGGCGATCGACGTGCAGGTGGGCCGTACCGGCGCCATCACACCGGTGGCGCGCCTGACGCCGGTGTCGGTCGGCGGCGTGACCGTCACCAACGCCACCCTGCATAACGAGGATGAAGTGCGCCGCAAGGACGTGCGCATCGGCGACACCGTAATCGTGCGGCGCGCCGGCGACGTCATCCCCGAGGTGCTGGCGGTGGTGCTGGAGCGCCGTCCGCAGCCCGCGCCGGCCGTCTACGAGCTGCCGAAGACCTGCCCGGTGTGCGGCTCCCACGTGGTGCGCGAAGAGGGCGAGGCGGTGGCGCGCTGCTCCGGCGGCCTGACCTGCGCGGCCCAGCGCAAGGAAGCGATCCGCCACTTCGCCGGCCGCCGCATGATGGACATCGAAGGCCTGGGCGACCGCTACATCGACAGCCTGGTCGAGTGCAACCTGATCCACGGCGTGGCCGACCTCTACCGCCTGACCCTGGACGACCTGCTGGCCATGAAACGCCTGGCCGACGAGCGCGACGGCAGCACGCCCGAATCGGACAAGCCCGCGCTCAAGCAGGGCAAGGTGGCGACCAAGTGGGCCGACAACCTGCTGGCCGCGATCGCCGCCAGCAGGCGCCCGCCGCTGGAGCGCCTGCTGTTCGCGCTCGGCATCCGCCACGTGGGCGAATCGACCGGCAAGACCCTGGCCGACTGGCTGGGCAGCCTGGCGCTGGTGCGACGCGCCCCGGCCGCGCTGCTGCGCGTCCTGCCCGACATCGGCGGCACCGTGGCCGAGGCGATTGCCGAATTCTTTGCCGAACCGAAGAACCAGGCCGCGCTGGATGCGCTGCTGGCCGCCGGGGTCGAACCGCAGGGCGAACATGCGCCCAGGGCCCAGCTGCGCGAGCGCCTCGACGAGGTGCAGCTGCTGGCCGCGCTGGGCATCCCGAAACTGACCGAGCCGCGCGCAAGGCAGCTGCTGGCGGACGGCCGCACGCTCGACGAGCTGGCCCACCTGAAGATCTTCAGCGTGTTCGGCCTGCCGTCGACGGTCGCGGAGTCGCTGGAAGAGTGGATGGCTGCGGACGGCCACCGCGAGACCGTGCAGAAGCTCGCCGACCTGCGACGCGAGCTGCTGGCGCACTTGCCGGAACAGGCGCCGGCGGGCGAGGAAGGCCCGCTGGCCGGCAAGACCTTCGTGCTGACCGGAACGCTGCCGACCATGTCGCGCGACCAGGCCGGCGCCCTGATCGAGGCGGCCGGCGGCAAGGTGTCCGGCTCGGTGTCGAAGAAGACTTCCTATGTGGTGGCGGGGCTTGAGGCGGGCAGCAAGCTGGAAAAGGCCGAGAGCCTGGGCGTGACCGTGCTGGACGAGGCAGGCTTGCTGGCGCTGCTGCCCAAATGAACCCTGACGGAGGCAGAATGAGTGCAATCAAGAAGGCCGTATTCCCGGTGGCCGGCCTCGGCAGCCGCTTCCTGCCGGCCACCAAGGCGCAGCCGAAGGAAATGCTGCCGATTGTCGACAAGCCGCTGATCCAGTACGCGGTCGAGGAGGCGGTCGCCGCCGGCGTCACCGAGCTGATCTTCATCACCGGCCGCAATAAGCGCGCCATCGAAGACCACTTCGACAAGGCCTACGAACTCGAGGCCGAGCTGGAGGCCCATGGCAAGGAAGAGCTGCTGAAGCTGGTGCGCGGCGTGATCCCGAAGAACGTCAACTGCATCTACATCCGCCAGTCCGAGCCGCTGGGCCTGGGCCACGCCGTGCTGTGCGCCCGGCCGGTGGTCGGCAACGAACCGTTCGCAGTGCTGCTGGCCGACGACTTCATGGACAGCGCGCCCGGCCACAAGCCGGTGCTGGCCCAGATGACCGACCTCTACGACTACGAGAAATGCAGCGTGCTGGCGGTGCAGGACGTCCCGCGCGCGAACACCCGCCAGTACGGCATCGTCAGCGCCAGCGCCTACCGCCCGGACCTGGAGCTGGTGTCGGGCATCGTCGAGAAGCCGCAGCCGGACGAGGCGCCGTCGACCCTGGCGGTGGTCGGCCGCTACGTGCTGTCCGGCTCGATCTTCGGACACCTCGCCAGGATCGGCGCCGGCGCCGGCGGCGAAATCCAGCTCACCGACGGTATCGCCTCGCTGATGGCCGACGAGCGCGTGCTGGCCTACCGCTATGCCGGACAGCGCTATGATTGCGGTTCCAAGCTCGGTTACCTGAAGGCGACCGCGGCGATGGGCCTGAAGCATCCGGAAACGGCGGCCGGTTTCGCCGAGTTCCTGAAGGAGCTGAAATGATCCGCGAGATTCTGAAGATGGGCGATCCACGCCTGCTGCGCCTGGCCGAACCGGTGAAGGAGTTCGACACGCCCGGGCTGCACGCGCTGGTTGCCGACATGTTCGAGACCATGCACGCGGTCGACGGCGCCGGCCTGGCCGCGCCGCAGATCGGCGTCAACCTGCAGCTGGTGATCTTCGGCTTTGGCCAGAACCAGCGCTATCCGGACGCCCCCGCGGTGCCGGAGACGGTGCTGATCAATCCGGTCCTGACCCCGTTATCAAGCGAGATGGAAGAGGGCTTCGAAGGCTGCCTGTCGGTGCCGGGCCTGCGCGGCAGCGTGCCCCGTCATACGCGTTTGCATTACGAAGGCTTCGATCAATATGGAAAACATATCAGTCGTGAGGTCGACGGTTTCCATGCGCGCGTGGTGCAGCACGAGGTCGACCACCTGCTGGGCATCCTCTACCCGATGCGCATCAAGGACTTTTCCCGCTTCGGCTTCACCGAAGTGATGTTCCCCGATCTCGATCCGAAAGCAGACGATTGAACACGTTTTTCCCTAAGACCGCGGCAGCCTGCCTGGCGCTGGCTGCGCTGGCGCTGGCGCTGGCACCGGCCGCCCATGCCGACGAGCTGTTCACGAAGATCGACGCCGCGCCGAAGAGCGAGTTCTGGATCGACAGCGGCTTCGCCACCTGGCACTTCAACCGCGACAAGGACCTGAACGGCGCCAACTGGGGCCTCGGCGGCGAGTACCGCTTCTCGGGCACGATGGCGGCCACCGTCGGCCGCTTCTACAACAGCGACCGCGAATACTCGAACTATGCCGGCGTGATCTGGCAGCCCTATGCGATCGGCCCGGTGCGCCTGGGTGCGGCGATCGCCGCCTTCAACGGCTATCCACACATGCGCGACGGCGGCTGGTTCCCGGCCGTGGTGCCGACCCTGACCTACGAATACCGGCGGGTGGGCGTCAATGTCGGCATCATCCCGAGCTACAAGGATCGCTTGTACGGCGGGATTTCGGTGCAACTCAAGCTGAAGCTGTTCGAATAAGCCGACCCCGAACCGGAGCCGCCATGCGCCTCGACTGGACCCAGCCTCTCCCGCGCGAGCAGATCCGTCCTTTCCTGGCGAAGTCCGACCTGGCGGGCTGGCGCATGCTGGCCTTCAACTGGGGCCTGATCGCGGCCTGCTTCGGGCTCGTCATGTGGCACCCCAATCCCTTGACCGTGGCGCTCGCGCTGATCGTGCTGGGCGGCCGCCAGCTCGGTCTCGGCATCCTGATGCACGAGACCGCGCACCGTTCGCTGTTCAGGACCGCCGCGCTGAACGAATGGGTCGGCCAGTGGCTGTGCGCGGCGCCGATGTTCGTCGAACTCGGCATCTACCGCCGCTACCACTTCACCCATCACCAGCAGGCGGGCACCGATGGCGATCCCGACCTGCCGAATTACGAACACTACCCGGTCAGCCCCGCCTCGCTGCGCCGCAAGCTGTTGCGCGATCTGAGCGGACGCTCAGGCCTGCGCGCCTTCGCCGCCCTGATGCTGCTGTATGCGAGCGCCGACCAGCGCAGCGGCTACAGCTACCGCGCCGGCGCCGGGGAGAAGCGCGTGCTGAGCGCGCGTACGCTGCTGCGCAACAGCTGGCGTTGCGCGCTGGCGAATGCGCTCATGCTCGCCGCCTGCGCCGCCGCCGGGCAGGCCTGGACCTATCTGTTGTGGCCAGTCGCCTGGCTGACCACCTATATGCTGTACAGCCGCATCCGCAACGCCGCCGAGCATGGCGCGCTGCCGGGCACCCGCGAGCCCGACATCTGGCGCAATACGCGCACCGTGCTGGCTTCGTGGTGGGAGCGGCTGACGGTGGCGCCGAACTATGTCAACTACCACTTCGAACACCATCTGGTGCCGGCGGTGCCGGCCTGGCAGCTGCCGCGCTTCCATCGCTGGCTGCGCGAGCATGGGGCCTATGAGGCCGGCGCGCCGCTCGAACGCGGCTACGTGCAGGTGCTCAGGCGCATGACAGGTCGAGGAGGGTTCAGTCCTTGCGCGGATACGGCGACTTCCCGCCCTCCGCAATGAAGGTATCGATGCGCGCTTCCAGCACCGGCAGCGGCACGGACCCGAGCTGCAGCACGGTGTCGTGGAAGGCGCGGATGTCGAATTTCGGCCCCAGCGCCGCCTCGGCCTTCTTGCGCGCATTCATGATCGCCATCTCGCCCAGGTAGTAGGACAGGGCCTGGCCCGGCCAGGAGATGTAGCGGTCGACTTCGGTCTCGATCTCGTGATCGGACAGTGCCGTGTTGTCGTGCATATAGGCCTGCGCCTGCTCGCGGGTCCAGCCCTGGGCGTGGATGCCGGTGTCGACCACCAGGCGCGCCGCGCGCCAGGCCTGGTAGCTCAGCATGCCGAACATTTCATAGGGCGTCTCGTAGATGCCCATCTCGGTGCCGAGGCGTTCGGAATACAGGGCCCAGCCCTCGCCATAGGCCGAGATATACGCCCTGCGGAAGGGCGGCACGCCTTGCTGTTCCATTGCCACCGGCATCTGGAAGGCGTGGCCGGGCGCCGATTCGTGCAGGGTCAGGGCCGGCAGGCTGTAGAGGGCGCGGGCCGGCAGGTTATAGGTGTTCACCAGGTAGACGCCGGGACCGCCGCGCGCCGAGGTGTAGTAGGGCGCCTGGTCGGGCGGCACCGGATTGATGCCGAAGCGGCGGCGCGGCAGGTAGCCGAAGTACTGCTCGGCCTTGCCGTCGAACTTCTTGGCGATCCAGGCGGCTCGCATCAGCAGTTCTTCGGGTGTCTTCGCATAGAACTGCGGATCGCTGCGCAGGAAGGCCAGGAAGGCCGGCAGGTCACCCTTGAAGCCGGCCTGGTTCATGGTCTCCTGCATCTCGGCGCGGATTTTCGCCATCTCGGCCAGGCCGATCCGGTGGATCTCGTCGGCACTCAGCGAGGTGGTGGTGTACTCGACGATCTTCGATTGATAGTAGGCGCGGCCGTCCGGCAGGCTGCCCGCGGCCAGGGCGACGCGCGCTTTCGGGAAGTACTCGCTGCGTACAAAGGCCAGCACTTCGGCATGGGCCGGCTGCACGGCGTCGCGAATCGCGGCCGCGCCTTCCGCGCGCAGGCGCTCCTGTTCGGCCGCCGGGATCGCCGAAGGCATGTTGCGGAACGGCGTGTAGAAGATCGTGTCCTGCGGTGTCTTCGCTTCCGCCACCGAGGCCAGCGGCGCATCGCGTCCGGCCAAGGTCACGCGCGGCGGCGTGAAGCCGCGCGCCAGGCCGGCGCGCATGTTCGCCAGCTGCTCGCGGAAGTAGCGCGGCATGTCGCGCAGCTGGGCGATGTAGTCGCGGTACTCCTGCGCCGACTTGAACGGACGCCGTGCGGCATAGGTAATGTCGGTCCAGAAGGAGCTGTCGGCGTTGACCGGCTGCTCGTATTCGCGGAAGCGCTGGGCTTCGTACAGTGCCTGGATCTGGGCGCGGTAGACGGCGTAGTTGATGCGCTCCGCCTTGGACAGCGTGCCGGGATCGATGGCGTCGAGGCGCTTCAGCACGCCTTCCCAGTAGCGGCGCCGTTCTTCCTGGGTGGCGGCATCGACGTGGGGCAGTTCCGGGCGCCTGCCCTGGGGCAGGTCCTCGTCGTCGGCAAGGTGCTGGGCGATGCGCCATTGCCATTCCTGCTCATGGATCGACTGGAAGCGTTTGTCGGCAGTGGTGGCGGCGGATGATGCGTTGGCGCTGGCACACAGCGACAGCGCCAGGAAAAGGGCGGCGCCCGGTTTTCTTGTCATGTTCTTCCCGGAGTGGACGGCGGATCGGATGAGTCTGGGCTCACGGCGCAGAATAAACGAAAACGGCCCCACGCGGGGCCGTCGGCAAGCGATCAGGCAGGACTCAGCCCGTCCGTTTCTCGCGCAGCGCCTCCGCCGGAACGCCCGCCAGCAGCACGATCGCCCCCAGCACCATCAGTCCCGTCACGAAGTACAGGCCGTAGTTGACGCTGCCGGTGACGGTTTTCATCCAGCCGATCACGAAGGGGCTGACGAAGCCGCCGATAAGGCCGATCGAATTGATCAGCGCAATCCCGCCCGCCGCGGCCGGGCCGGACAGATAGGCTGTCGGCATCGCCCAGAACAGCGGCATGGTGGCGAAGATGCCGATGGTAGCGAAGGACAAGGCGACCAGGGCCAGCGGCAGGTTGCCGGTCAGGAGGCTTGCCGCCACCAGGCCGGCGCCGCCGAGGAAGGCCGCGCACGCGGAGTGCCAGCGGCGTTCGCGGGTGCGGTCCGAATGCTTGCCGAGTGCGATCATGCCGATCGCGCCGATCACGTAGGGAATCGCGGTGAGGAGGCCGATCCGCAGCGGATCGGCGAGGCCGAAACCCTTGATGATGGTCGGCAGCCAGAAGGTGATCACATAGGTGCCGGCGATAAAGGCGAAGTAGGCGAACGCCAGGATGTAGATCTTTGGATCGCGCAGCGCGCCTTTGAGGGAGCCGTGGCGCGACGGTCCCAGGGCCTGGCGGTCCCGCTGCAGGGTACGCTCGACCACGTCCTTCTCCTGCGCCGACAGCCATTTCGCTTCTGCAGGGCGGTCGCACAGCAGGAACCACACCAGCAGCCCGAGCGCCACCGCCGGCATGCCTTCGAGCAGGAACATCCACTGCCAGCCCGCCCAGCCGTTCACGCCAGCCAGGTCCTTCATGATCCAGCCCGACAGCGGGCCGCCGATGATGCCCGCCACCGCCATTCCCGACATGAACAGGGCGATGATTCTTGCCCGCATGTGCGAGGGATACCAGTAGGTGAAGTAGAGGATGATGCCGGGGAAGAAGCCGGCTTCGAACAGGCCGAGCAGGAAGCGGGCGGCGTACAGCTGCGTTGGGGTCGTCACGAACATCATGCCGGCCGAGGTCAGGCCCCACAGCAGCATGATGCGTAGCAGGGTCTTGCGCGCACCGAACTTTTCGAGTAACAGGTTGCTCGGCACCTCGAACAGCGCGTAGCCGAAGAAGAAGATTCCTGCGCCCAGGCCGTAGACGGCGTCGGAAAAGCCCAGGTCCTGTTTCATCTGCAGCTGCGCGAAGCCGATGTTGATGCGGTCCAGGTAGGACGCGACGTAGCAGATGAAAAGGAAGGGAACCAGGCGCAGGGTGATCTTGCGGTAGACGCGCGCGGTCTCGTCGGCCGCTCCTTCCTGAGGGAGCGGCACGGCTAAACGGGTGGTATCGGTATTCATGTCTTGTCTCCTCCATGGCGGCACGCCGCCCGGCACTGCGTTCAGCGAATGAACTTCTTCACGTAGTCCGTACCCAGGCCCACGGCTTCGTAGTGCTTTATGGCCGCCTCCAGCTTGGTGAACACGTCTTCGTAGCCGACCGGGCGGCCTTCCTCGTCGAGGTAGGTGTAGGCGCCGGTGACGTGGAACAGGGTGCGCATTTCGGTGACGTCTTCCGGCACGTACAGCGTGTGGATCTCGCCGGGGATCTCGTGGGCGTAGGAGCCTTCGATCGCGGTCCAGTCGTGTTCCAGGTAGTACCAGCGGCCCTTCAGCACGACGGCGTGAACCGGGCCGTCATGGCGATGGCGCGACAGCACGCCGCTCTTGCGCACCCGCAGCACGTTGACGAAGTAGCCCTGGGTGACATTCAGGATCAGTGGGCGGAACCAGACGTTCGGGGCCTGCGGCACCCATTCGCGCTCGTCTTCCGGAATGGCGTCGGGTACGACCAGGTCCTGGATCGCAAAACGGGGAATTGGCTGGGCAAAGCCGACCAGGCTGCTGGGATGGGTGCGCTCTAGGGATTTGGACACGTGATACCTCTTATCGATACGATGAATGAGGGTTGCATCTTGCGCTGCGCACGGGCCGTGGTAAATGCGATAATCGTCAATGGGCTTTGACAAAATTTCACAGATGGAGCAGCAGTGCCGATTCCCCTGGGTGAGCTGGAAGTGTTTTTTGCTGCCGTCGACAGCGGCAGTTTTTCCGCGGCTGCGCGCCGGCTGGACCTGACCCCGTCTGCGGTAAGCAAGCTGGTGTCGCGCCTCGAGGCCCGGCTCGATGCACGCCTGCTGCAGCGCAGTTCGCGCGCACTCAGCCTGACCGAGGCCGGGCGAGCGTTGTACGAGGAAGGGCAGGGCGTGTTCGCGGCCCTCGCAAGCGCGGAGAACGCGGTGAAGGCCTGCTCCGACGAGGTCAGCGGCACCTTGCGCGTCCACTCGATGGTGACCTTCGCCAAGTATCAGTTGGCGCCGGCGATCGGCGACTTCCTCGCGCGCCACCCCAGGCTGCGGGTCGAATTCGTGCTGTCAAACGAGGCAGTCGATTTCATCGAGCACCGGATCGACGTCTCGATCCAGGGCGGACCGCTGCCCGATTCGTCGCTGGTGGCGCGGCGCTTGCTGCACAGCCCCTGGATCATCTGCGCGGCGCCGGGCTACCTCGCGCGTTACGGCACGCCGGCGGTACCAGGCGACCTCGCGCATCACAACTGCCTGAACTTTACCCAGCGCACGGACTGGAACGCCTGGCCGCTGGTCGAGAACGGCGTGGAAAAGGCGGTGCCGGCGCAGGGCAACGTGGGAGCGAACCTCGGCGACATGCTGCTCGAGCTGGCGAGAAGCGGCCTGGGCCTGGTGCGTCTGGCCGAGTTCCACATCCGCGATGACCTGAGGAGCGGCCGGCTGGTGCCGGTTCTGGAAGCCTTTCGCGCGCCGGCCCAGGAGCCGCTCTATGTGGTCTACCAGGGCCGCAAGCACCTGAGCCCGCGCGTGCGGGCCTTCCTCGGCTTCATGGAAGAGTGCTTCGGCAACTGAGATTCAGCGCTTCACCCTGCCCCAGGCCTCGCCCGCGCGCCACACCGGCATCGCCGGCGCATTCGCCACTGCATACCCCAGGTTCAGGGTGAACTGGGCCTGCTGTACCATGCCCGACAGGTCCCAGCCCGGGTCGTACTGGTCGCTGACCTGGTGGTAGTCCTTGGTGAAGGCGCGCATGCGGCTGCCGGAGGCCGCCGGATCGTGGACGAAGGCGAAGCTGCCGTCGCCGGAGAACACGGCCGAGCCGACGTTGAAGGCGGGGACGCCGGCCCTGGCGAACATGAAGTGGTCGGCGCGGTAGTAGGCGCCGCCCAGGTCCGGCACGCTGGGCGCCAGGCTCAGGCCCATGGCCTTCGCCACCTGGCGCGAGGTCTCGAGCAGGGAGCTGCGCTCGGCGCCGGGTACGCCCATGTCGCGGGTCGGGCCGACGAAGTTCATGCTGTCGAGGTTGAGGTCGGCGGCGGTCCTGGCCAGCGGCCACAGCGGCGCGCGGGTATAGGCCAGGCTGCCCAGCAGCCCCTGCTCCTCGGCGCAGGGCCACAGGAAGATCTGGGTCCGGCGCGCCGGATGGGCCACCGCCGCCTGGGCCATCGCCAGCAGGGCCGCGGTGCCGGAGCCGTTGTCGATGGCGCCGTTCCAGATGTGGTCCGGCTGGCCGTTCTGTTCGTCGATGCCGAGATGGTCCCAGTGGGCCGAATAGATGACCGCTTCCTCGCGCAGCTTGGGATCGGTGCCGGGCACGATGCCCGCCACGTTGTACTCGGCCACCTGGCGTACCGCGCTCTTCACCTCGGCGTGGGCGCTGGCTTTCAGCTCGACCGGGCGGAAGCCCTTCACCTCGGCGCGGGCGCGCAGCTGGTCGAGGTCCTGGCCGGCGGCCGCGAACAGGCGGCGCGCCATGTCTTCGCTGATCCAGCCCTGCAGCGCGTTGCCGGGGCCGGCCAAGTGGAACTGCTCGTGCGAGAAGCTGTTGGCCGGCACGCTCCACGGATAGGACGCGGACGCCGTCGTATGGATCAGCAGGATCCCGGCCGCGCCCTGGCGCAGCGCCTCGTCGAATTTATAGGTCCAGCGGCCGTACCAGGTCAGCGATTTGCCGGCGAAGCGCTGCGGCTCGGTGGCGGTCGGCTGCGGGTCGTTCACCATCGCCACCAGCAGCTTGCCCTTCACGTCGGCGCCCTCGAAATCGTTCCAGTGTTCCTCGGGCGCGTCGATGCCGTAGCCGACGAAGACCAGGGGCGCGTCCAGCCGGGTCTCGGCCTGGCCGCTCGCATTGGCGTACACGGCGTCCTGGCCGAAGGCCGCCTCGATGGTCTTGCCGCCGGCTTCGAAGCGCAGGCTGCTGCCGGGCCGGGTCTTCTGGCCGACCAGCTCGACCTTCTGGCGATAGCCCTTGCCGGCGGCCGGTTTCAGGCCGATCGCGGCGGCCTGGGTTTCCAGGTAGCGCACCGTGAGTTCGCCGCCGCGCTGGCCGGTGCCGCGGCCTTCGAGCAGGTCGTCGGCGAGGAAGGACAGGTGGGCGCGCAGCGGGGCTTCCAGCACGGCGGGTGCGGCGGCGGGAGCGGCGGCGGGAGCGGCGGCGTGGATGGCGGGCAAGGCGGCAATCAGGGTGGCGCCCAGCAGGGCGGCGCGGAATCGGCGGTCTGGCATGGATACGTCTTGTTGTCGTGTTTGTCTGAAGCAAGGATCTTAGCAGTCCCTGGCGCGTGGCGGCGACTAAATCGGCCAGGAAAATATTGTCACGATTTTACAATTCTCCGTCCGGCGATCCCGTTATAATATGGACCACATGCCTTGGCCGCCTCGGCGGTGCCGCACCAAGATAAATCCAGTTGACCTGCATGGAAAGAGACGACAACAAGCGGCGACAATCCAGCGATGACGGGACGGCGCAGCCACAGGCGAGCGCTGCCGTGTACAGGCTGCGCCCGTGGCGCCGCATCAGTGGCCAGTTGGTCACGCTGATCGGCGAGAGCGGTTTTTGCGCATTGTTCGGCCGCGCCCTCCGCACGATGGCGGTCCGTTACGAGTGGTTGAGCGTGGATACTTCGCGCAAGACCATCGACGGACTGCTCGTTGCGTTGGAGCGCGACCTGGCAGGCGTCGAGCGCGCCGTGGCCGACATCGCGAACGCGGAGTTGCTGAACACATTCACCAGACAGCTGTCGTCGCTGATCGGCGAAGCGCTCACGGCCCGGCTCCTCGAGCAGGCCAGGGCTTCGGAGCAGGACGGACCGGAAGATGTACAGGAGCACAAGTAAATGACCGACAAAGTACGCCTGGGATTGCTGGCAACCGGGGTTCCGGGCCTCGATGTCCTCCTCGGCGGCGGCCTGACCGAATATTCCTTCACCCTGATCGCCGGCGCCCCCGGCAGCGGCAAGACCACGCTCGCGCACCAGATCATGTTCGCGCAGGCCGGTCCCGAACGGCGCGCCCTGTTCTTTACCGTGCTGGGCGAGCCGCCGCTGAAGATGCTGCGCTACCAGCAGCAGTTCGCCTTCTTCGACATGGCCAAGGTCGGGCCCGACATCCGCTACGTGAACCTGGCCGATGATTTACGAGCAGGCCATTTCCATGGAGTACTGGAACGCATCATGCGCGAGGTCGAGGATTTCGGTCCCGGCCTTGTCTTCGTCGATTCCTTCCGCTCGGTCATGCAATCTGCGCGCAGTGGCAACGAGGGGCTGTCGGACCTGCAGCAATTCATTCAGGAACTCGGTTCGCGGATGGCGACCTGGCAGGCCACCACTTTCCTGATCGGCGAATATTCCCAAGCCGACGTCGAAGCCAATCCGATCATCACCGTGGCCGACGGCATGATCACGCTGATCCAGGCAAACGAGGACAACTCGATGCTGCGCAAGATCCGCATCAACAAGATGCGCGGCCAGGCCCACATGACGGGCTCGCACACCATGCGCATCACCGACGACGGCATCCGCGTCTATCCGCGCGTGCTGCCGCCGCTGGCCGACGACCGCCTGCCGGGCAGCCCGGTTGACCGCAGTCCGCGCCGCATCCCGACCGGCACCGCCGGACTGGACGAGCTGCTGCGCGGCGGTCTGCCGCAAGGCCACACGATGCTGGTGTCCGGACCGACCGGCATCGGCAAGACTATCCTCGGCACCCGCTTCCTGCAGGCCGGCGCCGACCTGGGCGAGAAGGGCGTCGCCCTGTATTTCGAAAAGGGCACGGCGCGCCTGCGCAACGCCGAACTGGCCGCGCTGTCGCAGTCCGGCCAGGTCGAGGTGGTCGAGAGCCGTTCGCTTTCGCTCAGCGTCGAGGAATTGCTGGACGCGCTGATGTGCGCGATCGAGCGCACCGGCGCCACCCGGGTGGTCATCGATTCGCTGTCCGAGATCGAGCTCTACCTGGCGCCGGAAGTGCGCGCCGACCTGCGCCTGGCGGTATTCCGCACCCTGACCGCCCTGGCCAAGCGCGGTGTGACCGCGCTGGTGACGGTCGGCATGGAAGACGATTACATGGGCCTGCGCTTCAGCCCGAGCGCCTTGTCCTTCCTGACGGATGCCGTGGTGTCCCTGCGCTTTGCCGAGATCGAAGGCGAACTGCGCAAGATCATGATGGTCGTGAAGGTGCGCGGCTGCGATCACAGTTCGGAATTACGGGAATACAGGATCACGGACGCCGGCATCGAGGTCGATGGCAAGCCGAGCGAGTACGACGGACTGCTGACGGGACATCCGACGCCAAGGCGTTGACGGGAAAGGCATGGGCGAGGACGCAATGGAACCGCAAGACGACGACATCACGGCCTCGCAACAGCGCGCGAGCACGCACGAGGAGCCGCGCGTTGCCCTGCCGGAGGAATACCTGCTGCGCCGCATTCGCGTCCTCGAAGACGAAGTCGAGAGCCTGCGCGCCGCCGCCGCCGAACGGCGCCGCCTCGAATCCACTCTGGAGCAGCTGCGCGAAGCCAACGAGCACCTGGTGCTGGCGGCGGTGCAGGCCCAGCACCTCCAGGAAGACGCCGAAGCCGCCAACCGGCGCCAGAACGAGTTCCTCGCGATGCTGGCGCACGAGCTGCGCAACCCGCTGTCGCCGATCGGCATGGCGGCCTCGCTGCTGGAACGCGCCCCGGACGCCTCGCCCCAGATGCACAAGCTGTCGCGCGTGATCGCACGCCAGGTCGAGCATATGGCCAAGCTGCTCGACGACCTGCTCGACGCCGCCCGCATCAGCAGCGGCAAGATCACCCTGTCGACCCAGCCGCTGGTGCTGGCCGACGTGCTGCAGCAGGCGGTCGAGACCATGCAGCCCTGTATCCAGGAACGCCGCCAGAGCCTGCAGCTTGAACTGCCGCCGGAAAACGTGTTGGTCGAGGGCGACCAGGTGCGCCTGACCCAGGTGTTCACCAACCTGCTGGCGAATGCCTCCAAGTACACCGGCGACGGCGGCAGGCTGCACCTGCGGGCTGCTGCCTACGCCGACGAGGTGTCGGTGGCGATCGAGGACGACGGCAACGGCATCGCGCCCGAAATCATCCCCTATATCTTCGACCTGTTCACCCAGGGGCCGCGCTCGCTGGCGCGCTCCGAGGGCGGCCTCGGTGTCGGCCTGAACGTGGTGCGCAACCTGGTGTCCATGCACGCCGGCACGGTGACGGCGGAGAGCGGCGGCGCCGGCCAGGGCAGCTGCTTCACGGTGCGCCTGCCGCGCTCCGGCAGCCACAGCATCGGCCGCGGCCCGGCCCAGGTGGCCGTTACCGGCGGACGCAAGCGGGTGCTGGTGGTGGAAGACAATCCGGACACCTGCGCCACCCTGGCGGCCTGCCTGCGCGAAGAGGGACACGAGGTGGTGACCGCGCTCGACGGGCGCAGCGGCCTGGCGGCGGCGCTCGAGCGGCCTTACGACGTGATCGTGTGCGACGTCGGCCTGCCTGGCCTGGATGGATTTGGCCTGATCCGCGCGGTGCGCGCGACGATGGGAAAGGGAGAGCAGAGCACGCGGCCCCTGGCGATCGCCCTGACCGGCTACGGCCAGCCCGAGGACGAAGCGCGGGGCCGCGAGGCCGGCTTCGACCACTACCTGGTCAAGCCGGTCGGGCTGGATGCGCTGCTACCGCTGATCGACGCCTCGCAGCCGCATTTCTGATTCCTTATTTGCGCAGGAAGCCACCGAGGCGCTGCACCGCCTCTTCGATCCGCTCGTACCTGGTCGCATACGAAAAGCGCACGTGGCGGCTCGGCGCGGCGAAGCCGAAGTCGTCGCCCGGCACGATCGCCACATGGGCGTCTTCCAGCACCGCCTTGCCGAAAGCGGTGCTGTCGCCTGCGAGATGGTGCGGCAGGTGCGAGATATCCGCGTACACGTAGAATGCGCCGTCCGGCATCACCGGCACGGAAAAGCCCAGTTCGCGCAGGGCCGGCACCAGGAAATCGCGGCGGCGCTGGAATTCCAGGCGACGCGCTTCGAAGATCTCCAGCGCGTCGTCGCGGAAGCAGGCCAGGGCGGCATGCTGGGCGATGGTGGGCGCGCAGATGAACAGGTTCTGGGCCAGTTTCTCGATCGCCGGCACCAGGGCTTCCGGCACCACCAGCCAGCCCAGGCGCCAGCCGGTCATGCTGAAATACTTCGAGAAGCTGTTCACGGTGATGACATTGTCGTCGAGCGCGAGGGCGCTGACCGGCTTGCCGTCGTAGGACAGGCCCTGGTAGATCTCGTCGACGATGGCGAAGCCGCCGCGCTGCCTGACGGCGGCCAGCAGCTCGCGCGCCTGCGGCACGGTCATCGAGGTACCGGTCGGGTTCGAGGGCGAGGCCACCAGCACGCCGCGGGTGCGGTCGTGCCAATGCTCGGCCACGTGGGCCGCCGTGAGCTGGTAGCGTTCCGCGGCGCTCGCATACAGGAGGGTCGGCTTGCCGCCGAAGGCGCTCACGAAGTGGCGGTTGCAGGGATAGCAGGGGTCCGGCATCAGGACTTCGTCGCCCTCGGCCACCAGGGCGGCGCAGGCCAGCAGCAGGCCGGCCGAGGCGCCGGCGGTGACCACGATGCGGCGCGGATCGATGTCCAGGCCGTAGAAGCGGGCATAGTGGCCGGAAATCGCCTCGCGCAGCGCCGGCAGGCCCAGCGATTCGGTGTATTGGGTGGCGCCGCCGCGGATCGCTTCCATGGCGGCCTGCGCCACCATGTCCGGTGCGGTGAAGTCGGGTTCGCCGACGCTCATGCTGACGACGTCGATGCCGGCGCGGCTCATGGCGGCAGCCTGCTTGACCATTTCCATGACGCGGAAGGGTTCGATGGCGTCGACGCGGGATGCGACCTGGAGAGCGCGGGTCGCGAGCGCGCTGGTATTCTGTGTATCTGGCATCCGCTTATCTTACCTCAGGCCGGCGCCGGCTGCTCGGCGCGCAGCAGCCGGGCGCAGTCGGCGGCCGGCAGCGGCTTGCTGACGTAATAGCCCTGGATTTCGTCGCAGTCATACCTTTCCAGCTCGCGTATCTGTTCGACATTCTCGACGCCCTCGGCCACCACTTTCAGGTTCAGGCTGTGCGCCAGCCGGATCACGGCCTTGGTGATGGCGGCGTCGTCGAGGTCGTCCGGCAGGTCGCGAACAAAGGTGCGGTCGATCTTCAGGGCGTCCAGCGGGAAGCGCTTCAGGTAGGCCAGGCTCGAATAGCCGGTGCCGAAATCGTCCACCGACAGGCGCATGCCGAGCGCCTTGATGCGCGACAGGATCGCCACCGCCGCCTCCGGATTCGTCATCAGCATCGATTCGGTCAGCTCGAATTCCAGCAGGGTCGGATCGACCCCGGCCTCGCCGACGATGCGTTCGATGACGGCGGCCAGGTCGGTCTGCTGCAGCTGGCGGGCCGACAGGTTGATCGCCACCGGCGGCATGGGCAGGCCGGCCGCTTCCCAGCTGCGCAGCTGGCGGCAGACTTCGCCGATCACCCATTCGCCGGCCGGCAGGATCAGGCCGGTGTCCTCGAGGATGGAGATGAATTCGAGCGGCGCTACCAGGCCGCGCTGCGGATGGTTCCAGCGCAGCAGGGCCTCGAAGCCGCTGATGCTGCCGCTCGCGAGGTCGAGCTTGGGCTGGTAGTGCAGCAGGAATTCGTCGCGTTCCAGCGCCTGGCGCAGCTGGGACTCGAGCTGCAGGCGCTGGGCCGCGTTCTCGTGCTGGGCCGCCGAATAGAACTGCCAGGTGTTGCGGCCGCTGTTCTTGGCGCCGTACATGGCGGTGTCGGCGCTCTTGAGCAGCTGCTCGGCGCTGGTGCCGTCTTCCGGATAGCTGGCGATACCGATGCTGGCCGAGACGAACAGCTGCTGGCCCTGCAGGTGGAAGGGCTGGGCCAGCGCCTCGACGATGCGGGTCGCGATCAGCGAGGCGTCGCCCGAATGCCGCTCGTTCGCGCCGAGCCAGGGCAGCACCACCGCGAATTCATCGCCGCCCAGGCGCGCCACCACATTGTCTTCGCGCGCGCAGGCTTCCAGGCGCGCCGCGGCCTGCACCAGCAACTGGTCGCCGACGCCGTGGCCGAGCATGTCGTTGACGTTCTTGAAGCGGTCCAGGTCGATGAACATCACGGCGGCGCGGTGGCCGTGGCGGCCGGCGCGGTCAATCGCCTCTTCCAGGCAGGCACCCAGCTGGCGCCGGTTCGGCAGATTGGTCAGGGAGTCGTACTGGGCCAGGTAGGTCAGGCGCCGGCGCGCTTCCTGGCGCTCGACCCAGGTGGCGAGGATGTTGGCGATCCCGCGCAGGAACACGGCGTCGTCCTCGTCGAAGCGGCGCTGGCCGTCGCAGTAGGCGCCCAGCACGCCGTACTGGCCGACGCCGGCGTCGAGGCCGGCGCGCAGGCCGTGCATCGCCGCCAGCGGCGCGAACCAGGGGCGCAGGCCGGTTGCCGCCGGTTCCGCCAGCGGAGCGCCGGCGCAGCCGAGCTGCAGTCCGGCCGCCTGCGCCAGCCTGCCGGCGCCGCTGCGCAAGGTCAGCTGGCGCTCCGGGCCGATCTCGAACAGGGCGGCGCAGGGCGTGCCGAGGCCGTGCGCGGCGGCCTGCACGGCGTCGACGAACAGGTCGTCGAGGTCGTTGGCGGCCAGGGCCTTGCGGCCGAGCTCCGCGATCAGGGTCTGGCGCTTGGCGTTTTCCACGATCGCGCGTTCGAATTCCTTGCGCTCGGTGATGTCGATGTCGATGCACAGGTAGCGCTCGATGGCGCCGTCCGCCTCGAAGATCGGGACGATGGTCCGGTACCACTGCAGGCGGCCGGCGCGGCCTTCGACCGTGACCTCGCCGTTCCAGACCTGGGGCGAGGGACTCCAGGCCGCGGCGCTGCCGGCCGGACGGCCGAATTCGGCCAGCTCGCGGCCGAGCGCCTCGGCGCGCGTGTAGCCGCTGCTGCGCTCGAACAGTTCGTTGACGCCGACGATGCGGCCGGCCGGGTCGACGTCGCACACGATGGCGGCCTGGTCCACCGCGCTCTTGTGCTGCATGAGGGAGTTCATCAGCGAGTCGATGCGCTGGCCGTACTGCACGCGCAGGCTGGCGGCGCCCCGGTTGACGGCGCGGATCGCTTCCTGGATCTCGGTCGGGGCGTCGGCCTGCAGGTCGGCTTCGGCGGTGACGCGGCCGGCGGCGACGTCGTCCTCGAAGGAGCGCAGGCGGCCCAGGTTCGACAGCCAGCGCTTCAGCAGGGTGCGCAACAGCGCCACCCCGAGCACGAAGGCGACCAGGGCGAAGGTCGCGGTCTCGATCACCAGCGCCCATAGTTGGGAGGCGATCTTGTCGGCGTCGAACTCGAGCCGGATCACGCCGTAGTCGCGGCCGCCGACATTGGCCACGCGGTTGACCTCGTACAGCTTGGAGGCGATCAGCTGCGTCAGCCAGTCCGGCGCCGGCACGCGTTCGATTTTCGGCGCCTGCACCCGCAGCGTGCCGCCGGCGACGTCGATGAAGGCGGCGCTCTTGAACGGCGACTGGAACAGCATCTTGCCGAGGGTGCGCTGAACGGTGTCGTAGTCGCCGATCACCGCGCTGTCCTCGATGTTCTGGGCCGCGACCTCGATCAGGGTCATGGCCGCGTCCTGGGTCTCGTCGACGTGCTGCAGGAACTGGTAGCGGTAGAACAGGGCCAGGCCGATGCCGAGGAAGAGCAGCATGGTGAGGCTGAAGACGGTGAATACCCGGCCGGCCAGGGAACGCGGCAGCAGGGCGGTCGGCGACATCTTCCTGAGTGTCGAAGACATGCGGCTCAGCACGGTCATGGCGCCGTTCCTGTGTTAGCGCAGGCTGGCCGGCGCGTCGGCGTAGAAAGCCCGGTAGCCGGCGTAGTCGGCGTCGCCGGCCGGGACGAAGGCGACCGGCTTGGGTGCGCGCACCAGCTCGGTTGCGGCGTCCAGGATCTTGCGGCCTTCCGGATCGTCCCGCATGGTCAGGAAGGCCCTGGCGACGGCGCGCACCTCGGCGGCCGGCACGCGGGGTGAGGCCATCAGCGCCAGTTCGTTGTATGGCGGCGAGCTCCACAGGACCCGGAAAGCCTTGCCTTCGCGCTTCGCATAACCGTCGACCAGTTGCGAGTTGGCGCCGGTCGCCTTGACCTTGCCGGCGAACATCTGACTGAAGGCGGCGTCGTGGTTGCCGGTGAAGACCGGGGTGACGGCAATATTCTTGCGCAGCAGCTGGGCGTAGGGAATCTTGTAGGCCACCAGGGCTTCGGGTCCAGGGAAGGCGATGGCGTTGCCGGCCAGCTCACCGATGTCCTTGACCGGCGAATCGGCCGGGACCACGATCACGCCGTGCACCGGCGGCGCATCGCGGCGGCCGAACACGGTCCAGCCCATTTTTTCGCGGTCCGGGCTGAACAGGTGGTTGGTGAAGGCGAAATCGACTTCGCGCGCCAGCACGTAACTGGTGGTGTCGGCCGAGGTGCGGCCCAGCTTGAGGTTCAGATGCACGCCGCTCTTGTTCGAGACGTAGCGGATGATGGGATTCCAGAAGCTGGCCGAGATCTGCAGGTTGTACTGGTTGACCGGCGAGAAGTTGTAGCTGTGCGGTTCGGCGGCCGCGGCGCGCGCGAACAGGAGACAGGCCAGCGTCAACAGGCCGGTTTTGGGGAGCGTGTGCATGGTGTCGTGACAGGTCATGGACGCCGCTGCGCCCGGTAGAGTCACGCACTATATATCAGATTTCCTTTTTGCAACAGATCGGGTCTGTTCGCCAATCTTTCTTCTGATGCGCACACGCGACAGACGGAGCGATGGGGGAGAAGGGGGCGCAGGACGCGCCCCCGGATGGCGTTGAAACTTACTGGTGCGACTGGTGGCTGGCCGTCAGCTTGCGCATCAGGGGCAGGGCCAGCAGGGCGATCACGGTGCAGGCCACCGCGCCCATGCCCAGCTTGTTGAACAGGCTGGTGTAGATCGGCAGGGTCTGCACCGGATCGGTCAGGTCCTTCGGCACGCTGGCCAGGTTGGCGACCACGCCGCCCAGGTATTGGGAGATACCGGTGGCAACGAAATAGGCGCCCATCATGAAGCCGCTCATGCGGGCCGGCACGTAGCGCGCCACCATCGCCAGGCCCAGGCCCGACACCAGCAGTTCGCCCAGCGAGTACAGGCCGTAGCCGGCGATCATGACCCACGACGAGGTCATGCCGTTCACCGCGAAGGCGCCGGCCACGCCGTAGGCGAAAAAGCCGGCTGCCACCGCGGCGAAGCCGAGCGCGAACTTGCCGGCGATCGACAGGTCCTTGCCGGTGCGGCCTGCGGCCGAGTACACCCAGGCAAGCACCGGGCTCAGCACCATGATCCAGATCGCGTTCAGGGCCTGGAACTGGGCCGGCGACCAGGTCCACAGGTGGGCGCCGAAGACACTGAAGTCGAGCTCGACGTTACGCAGGGCGAACAGCGACAGCGAGGTCGACATCTGCTGGTAGAAGATGAAGAAGAACACGGTCTGCAGGGTCAGCACCAGGGCGGCGATCAGGCCGGCGCGCTCGCTCGGCTCGCTCTTGCGGATCAGGTGCACGAAGATGCCCAGCACGACGAAGCCGGCCAGGTAGACGAAGGCGCGCGCCAGGCCCTGGTTTTCCAGGATCTCGGCCGAGCCGAACACCACCAGCACGGCGCCGACCAGCACGGCGGCCAGCTTGCCGACCTGCAGGGGACGCTCGTCCGGCAGGCTGCCGACGTGGGCGATGGTGGCGCGCATCAGGGCCACGTTCAGCAGGCCGACCACCAGGCCGACGGCGCAGACCCCGAAGGCGGCGTGCCAGCCGAAGTTGTTGCCGTACGTGGCGTTGACGTAATCCTTGATCCAGGGCGTGGCCAGCATCGAGACGGTCGAGCCGACGTTCACGGCCATGTAGTACAGGGTGAAGGCGGAGTCGATCTTGGAATCGTCGCCTTCATAGATCTTGCGCACCAGGTTGGCGGTGTTGGGTTTGAACAGGCCGTTGCCGACCACTACCACGCCGAGGGCGCAGAACAGGAAGCGGGTGCTCTCGGTCGGTACCGACATCAGCGCGTAGCCGACGGTCAGGACCATGGCGCCGAGGTACATCGAGCGCTTGGTGCCCAGCACCTTGTCGCCGATCCATCCGCCGATTGCGGGAGCCACGTAGATCAGGGCGGCGGCCGCGCTCCAGACCAGGTTGGCGCGGCTGTCCTCGAAGCCGAGGCGTTCGACCATGTAATAGACGATCAGCGCCTGCATGCCGTAATAGCCGAAGCGCTCCCACAGCTCGATCAGAGCGACGGTGAGGAAGGAACGGGTTTGTGTGTAGGGTAGGGGTAGGGTTTCGGTTTTCATGGGTCTCCCGGATTCTCGGATGCCTGCCTTGTGGACAAGCAATCCCCGGATGCTACGCGACCCCGGCCCTTCGCGCAATGCCGGAAAACGGCGCGTAAAGACTGTCGTGGCGGGCTCTGCGGCTTTTTTCGCTGTCGTGCGGCACGAAAAAACTTGCTGAATATAAAATGGAACGTTGCCCGAGTCTGTCCGACCAATCGAGGATCGAAACGACACCATGAGAGTGCGCACCCACCTGAGCCTGCTTGCCGCGGCGGTCTTCCTGCCCATGATCGTCGGCGCCGGCGTCGCCATCAAGCTGCTGCTCGATGCGGAGCGCCATGCGGTGCTGCGCGGCATGCAGGAACTGGCGCGGGCTTCCGTGCTGGCGATGGACCAGGAACTGACGGCCGCGATCGCCGCCGGCCAGGCCCTGTCGACCTCGGCGCGCCTGCAGCAAGGCGATTTCGGCTCCTTCTATGTGCAGTCGCAGGCGGCGAATGCCGGCAGCGGCCGCCAGACCGCGGTGCTGCAAGAGGATGGCCAGCAACTTTTCAATACCGCGGTCCCCTACGGCCAGCCGGTGGCGGCCCCGGCACGCGGCGCCCTCCAGCGGGTGCGCGCCGTGTTCGCGCGCCAGCGTCCGACCGTGTCGAACCTGATCGTCGGCAGTTCCACCCACCGCTACATCATCTCGGTCGAGCTGCCGCTGGTGCTGGACGACGGCCGCCGGGTCCTGCTCGACCAGTGGTTCGGCATTTCCCACCTGAACAGCCTGCTGCCGCGCGACGTTCCGGCCGGCTGGCAGGTGGCGGTGTTCGACCGCGACGGCGCGACCCTGGCCCGCAACGGCGCCTGGTTGGCCGAGATCGCTTCGCGCGCCCGTCCCGACCTGCTGGCGGCGTTGCGCTCCGGCGCGGTCCAGGCCGATGCCGCCGATGCCAGAGGTGCGCCGATGACGGTGGCGCTGGCCCGCTCGGCCCTGTCCGGCTGGACCGCAGCGATCGGGGTGCCGTCCAGCGAACTCGCGGCCACCGCGGCGCGTGCGGTGTCGCTGATCGCCGCGACCCTGCTGTGCGCGGTGGCGCTGGCGCTGGCGGGGGCGATCCTGTTCGCGCGGCGTCTGTTGGCGGCGACGGAATACCTGGGCGCCGCCACCGAGGGCATGGCGGAAGGCTGGCTGCCGCCGCCGGCCGACCTGCGGATCACCGAACTGAACAGCTTGCAGCAGGTGCTGCACGCCGTCTCGAGGCGCCTGCAGAAGGCCGAGACCGGACGCCGCAAGCACCTGGCCGAAGTGCAGGCGGCGCGCAGCGTGGCCGAGTCGCAGAATCGCGCCAAGGACGAATTCCTGGCCATGCTGGGCCATGAGCTGCGCAATCCGCTGGGCGCGATCAGCTCCGCCATCGCCCTGATCCAGATGGGGGCGAGCGGGCCGGCGGCGGAACGCGCCCACCAGATCATCGGTCGCCAGAGCCGCCACCTGGCGCACCTGGTGGACGAGCTGCTCGACGCCAACCGCGTGTTGAGCGGCAAGGTGGTGCTGGCGCTGGCGCCGCTCGAGCTGGCCGCCGCCGTGCGCGAAGCCGCGCTGACCCTGCAGACCCGGGGTGCCACCAGCGAGCATCACGTCGAGCTCGACCTCGAGCCGGTGTGGGTGAACAGCGATCCGACCCGCCTGCAGCAGGTGATCGGCAACCTGATCGAGAACGCCGCCAAGTACACCCAGGCCGGCGGCCACATCCGCGTCAGCACGCGGCGGCGCGAAGACATGGCGGAGCTGGTCGTGGCGGACGACGGCAAGGGCATCGAGGCCGAGCTGCTGCCGCGCGTGTGGGACGTGTTCGTGCAGGGCAAGGTGGCGAACCGCAGCAAGGGCGGCCTCGGGATCGGGCTGGCGGTGGTCAAGTCGCTGGTCGAGCAGCAGCACGGTTCGGTGGCCGTGGTCAGCCGTGGCGCGCGGCAGGGCAGCACCTTCACGATCCGCTTGCCGCTGGCGCCCGAGGCCGTGGCCGCCGTCGAGGCGCCCGCGCCCGAGGCGGCGCCGCTGGACGGCCTGCGGGTGCTGGTGGTAGAGGACAACCAGGACCTGCGCGAGATGATGTGCGCACTGCTGGCCTCGCGCGGCTGCGCGGTGAGCTGCGCCGCCGATGGCCATGGCGGCATCGCGCTGGCCCGCAACGCGCTGCCGCAGATCGCCTTCATCGACATCGACCTGCCCGACATCTCGGGCCACGAGGTGGCGCGCGCGCTGGGCGAGCAGGGCGGGATCCGGCTGGTGGCCGTTACCGGCTATGGCCAGCCGGACGATGTGCGGCGCGCGCTGGCGGCCGGCTTCGACCGCCATCTCAAGAAACCGGTGCGCCTGGAAGACCTCGAACGCGCGATCGGCGAGCTCGACGTGGTGCGCTGAATACAGTCAAGCAACAAAGAATGCGCCGTCTGCCGCAAACGCTTGCGGCAGCATTTCCCTCTCTTTGGCAGCGCTACCATTTGTCCTGGGCAATCGCCCGGCGCAGGCCCGGGGTCGGAGCGTTTTCGCCGCCGCTGCCGCTCGAGCTCGTCTTTATGCAAGCAGGATCCTGTACGATTGAATTCCCATTGGAGATTATCGAGTTGTAAAGTATTCTTGGTTTCAAATGTGAGGTACCAGATACTCACAACAACCTTATATCCTCATTTATGGCTGACTCCTCCCCAGGTTCTGCCGTTGGATACCGCGATGACGCCGTCATCGCGGGACTGCTTCATGAGCGCGGTGTGCATGTCCAGGGCCGCGACCCGGCCGCCGAGCGCAGTGCGCTGGCCTTGCTGGCCCAGTGCCTGGCCGACGAGCCCGAGCTGTTGCTGCAGCGGATAGCCGAGACGGCGCGCGCGCTGTGCGGTGCGAGCGCGGTGGTGATCGCCGTGCGCGAACCCGGCAAGGATGGCGAGGAAATCTGCTGGTGTGCGGTGGCGGGCGGCGGCGACGGCCAGGTGGGAAAGCGCTTTCCGCTGCAATCCTGCCCCTGCGGCGTATGCGTGCAGGCGGATGGCGCGGTGCTGTTCGAACACCCGGAACGGGAGTTCGAATCGGTCCGTGAGGCCGGCGTGAAGGTGGCGGAAGCCCTCGGCGTGCCGTGGCGCGTGCGCGGGCGTCCGGCCGGCGCGCTGATGGCGATCCTGGCCGACGAGGGCGAGAACTTCGATGCCCACGACCTCGAGCTGCTGCGCGAACTGGCAGGCTTCGCCGCCGCCGCGCACCGGGCCGGCGGCGCCCTGCGCGACAATCCGGACCCCGAACGGCTCGAACGCGAAGTGGAGCAGCGGATGCGGCCCGTCCTCGAAAGCAAGCAGACGCTGGAGCGGGAGGTCGAGGAAAGCCGCGCCGCCGAGCGCGCGCTGCGCGAACACAAGGCCCTGGTCGATGCCACCCTCAGCATCAGCACCGTCGGCGTCGCCTACTTCGACCTCGACGGCACCATCCACGAAGTGAACGAAGCCTACCAGCGCATGACCGGCTACAGCGGGGAAGAGCTGCGCGATTTCGAGAACTGGAAGGCCTCGACCGCGCCCGAGTTCTGGGACCTGACCCTGCGCTCGGGCTACGAGCTGCGCGACATCGGGGTCACGCGTCCCTACACCAAGCAGATGCTGCGCCGGGACGGCAGTCGCTGGTGGGGCCTGTACGCGCCGGCCCGCATTTCCGGCGAGGGCGCGAACGCGCGCTGCGTCTGCTTCATCCTCGACGTCACAGAACTGAAGGAGGCCGAGGCGCGCCTGGCCGAGAGCGAGCAGCGCTTCCGCGCCCTGGTCGAGGGTTTCGGCCAGGCGGTCTGGGAGACCGATGCGGACGGCAACTTCGTCGCCCCTTCTCCCAGTTGGTGCGCGTATACCGGGCAGCGCGAGGCGTCCTCGATGGGCAAGGGCTGGCTCGACGCCGTGCACCCGGACGACCGCGACTACGTGCGCCGCGAATGGCTCGCCGCGCTGGCGATGCGGCGCGGGATCAACATGGAATTCCGCGTCCACGTGGCGATGGGCGGCTGGCGCTGGACCAATGTGCGCGCCGCGCCCCTGTTCGGCCCGGACGGCAGCCTGCGCAAGTGGTTCGGCATGAACATCGACATCGACGAGCGGCGCCGTACCCAGGCCGCGCTGGCCGAGAGCGAGCGCCGCTACCGCATGCTGTTCGAGGCGATGGACGAAGGCTTCCTGCTGGCCACCGTGCAGCACGACGAGAACGGCCGCGCGGTCGGACTGGCGTATTCGGAAGCGAATCCGGCGGCGGTGCGCATGACCAGCATTCACTACGTCGGCCCCGGCCAGCTGAAGGTGAGGCCCGAGCACGAGCCCTGCTGGCTGGATGCCTGCGCCCAGGTCGCGCGCACCGGCGTCAGTGCGCGCTCGCAGTGCTTTGCCGAGGCCTTGTCCTGCTGGTTCGATTTTTATGTGTATCCGGTCGGCGGCGGCGAGGCGCCGCGGGTGGCGATCCTGTTCCACGACATCACGGTGCGCAAGCGCGCCGAGGACGCGCTGCGCGAGAGCGAAGCCCGGTTCCGCGCGCTGGCCGACGCCTCGCCGGCCCTGATCTACCAGTTCGACGCCGACGGCTGCCTGATGTACCTGAACCAGCGCGGCCCCGACGAGGGCGGCCCGGCCGGCGAGGCCGACGGCTGGCGCGCCATCGTCCAACCGGACGACATGAACGCCTACCTGCTGGAAGTCTGCGAGGGCATCCGCCAGCGCGCCGCCTACACCCAGCGGGTCCGGGTGCCGGCGCGCGACGGCAGCTGGCGCTGGTTCGAGTCGCATGCCGCGCCCTGGTACACGGGCGACGGCCAGCACCGCGGCTACGTCGGCATCTCGCTCGACATCACCGGCGCCGTGCAGGCCGAGGAAGCGCTGAAGGAGGCCGACCGCCGCAAGGACGAGTTCCTGGCGACGCTGGCCCACGAGCTGCGCAACCCGCTGGCGCCGATCAGCAACGCGGTCCAGCTGATGCGCCGGCCCGACGGACGGCGCCAGTCCGACCGCGTGGTCGAGATGGTCGGGCGCCAGGTGCGCCAGATCGTGACCCTGGTCGACGACCTGATGGAAGTCTCGCGCATCACCCGCGGCAAGATCGACCTGCGGCTGGAGCGGGTGCCGATCGGCGAGATCATCCACAGCGCGGTCGAGACCAGCCAGCTGGCGATCGAGCGCGCCGGCCACCAGCTGGCGGTGGCCCTGCCGGAGGAGCCGCTGGTGCTGCAGGCCGACCGCGTGCGCCTGACCCAGGTGTTCGCCAACCTGCTCAACAACGCCGCCAAGTACACCGATCCGGGCGGCCGCATCTGGGTCGAGGTCTGGCGCGAGGATGGGCAGGTCCTGACCTCGGTGCGCGATACCGGGATCGGCATCCCGGCCGAGTCGCTGGGACGGGTGTTCGACATGTTCGCCCAGGCCCACCGCGCGGTCGGGCGCGGCCAGGGCGGTCTCGGGATCGGCCTGACCATGGTGCGCAGCCTGGTCGAGATGCACCACGGGAGCGTCGAGGCGCACAGCGGCGGCAGCGGGGCGGGCAGCGAATTCCTGGTGCGCCTGCCGCTGGCGCCGGTGGACGAGGGCCGCAGCGAGCGCCCGGGCCTGGCTCTGGCGCGGCCGAACGCGCCCTTCGCCGGCCAGCGCATCATGGTGGTGGACGACAACCGCGATGCCGCCGATACTCTCGGCCTGCTGCTGGAAGCCGACGGCGCCGACGTGCGCGTGGTCTACGACGGCCGCGCCGCGCTGGCGATGGCGGAAAGCTTTCTGCCGTCCAGCGTCCTGCTCGATATCGGCATGCCCGGCATGGACGGCTACGAGGTCGCGCGCCGCCTGCGCCAGGACGAGCGCTTCGCCAACATGCGCATCATCGCGCTGACCGGCTGGGGCCAGGATTCGGACCGCCGCCAGACCCGCAACCGTGGCTTCAGCCATCATTTGACCAAGCCGGTCAGCCTGGAGGACCTTCACCGAATCCTGATCTGACGCAAAATATCGACAAATCGCAATAATTTCCAGGCGTTTTCATTCACCCTGCATTTTTTATGCAAAGTGAGTTAGCTAACGTCAAAGCCCGATAGCGGCTGATAGACTGAAATCACGTCAACCCGTATTGGGAGGCAGCGATGACGTGGATTTCAGAATTTGTCAGGTATCTATCCGTGCTGGGCGACCCCAGGCTGGAGCCGGGCACGGTCGAAGGACTGCCCCCGTTCGCGCTGCGCCAGACGGCCGATGCGCTGAAGGCCGCCGGCTGGACCACGACCTATGAATACAATGGCGATGACGCCTGGGTCGATTACGCCCGCATCGACATGCGCAAGGGCCGCTCCAAGCTCAGGATCCTGTGGGACCCGGACAGCGGCGGCAGCATCGACGGGCCGCAGACCGTGCTCGAAGGGCTGCGCCCGCTCGACCCGTGGATGGACGAAGCCGGCGAGGGCCGGATCGATTATCAGAAGCGCTCGTCCGGACCCAGGTAGCGCCACTGCCCGGCGGGCAGCTCGCCCAGCTTGACGCGGCCGATCCGCACCCGCTTCAGGCCGATCACCTTCAATCCGACCATGTCGCACATGCGGCGGATCTGGCGCTTGCGGCCTTCCTTCAGGGTAAAGCTGAGCTGGTCGTCGTTCTGCCAGCGCACCTTGGCCGGCAGCAGCGGCTTGCCGTCCATCCACAGGCCGTGGTTGAGCTTCTTGAGCTCGGCGTCCGGCAGCTTGCCTGGCTTGGTGTACTGGACCCGCACCAGGTATTCCTTCTCGATTGCCGTGTCCTCGCCGATCAGCTGGCGCGCGATGCGGCCGTCCTGGGTCAGCACCAACAGGCCGACCGAGTCGATGTCCAGGCGCCCGGCCGGCACCAGGGAGCGCAGCTGGGTCGGGTGGAACTGCTCGGGCGAGGGATCGTCCTTCCAGCGGTTTTCCGGCTTGACCAGCACCACGGCCGGCTTGTAGCCGTCTTCGGCCTGGCCGCTCACATAGCCGACCGGCTTGTTGATCAGCACCGTCACGCGCTTGCTCTGCTCGGCCGCGGCCTGGCGCTCCACCGTGATCTTCTGGTGCGGCAGCACTTTGCTGCCCAGTTCGTTGACGACCTTGCCGTCGACCCGCACCCAGCCTTTGGCGATCCAGTCGTCGGCTTCGCGGCGGGAGGAGAGGCCCAGTTCGGACATGCGTTTGGAGAGGCGTACGGGTTCGGTCATAAGTGGTAAAAGTTGAACCATCGTCCCCGCCTGCGCGGGGACGACGTTGGTTAAATTTTCAAAGCGTCGAGCAGCTCGGTTTCCAACTGCACCTGCACCCGCTGATTATGCAAGGCCTGCCCATCGATCAGGAACACGTCCTCGACGCGCTCCCCGAGCGTCATGATCTTGGCGGTATGCAGGTTGATGCGGTAGCGCGCCAGCACGCTGGCGATCGCATACAGCAGGCCGTTGCGGTCGTTGGCGGCGATCGACAGCAGCCAGAACTGGCCGCGCTCGTCCGGGCGCAGCTCCACGGTCGGGATGATCGGGAAGTTGCGCGACATCCGCGACAGGCGGGCGCGCAGCGGCGGGCTGAGCGCTTCCTGGCGGGTCAGCACCTCGCACAGCTCGTGCTCGATCAGGCTGATGATGTCGCGGTAGTTGTTGGCGAAATTCTCGTCCGTGATCAGGAAGGTGTCGAGCGCGTAGCCGTCCCGGGTCGTGTGGATCTTGGCGTCGAGGATCGAGAAGTTCTTGCGGTCGAAATAGCTGCAGATGCGCGCGAACAGGTCGGGCTGGTCCTTCACGTACACCGTCACCTGCAGGCCTTCGCCGATCGGCGCCAGGCGCGATTTCACGACCGGCTTGTCGCGTCCCAGCTTGTCGACCAGGGCCCGGGTCTGCCAGGCGATGTCGGAGGCGTCATGGCGCAGGAAGTAGGCGACGTCGAGCTGTTCCCAGAGTTTCTCGTGGGCGTGCGGGCCGAGCCCGAACAGGCGCAACGTGGCCAGGGCTTCCTGCTGGCGCGCCCGCAGTTCGCGGTCGGCCGAAGGCGGTTCGCCGCCCAGCACCCGCAGGGTCATCTTGTACAGGTCTTCCAGCAGCTTGGCCTTCCAGGCGTTCCACACCTTGGGGCTGGTGCCGCGGATATCGGCCACGGTCAACAGGTAGAGGGCGGTCAGGTGGCGTTCGTCCTTCACCAGGCCGGCAAACGCCGCGATCACGTCCGGATCGGATAAATCCTGCTTCTGCGCCACCTGCGACATGGTCAGGTGCTGCTCGACCAGGAATACCACCAGCTCGGTGTCTTCCTGCGAGATGCCGTGGTCGCGGCAGAATTCGAGCACGTCCTGCTTGCCGAGTTCGGAGTGGTCGCCGCCGCGGCCTTTCGCGATGTCGTGGAAGAGGGCGGCCACGTACAGCAGCCAGCGGTCGCGGAAGTTCGCGATCAGCTGGCTGCAGAAGGGGTATTCGTGGGCGTGTTCCGTCATAGTGAAGCGGCGCATGTTCCGCACCACCATCATGATGTGCTGGTCCACCGTGTAGACGTGGAACAGGTCGTGCTGCATCTGGCCGATGATGCGGCGGAAGTTCGGCAGGTAGCGGCCCAGCACGCCCATGTCGTTCATGCGGCGCAACGCGTGCACCAGGCCGACCGGGGCTTGCAGGATGCGCAGGAACAACGCGCGATGCAGGGGATTGGCGCGGAAGGATTCGTCGATCAAGGTGCGCGCATGCCACAGCGCGCGCGTGGTGCGCGCCGTCATGCCCTTGATGTCGGGACGTTCCGTCATCACCACGAAGATTTCCAGCACCGCGGACGGGTTGGCCTCGAAGGTGTCGTCCGCGGCGATGTCGATGAAGCCGTTGACTTCGTTGAAGCGCGGATTGATCGGCATCGGCCTTGATGCCTGGGGGAACAGCTGGGCCTCGATGTTCTGCAGCAGGATGGTGTTCATCTGGGTCACCACCTTGGCGGCCCAGTAATAGCGCTGCATCAGGTATTCGCTGGCGCGGCGCGCTTCCAGGCCCAGGCCGGTCGAGGTCAGGCCGAAGGTCTCGGCGATCTGGGTCTGGACGTCGAACACCAGGCGGTCCTCGCGGCGCCGGGTCTGCAGGTGCAGGCGTACGCGGATGTCCTTGAAGGCGTACTCCTTCTCCATCAGCTGGCGCGCCTCGGCGCGCGTGATCAGGCCGCGGATCGCCAGCTGGGTCCAGGAATTGCCGAGTCCCGCCGCCTTCGCCACCCACAGGATCACCTGCAGGTCGCGCAGGGCGCCCGGGCTCTCCTTCACGTTCGGTTCCAGGCTGTAGGGCGTGAACTCGTACTTGGCGTGGCGCAGCCGCATCTCGGCGGTCTTGGCGTGGAAGAAGGCCTGCGGATCCATCGCCTCGGCATAGCGCCGCTGCAGCTCGGCGAACAGGGCCTGGCTGCCGGTGACCAGACGCGCCTCGAGCAGGCTCGTTTGCACCGTGATGTCGGCCGCCGACTCGCTCATGCATTCGTCGACGGTGCGGATGGCGTGGCCGATCTCCAGGCCCAGGTCCCACAGCAGCTGGACGAACTGCTCCAGCCTGGCCTGGGTGAGGGCGTCCGGCGGATCGCCCAGCAGGATCAGGAGGTCGACGTCCGAGTGCGGGAACAGCTCGCCGCGGCCGTAGCCACCAACCCCGACCAGCGCCGTTTCAAGCGGCAGCCCGGCCGCGCGCCAGGCGTCGCCCAGCACGCCGTCGACGCTGTGGCGCAGGCCGCGCAGCAGCTTCTCGGGTTTGCCGTTCTCGCGGAAGTCGGCAATGATGCGCTGGCGCTCGTCCTTCAGGCGCTGCCGCAGCTGCGTCTGGAGGCTGGCCTGCGGTTCGGTGGCGATGGTGCCGCTCATCTCATGCAGCGATTCAGGCCGGGACGGCGTCCTTGTTCAGCACGATCGCCGGCGGCGGCGGGGTGCCGGCCGAGGTGGTCAGCACCTCGTAGCCGGTTTCCGTCACCAGGATCATGTGCTCCCACTGGGCCGACAGGCTGCGGTCCCTGGTCTTGATGGTCCAGCCGTCCGGCATCTCGCGGATGTCGCGCTTGCCGGCGTTGATCATCGGCTCGATCGTGAAGATCATGCCGGCCTTCAGTTCCTCGCCGGTGCCCGGGCGGCCGTAGTGCAGCACCTGGGGCTCTTCGTGGAAGACCTTGCCGATGCCGTGGCCGCAGAATTCGCGCACCACCGAGAAGCCGTTCTTCTCGGCGTGCTGCTGGATCACGTGGCCGATGTCGCCCAGGTGGGCGCCCGGCTTGACCTTGCTGATGCCCAGCCACATGCATTCGTAGGTGATCTCGGACAGGCGGCGCGCCTGGATCGAGGGTTCGCCCAGCAGGAACATGCGGCTGTTATCGCCGTGGAAACCGTCCTTGGTGATCACGGTGACGTCGATGTTGACCGAGTCGCCGGCCTTCAGCACCTTGTCGCCCGGGATGCCGTGGCAGATCACGTCGTTGACCGAGGTGCAGACGGCCTTGGGGAAGGGCGGGTAGCCCGGCGGCGCGTAGTTCAGCGGGGCCGGCACGGTGCCCTGCACCTGGACCATGTATTCGTGGCAGAGGCGATCGAGTTCGCCGGTGGTGACGCCCGGCTTGACGAAGGGGGTGATGTAGTCGAGCACTTCGGCGCCGAGGCGGCCGGCGATGCGCATGCCTTCGATCTCTTCTTGGGTCTTGATGGTGATGGACATAATTTGTCTGTGACGCGAATTCAGTTCTGCAAGGGGATATCCGTCCATTATATGTGATCGGGCGGCACGTATGAACTTGAAATCGGAGGCAAATCCCGTTAGAATCTCGGGTTGCTCGTGTTCGTATCGAGCAATGTTGAAAAAAACGTCTTTTTTATTGAATCGCGAATGCGGCCGACAAGGGTGCCTGACACAGGTGTACCGGCCGTTATTCAAGACTTAACCCTGGAGAATCAAATGTCCGTTACTATGCGCGAAATGCTGGAAGCCGGTGTTCACTTCGGCCACCAGACCCGTTTCTGGAACCCGAAAATGGCACCGTTCATCTTCGGTCATCGCAACAAGATCCACATCATCAACCTGGAAAAAACCATGGCGATGTACCAGGATGCGATGAAAACCATCAAGCAGATCGCTGCCAACCGCGGCACCATCCTGCTGGTCGGCACCAAGCGCCAGGCCCGCGACATCATCGCCGCTGAAGCCCAGCGCGCTGGTGTGCCGTACGTCGACCAGCGCTGGCTGGGCGGCATGCTGACCAACTTCAAGACCATCAAGACCTCGATCAAGCGCCTGAAGGACATGGAAGCCGCGATCGAATCGGGTGAAGTCGAGAAGATGTCGAAGAAAGAAGCCCTGATGTTCTCGCGCGAGCTGGACAAGCTGCAGAAGTCGATCGGCGGCATCAAGGACCTGCAGGGCGTGCCGGACGCGATCTTCGTGGTCGACGTCGGCTACCACAAGGGCGCCGTCACCGAAGCCGGCAAGCTGGGCATCCCGGTCATCGGCGTGGTCGACACCAACCACTCGCCGGAAGGCGTTACCCACGTGATCCCGGGTAACGATGACTCCTCGAAGGCCATCACCCTGTACGCACGCGGCGTTGCCGATGCGATCCTGGAAGGCCGCGCCAACGCCACCAACGACGTCGTCGAGGCGGTCAAGGCTGGCGACGACTTCGTCGAAGTTTCCGAGCAAGCATAATGCCGGCGGGCGTCAGCCCGCTGGAGTGAAAGAAGGGGCGCCGAGCCTGGATCGAGCGCCCTTTTTTGCAAGCAGATTCAGCAAGAACAAACCTATTTAGGAGAAATGACATGGCAGCGATTACTGCAGCGATGGTTGGCGAACTGCGCGCCAAGACCGATGCCCCGATGATGGAGTGCAAGAAGGCACTGAACGAAGCCGAAGGCGACATGGCACGTGCCGAAGAGATCCTGCGCGTCAAGCTGGGCGGCAAGGCCTCGAAAGCAGCTTCGCGCATCACCGCCGAAGGCGTGGTGACGGCTTACGTTGCCGGCAACATCGGCGCGCTGGTCGAAATCAACAGCGAAACCGACTTCGTCGCCAAGAACGACGAGTTCATGGCCATGGCCAACCTGGCTGCCAAGCTGGTCGCCGAGAACAACCCGGCCGACGTCGCTGCCCTGGCCGCCCTGCCGGTCGACGGCAAGACCTTCGACGACGTGCGTACGGCACTGATCGGCAAAATCGGCGAGAATATGACCGTTCGCCGCTTCCAGCGCTTCGAAACCACCGGCAAGCTGGCTTCCTACCTGCACGGCGCGCGCATCGGCGTGATCGTCGACTACGACGGCGCCGACGAGCAAGTGGGCAAAGACGTCGCCATGCACATCGCCGCGATGAAGCCGGTCGCCCTGTCGGCTGAGCAAGTGCCGGCCGAGCTGATCGAGAAAGAGCGTTCGGTCGCCCAGCTGAAAGCCAAGGAAGACGCCGAGAAGGCCGTCGCCGAAGGCAAGCAGCCGCAATCGGAAGAGATCGTTGCCAAGCGCATCGACGGTTCGGTGCAGAAGTACCTGAAGGAAGTGTCGCTGTTCAACCAGGCTTTCGTGAAGAACGACAAGCAGAGCATCGAGCAGATGCTGAAGGCGAACAACGCCACCGTCAAGGCATTCACCATGTACGTGGTGGGCGAAGGCATCGAGAAGAAAGTCGACGACTTCGCAGCAGAAGTTGCCGCCCAGATGGCCGCAGCCAAGCAGTAATCAGCAGTAAAAAGAAGACGGGCCGAAAGGCCCGTTTTCATAGTAGTACCCCGAATTCGAATCATCTAACATCCAGGAGCCCCATTCATGACCAAACCAGCCTACCAACGAGTCCTCCTCAAACTGTCTGGCGAAGCGCTGATGGGCGACGACCAGTTCGGCATCAACCGCGCCACCATCGAGCGCATGGTGGCCGACGTGGCGGAGGTGCAGAAGCTGGGCGTGGAACTGGCGGTCGTGATCGGCGGCGGCAACATCTTCCGTGGCGTGGCTCCGGGTGCGCAGGGCATGGACCGCGCGACCGCCGACTACATGGGCATGCTGGCCACCGTGATGAACGCGCTGGCCCTGGCCGACGCCATGCGCCAGCAGGGCATCACCGCGCGCGTGATGTCGGCGATCGGCATCGAGCAGGTGGTCGAGCCCTATGTGCGTCCGAAGGCCCTGCAATACCTGGAAGAGGGCAAGGTGGTCGTGTTCGCCGCCGGCACCGGCAACCCCTTCTTCACCACCGATACCGCGGCCGCCCTGCGCGGCTCCGAAATCTCGGCCGAGATTGTTTTGAAGGCAACCAAGGTCGATGGCGTATATACTGCCGATCCGAAGAAGGATCCGCACGCTACCCGCTACGAGCAGATCACTTTCGACGAAGCGATCGCCAAGCATCTGCAGGTGATGGACGCCACCGCGTTCGCCCTGTGCCGCGACCAGAAGCTGCCGATCAAGGTGTTCTCGATCGTCAAGCCGGGCGCGCTCAAGCGCGTGATCATGGGCGAAGACGAGGGTACACTGGTACACGTTTAACATTCCTTATTTAGCAAAACACAGGAGAGCAGTATGTCCGTCGCTGACGTGAAGAAAAACGCCCAGGACAAGATGGCCAAGTCCATCGACACCCTGAAGGCCGACCTGGCCAAGGTCCGCACCGGCCGCGCCCACACCGGCATCCTCGACCACGTGATGGTGGATTACTATGGTTCGCCCACCGCGCTGCCGATGGTTGCCAACCTGACCCTGATCGACGCCCGCACCATCGGTGTGACGCCGTACGAAAAGAAGATGCTCAGCACCATCGAGAAGGCGATCCGCGATTCGGACCTCGGCCTGAATCCGTCGACCTTCGGCGAAATGGTCCGCGTGCCGACCCCGGCCCTGACCGAAGAGCGCCGCAAGGAAATGGTCAAGCTGGCCAAGTCGGAAGCGGAAGACGCCAAGATTGCCGTGCGTAACGTGCGCCGCGACGCCAACGAACAGCTGAAGCGCCTCATCAAGGACAAGGCCATCTCGGAAGACGACGAGCGCCGCGCCCAGGACGAGATCCAGAAGCTGACCGACAAGTCCGTCATCGACATCGACAAGCTCGTTACCGAAAAAGAGAAAGAAATCATGACGGTGTAAACTGCGGGGGCGGGGCGCCTTTGTGCCCGCAGCCGCAAACTGTCCGCCGGCCGGGTCCGCCCGTGCCGGCGCCTTGTTTTTACCGCCGATACCGGCCTGATTTATGATTTTCAAAAGTTCGACCACCGCAGTTCCCGACGCGCCGGCGGTACCGCGCCACATCGCCATCATCATGGACGGCAATGGACGCTGGGCGACCAAGCGCCTGCTGCCGCGCGTGGCCGGTCACGTCAAGGGCGTGGACGCCGTGCGCAAGATCGTCGAGGCTTGCGTGGAGCGCGGCGTCGAGTACCTGACGCTGTTCGCTTTTTCCTCGGAAAACTGGCGCCGTCCGGCCGATGAGGTGTCCTACCTGATGGGCCTGTTCGTCGCCGCGCTCGAGCGCGAAGTGGCGAAGATGCACGCCAATAACATCCGCCTGAAGGTGGTGGGCGACCTGTCGCGCTTCGATCCGAAGCTGCAGGACATGATCGCCAACGCCGAGCGCAAGACCGCCAACAATACCCGCCTGACCGTGACCGTGTGCGCCAACTACGGCGGCCGCTGGGACATCATGCAGGCGACCGGCAAGATGGTGGCCGCCAATCCGGGCGTGACCGAATTCACCGAAGAGATGCTGGCGCCGCACCTGGCGATGGCCTACGCGCCGGAGCCGGACCTGTTCATCCGCACCGGCGGCGAAGAGCGCATCTCGAACTTCCTGCTGTGGCAGCTGGCCTATTCTGAGCTGTACTTCACCGACGCCTTCTGGCCGGACTTCTCGCCGGAGTCGCTCGACACCGCCATCGCCTCCTACCAGAGCCGCGAACGCCGCTTCGGCCGTACCGGCGAGCAGGTAGCAACCAAGGCCGCACGCTGATGCTGAAAACCCGCGTCATTACCGCAATCGTCCTGCTGGCAGTCCTGCTGCCGGTCCTGTATTTCAACAACTTCACGGCATTTGCGGTGGTGGCCACGGTGTTTTTCGGCGCCGCCGTCTGGGAATGCGTGCGCCTCTTCAATCCCGGCACCGGCAGCGCCCACATCATCGCCCTGGTCTGGACCGCCGTGTTCGCCGTCTCGGTGCTGACCGGCCACCTGAACGCCGCCTTCTGGGCCGCGCTCAGCCTGGCGCTGTGGATCGCCCGCTTCACGCCCTCGCTCAAGTTCGGCCTGCCGCCGCTGGGCAGCCCGTCCAACACGCTGCTGAGCCTGGTCTACGGCTTCGCGATCTTCGGCTGCTTCGTGGCCATCGTGGTGCTGTTCTCGTCCTCGCCGCTGTACCTGCTGTCGGTGATGGCGATCGTGTGGGTGGCCGACATCGGCGCCTACTTCTCCGGCAAGGCCTTCGGCAAGCGCAAGCTGGCGCCGTCGATCTCGCCGGGCAAATCCTGGGAAGGCGCGATCGGCGGCGGCATCGCCGTGCTGGTCCTGGCCTCGCTGTCCGTCGCGTACGGCGGCGCCGCCTTCGCAGGCACCTTCGCCGCGCGCGTCCAGCGCGGCTACGGCTGGCCGGCCCTGCTGGCCATCCTGGTCCTGATGGTCGCCGCCAGCATCGTCGGCGACCTCTTCGAGTCCCAGCTCAAGCGCCGCGCCGGCATGAAGGACAGCAGCAAGCTGCTGCCCGGCCACGGCGGCGTCCTCGACCGGATCGATGCCCTGATCCCGGTCCTGCCGCTCGCAGCCCTCATCGGCTCGCGTCTTTAAGCGGCTCTGAAGGAGCACACAATGCAACGCGTTACCATCCTGGGCGCCACCGGCTCGATCGGCGTCTCGACCCTCGACGTGCTCGCGCGTCATCCCGAACACTATGAAGTCTACGCGCTCAGCGCTCACAGCCGCGTCGACGAGCTGGCGGCCCAGTGCCGCCGGTTCCGCCCGGCGCGCGCGGTGGTCGGCTCGCCCGGCGCTGCCGCGCGCCTGAGTCAGCTGATCGCCGACCTGCCGACCGACGTCTCCTGGGGCGAGCAGGCCCTGTGCGAGATCGCCTCCAGCAGCGGCACCGATACCGTGATGGCCGCCATCGTCGGCGCCGCCGGCCTGGCGCCGACCCTGGCCGCCGCCCGCGCCGGCAAGAAGGTTCTGCTGGCGAACAAGGAAGCGCTGGTGATGTCCGGCCAGCTGTTCATGGACGCCGTGCGCGAGCACAAGGCGACCCTGCTGCCGATCGACAGCGAACACAACGCCATCTTCCAGTCGCTGCCAAGCCACTATGCGCGCAAGCCGGACGCGGCCGGCGTGGCCAAAATCCTGTTGACGGCGTCCGGCGGTCCCTTCCTCAAGCGCGAGGTCGAGACCCTCGAACACGTGACGCCGGAAGAGGCCTGCAAGCATCCGAACTGGTCGATGGGCCGCAAGATCTCGGTCGATTCCGCCACCATGATGAACAAGGGCCTGGAAGTGATCGAGGCCCACTGGCTGTTCGGCGCGCCCGCCGACCTGATCGAGGTGGTGATCCATCCGCAGAGCGTGATCCATTCGATGGTGTCGTATGTGGATGGCTCGGTGCTGGCCCAGCTCGGCAACCCCGACATGCGCACCCCGATCGCCCACGCGCTGGCCTTCCCGGAGCGGATCGCGTCCGGCGTGGCCCAGCTCGACCTCACCAGCATGGCGGCGCTGGAATTCCATGCACCGGACTTCCGCCGCTTCCCCTGCCTGGCGCTGGCCTTCGACGCCCTGCGCGCGGGCGGCACCGCGCCGGCCCTGCTGAACGCGGCCAACGAAGTGGCGGTGCAGGCCTTCCTCGACCGCCGCATCGGCTTCCGCGACATCGACCGCGTGGTGAGTCGCGTGATGATCGAAGTGCCGCATGGCGCGGCATCGAGCATCGACGCGGTGCTGGCCCAGGACGCGCAGGCGCGCCTGGCCGCCGGCCGCATCGCAGACAGCCTGGCGCGGGCCTGACGCCATGTTCAGCCACATCCTGATCGGCTTCCTGCTTGGCCTCGGGCCGCTGATCATCGTCCACGAACTGGGCCACTACTGGGTTGCGCGACTGTGCGGCGTGAAGGTGCGCCGCTTCTCGATCGGCATGGGCAGGGTGGTGTGGTCGCGCCGCTTCGGCGCCGACCAGACCGAATGGGCGCTGTCGGTGCTGCCGCTCGGCGGCTACGTCAAGCTGGTGGACAGCCGCGACCCGTCGACCGCCCCGCTGGACGCCAGCGAGGAAGCGCGCGAGTTCACGCGCCAGAACGTGTGGAAGCGCATGGCCATCATCGCCGCCGGTCCTGCCATCAACTTCGCGCTGGCGATCCTGCTGATGGCCGGCCTGTTCATGGTCGGCAAGGAAGAGCCGGGCACGCGCCTGCGCGCCATGCAGTCCGACACGCCGGTGTACGTGGCCGGCGTGCGCGGCGGCGATGCCGTCACCGAGGTGAACGGCAAGCCGGTCGCGGCCTGGAGCGACATGCGCTGGGAGATCGTGCGCGCCGCGATCGACAAGCGCGACGCCGAACTGACCCTGCACGGCGCCGGCGGCAGACCCTACCGCGCCGTGATCCCCGCATCCACGCTGGCGCGCTTCGACCCGGACGGCAAGACCGACGTCATGGAGCAGCTCGGCATGCAGATGTGGCGCCCGCGTCCGAGCGTGGAAAAGGTGATCCCGGGCGGGGCCGCCGAACGCGCCGGCCTGCGCCACGGCGACCTGCTCACCGCCATCGACGGCAAGCCGGTCAACGACGGCATCGACGTCATCACCACCGTGCGCAAGGCGCCAGGCCGGACCCTGCAGCTGGACCTGCTGCGCGAGGGCCAGCCCCTCCACCTGGCGATCACCCCGGACCGCGACCCGGCGAGGGGAGAAGGCGTGATCAAGCTGCTGGTGGCGCAGATGCCGGAGATGGTGAAACTGCAGGCCGGCCCGTTGCAGGCGGTCGCCAAGGGCGCCGGCCGCGCCTGGGACGGCGCCGTCACCACCCTGAAGATGATCGGGAAGATGCTGACCGGCGAGGTCTCGCTGAAAAACGTGTCGGGTCCGATCACGATCGCCGGGGTGGCCGGACAGGCCGCGGACGCTGGCTTTGCGACCTATATCGAGATGCTGGCCTTCATCAGCCTGAGCCTGGGTGTAATGAATCTGTTACCAATTCCCGTTCTGGATGGCGGCCAATTGCTGTATTATTCGCTGGAAGTTTTGACCGGGCGCCCCTTGTCCGCGCGTGTCGGAGAGATCGCGCAGCTCGCCGGGTTCGGCCTGATGCTCATGCTGATGGCGCTCGCCGTCTTCAACGACCTGGTGCGGCTGCTCTGATACCGGGCGCAGAATACGAAGTTCGTCCAATGACTGACCCATTGATCTAACCAATGAAATTACACTCTGATCGTCCTGCCTTGCCCCGCTTCGCCATGCCTTCCCGTCGCAGCCTGATCGGCGCCGCCGTGCTGGCGCTTTGCGCCAGCCACGCTCAAGCCGTCGCTCCCTTCGTCGTGAAGGACATCCGGGTCGAAGGCATCCAGCGGACCGAGGCAGGCACGGTGTTCAGCTACCTGCCGGTACGCGTCGGCGAAACCTTCGACGACGACAAGGGCACCGCTGCGATCAAGGCCCTGTATGCCACCGGCTTCTTCAAGGACGTGCGCCTGGAAGAAGAGAACGGCGTGCTGGTCGTGCTGGTGGAAGAACGTCCCGCCATTTCGAGCGTGGACTTCACCGGCACCAAGGAATTCGAGAAGGACATGCTGGTCAAGGCGCTGAAGGAAATCGGCGTCGGCGAAACCAAGATCTTCGACAAGGCATCGGTCGACCGCGCCGAGCAGGAACTGAAGCGCCAGTACCTGTCGCATGGCCTGTACGGCGTGAAGATCACCACCACGGTCACCCCGATCGAGCGCAACCGCGTGACGATCATGTTCAACGTCGACGAAGGCGATGCCGCCAAGATCAAGGGCATCAACATCGTCGGCAACAAGGCCTTCTCCGACAAGCAGCTGCGCGAACTGCTGCAGCTGAATACCTCGGGCTGGTTCACCTGGTATTCGAAGGCCGACCAGTATTCGAAGCAGAAGCTGACCGGCGACCTCGAGTCGATCAAGTCCTGGTACGCCAACCACGGCTACCTGGAAGCGACCGTCGAATCGACCCAGGTCGCGATCACCCCGGACAAGAAGGACATCTACCTGACCATCAACATCACCGAGGGCGAGAAGTACACCGTCACCGGCGTCAAGATGGAAGGCGAGACCTTCGGCCGCGAACAGGAACTGAAGCAGCTGATCCTGCTGCGTCCGGGCGCGACCTATTCGGGCGAGCTGCTCGAAGCCTCGAACAAGCGCATCTCCGACCGCCTGGCGAGCTTCGGCTACGCCTTCGCCAATGTGAACGCGAACCCGGAAATCGACCAGGCCAAGCACGAAGTCAAGTTCACCTTCATCGTCGATCCGGGCAAGCGCGCCTACGTGCGCCACATGACGATCTCGGGCAATACCATCACCCGCGACGAAGTCATCCGCCGCGAATTCCGCCAGTTCGAGAGCTCGTGGTACGACCCGAACCGCGTGAAGCTGTCGCGCGACCGCGTCGACCGCCTCGGCTACTTCAAGGACGTGACCGTCGAGACCCCGGAAAACCAGGGCACCACCGACCAGGTCGACGTCAATATCGCGGTCACCGAAAAACCGACCGGTAACTTCATGATCGGCGGCGCGTTCTCGCAGGCCGAGAAGTTCACCTTCACGGCTTCGGTCACCCAGGCCAACTTCGCCGGCAGCGGCAACACGGTCGGCGTCGAACTGAACACCAGCAAGTACAACCGCACGATCTCGTTCGCGCAGACCAATCCGTACTTCACCGACGAAGGCGTGTCGCGCGCCTTCCAGCTCTACCTGCGCACCTCGCGTCCGCCGGCGCTGAACATCGGTTCCTACACCGTGCGCCAGATGGGCGGCAACCTGACCTTCGGCGTGCCGTTCTCCGAAACCGACACCGTCTACTTCGGCGCCGGCCTCGAACGCACCAAGCTGGAAACCGACGACAGCTCGCCGACGCTGTACAAGGAATTCGTGCGCCAGAACTCGAGCGACAAGCTGACCAAGCAGACCGGCGTGGGCACCGCGACCACCGATGCGATCCCGTTCACCGTGGCCTGGGGCCGTGACTCGCGCGACAGCGCCATCACGCCGACCCGCGGCCGCTACCAGCGCGCCAACTTGGAGATCGACCTGATCGGCGACGCCAAGTACTACCGCGCGATCTACGAACACCAGTGGTACCGTCCGCTGACCCGCTGGATGACCCTGGCCCTGAAGGGCGAGCTGGACATCGGCGGCGGCCTGAAGGGCCACGCCTACCCGGTCTTCAAGAACTTCTACGGCGGCGGCATCGGTTCGGTGCGCGGCTACGAGAGCTCGTCGCTGGGCCTGGTCGACCCCTACACCCTGGACGCCCTGGGCGGCGCGCGCCGCGTGATCGGCAACGCCGAACTGCAGTTCCCGTTCCCGGGCAGCGGCACCGACCGCTCGCTGCGCTGGTTCACCTTCGCCGACACCGGCCAGGTTTATCAGGAAGGCCAGCGCATGCGCCTCGACCAGCTGCGCTACTCGGCGGGTATCGGCCTGTCGTGGATTTCCCCTGTGGGTCCGCTCAAGTTGAGTTATGCTAAGCCCTTGAACGCCAAGCCGGGCGACCGCCTGGAACGCTTCCAGTTCCAGATGGGTACCGGCTTCTGACAAGGATTGCGGAGCTCATGTTGGAGATTATGTTGAATAAATCGATAGCCTCGTTGTCCAGGACTCTGGCGCTGGCCGCCGTCTGCGCGGGCGCGCTGCTGCATGTGAATGCACAGGCGCAGGTGCAGGCGCCGACCGGCCGGATCGGCTTCATCTACACCGAAAGGCTGATGACGGAGTCGCGCCTGGCAAAGTCGGCGGACGAGAAGATCCAGGCCGAGTTCTCGAAGCGCCAGAAGCAGGTCGACGACATGGTCAAGCGCTTCAAGACGGCGCGCGAGAAATTCGACGAAGACGCGCCGAAGCTCAACGACATCGACCGCACCCGCCGCACCCGCGAGCTGCTCGACATGGAGAAGGACGTCCAGCGCATGCAGCGCGAGTTCAACGAGGACCTGCTGCAGCGGAAGAACGAGGAACGCGCCGCCATCGCGCAGCGCGCCTTCAAACTGATCGAACAGGTGGCCGAACAGGAACACCTGGACGTCGTGCTGCAGGAAGCCATCTGGTCCAGCCCGCGCATCGACATCACCGACAAGATCCTCAAGCTGCTCGACAAATAAGCGGCAGCGCACAAGACGAACGCCGGCCGGACGGATGCGCCCGGCCGGCGTATCATTATCAAGATTGACTTCACCTTTTTTACGGAACGACCAGATGGGCACTCGACTGGGTGAATTGGTCGAACGCTTCGGCGGACAGCTGGTGGGAGACCCGAACCTCGAGGTTCGGGGCATCGCACCCCTCGACAGCGCCGACGCTTCGCACATCAGCTTTCTAAGCAACAGCAAACTGCGCGCACTGGCGGCGCAAAGCCGGGCGGCGGCACTGATCGTCGCCCCGCTGGACGACGCCACCGTCGCCGCCACCTACGAAGGCGCGCGCATCGTCACCACCAACCCCTATGCCTACTTTGCCCGCGCCGCGCAGTACTTTGCCGCGCTGGAAGAAGTGCCGCCCCCCTGCGGGGTCCATCCGACGGCCAGCGTGCACGAGAGCGCGCAGATCGACCCGACGGCCCATATCGGCCCGCAGGTGACGGTCGAGGCGGGCGCCCGGATCGCGGCCGGCGCGGTGATCGACGCCGGCTGCTTCATCGGCCGCGAGGCGGAGATCGGCGAGCGCACCCACCTGTTCGCCAACGTGAGCTTCCACGCGCGCTGTAAAATCGGCAAGCGCGGCATCCTGCACTCGGGCGCGGTGATCGGCACCGACGGCTTCGGCTTCGCCAAGGAGAACGGCGTCTACATCAAGATCCCGCAGACCGGCCGCGTGATCCTGGGCGACGACGTCGACGTCGGCGCCAACACCACCATCGACCGCGGCGCCATGGCCGACACCATCATCGAGGATGGGGTCAAGCTCGACAACCAGATCCAGATCGGCCACAACTGCCATATCGGCGCCAACACGGCCATGGCCGGCTGCGTGGGCGTGGCGGGCAGCGCGAAGATCGGCAAGAATTGCACCTTCGGCGGCGCCGCCATGGTGCTCGGCCACCTGGAAATCGTGGACAATGTCCATATCTCCTCGGGCAGCATGGTCTCGCGCTCGGTGCTGGAGCCGGGGCAGTACACCGGCTTCTACCCGCTGGCCAAGAATTCCGAGTGGGAGCGCAGCGCCGCCATCGTGCGCAACCTGTCCTCGATGCGCGAGAAGATCCGCACGCTGGAAAAGCAAATCAAAACCCTGACTGACAACGCAGAACAAAAATGACGACCGAACAAAACCAAGGCGCCAAGACCCTCGCATCTAAAACTCTTGGTATCACCCAGATCAAGGAATACCTGCCGCACCGCTATCCGCTGCTGCTGGTCGACCGCGTGGTCGATTATGAGCTGGGCAAGACCATCACCGCGATCAAGAACGTCACGGTGAACGAGGAATTCTTCAACGGCCACTTCCCGCACCAGCCGGTGATGCCGGGCGTGCTGATGGTCGAGGCGCTGGCACAGACCGCCGCCATCCTGTCCTTCATGACCATGGGCGTGAAGCCGGACGAGAACTCGGTGGTCTACTTCGTCGGCATCGACAACTGCCGCTTCAAGCGCCCGGTCGGCCCCGGTGACCAGCTCAGGATGGACGTCGAGATCCTGCGCAGCTCGCGCGGCATCTGGAAGTACAAGGCGCAGGCTAGCGTCGACGGCAAGGTCGCCGTCGAAGCGGAACTGATGTGCACGATCCGCGCCAACGAATCGGCGGCCGGTTCGGCTAACCCCCAAGCGGCAGCGGGGCAGTAATGAGCGGCCGGATTCACCCGACCGCGATCGTCGATCCGAAGGCGGAGCTGGACAGCTCGGTCGAGGTCGGCCCGTACTCGATCGTCGGCCCGCATGTGCGCATCGGTTCCGGCACCGTGGTCGGACCGCACGTGGTCATCGAAGGCCACACGACGATCGGCAAGGACAACCGGATCTTCCAGTTCGCCTCGCTGGGCGCGGCGCCGCAGGACAAGAAGTGGGCCGGCGAGCCGACCCGCCTCGAAGTCGGCGACCGCAATACCATCCGCGAATTCGTCACCTTCAACCTGGGCACCGCGCAGGATGCCGGCGTGACCCGCCTCGGCGACGACAACTGGATCTCGGCCTACGTCCACCTGGCGCACGACTGCCAGGTCGGCAGCAACACGATCTTCTCGAACAACGCCCAGCTGGCCGGCCACGTCCACGTGGGCGACTGGGCGATCCTGTCGGGCTACTGCGGCGTCCACCAGTTCTGCAAGATCGGCGCCCATGCCTTCATCGGCATGTACACCAGCCTGACCCAGGACGTGCCGCCGTACGTGCTGGTCTCGGGCAATCCGGCCGAGGCCCACGGCGTCAACATCGAAGGCCTGAAGCGCCGCGGTTTCACGCGCGAGCAGATCAACGCGATCCGCGCCGCGTACAAGACCATCTACCGCAGCGGCAAGACGCTGGAAGAAGCGAAGGCGCAAATGACGGAAGAGGCGGCCGAGGGCGGCGAGGGCATGGCGCAGATCCAGGCCATGCTCGACTTCCTCGGCGCCACCACCCGTGGCATCGTCCGCTGATTTGACCGCGCCTGTTCATCTGGCGCTGGTGGCGGGCGAGGTCTCCGGCGACATGCTGGCGGCGCGCCTGATGGCCGGCCTCAGGCCGCATCTGCCCGAGGTCCGCTACTCGGGCATCGGCGGCCCGCGCATGCTGGAGCAGGGCCTGGTATCCGACGTGCCGATGGACACGCTCACGGTACGCGGCCTGCTGCCGGTGCTGATGCGCTACCGCGAACTGAAGGGCATCCAGAACCGCCTGCGCGACCGCTTGATCGAGGAGCGGCCGGCCGCCTTCATCGGCGCCGACTACCCCGGCTTCAACCTGGGCCTGGAAGAGCAGCTGCGGGCGAGCGGCATCCCGACCCTGCACTTCGTCGGGCCGCAGATCTGGGCCTGGCGGGGAGGGCGGATCAAGAAGATCCAGCGCGCGGTCTCGCACATGCTGCTGATCTTCCCCTTCGAAGAAGAGATCTACCGCAAGGCCGGCGTGCCGGCGACCTATATCGGCCACCCGCTGGCCGAACAGATCCCCCTGCAGCCCGACGTGGCGGCGGCCAGGCGCCAGCTCGGCATCCCGGAAGACGCCAGGGTCGTGACCGTGATGCCGGGCAGCCGCATGTCCGAGATCAAGTACCTGAGCGGACCCTTCGCGGGCGCCGTGCAACTGCTGGCCCGGCGCGACAGGAGCATCCGTTTCATCGCGCCGATGGCGGGCGGGCGCCAGAAGGCGTATTTTATGCAGATGATGGCGAAGGCCGGGCTGCAGGATCTGATTGGCTCCGGCGTGCTCGAGCTGATCGACGGCCAGTCGCACGCGGCCATCGCGGCGGCGGACGCGGTGCTGGCGGCCTCCGGCACGGCGACGCTGGAAGTGGCGCTGTTCAAGAAGCCGATGGCGATCGCCTACAAGGTGGTGCAGGCCGAGTGGCTGCTGATCCGGAACATGGGCTACCTGCCGTGGATCGGGCTGCCGAACATCCTGGCGCGCGAGTTCGTGGTGCCGGAATTCCTGCAGCACGCGGCCACGCCGCAAGCCCTGGCGGACGCGGTCTGGTTCCAGCTGACGGACGAGGCGAATCGCCGGCGCCTGCAGCAGCGCTTCCTCGACATGCACCACAGCCTGCTGCGCAACAGCGCCGAGGCCAGCGCCCAGGCGGTGCTCGAGGTCATAGGACAAGGATAATGAGCAAGAAGAAGTTCGATTTCTATCCGGGACTGCCCGCCAGGGGCCGTCCCTTCACCATTTCCGACGTCGTCTGCGGCGTGGACGAGGCCGGCCGCGGCCCACTGGCCGGCCCGGTGTTCGCCGCCGCCGTCATCCTCGACCCCAGGCGGCCGATCGAGGGCCTGCGCGATTCCAAGAAGCTGACCGAGGCGCGCCGCGACGAGCTGGCACCCATCATCCGCGAACAGGCACTGGCCTGGGCCATCGCCGAGTGCTCGCACATTGAAATCGACACGCTGAACATCCTGCAGGCGACCATGCTGGCGATGCGCCGCGCGGTCGAGCAGCTGGGAACCCTGCCGACCATCGCCCTCATCGACGGCAACCGCTGCCCGCAGCTGCCCGAGGCGATCCGCGCCCACGCCGTGGTCGAGGGCGACGACAAGGTGCACGCCATCTCGGCCGCCTCGATCCTGGCCAAGACCGCGCGCGACGCCGCCCTGGTGGCCCTGCACGAAACCTGGCCGCAGTACGCCTTCGACCAGCACAAGGGCTATTCGACCGCCCTGCATCTGGAGCGCCTGCGCCAGCATGGGCCATGCCCGGTGCACCGCCGCTCCTTCGCGCCGGTGCGCGCGCTGCTGCAGGCCGACCTGCTGGCGCATTTCGAGGTCGATCCGGCATGAAGACCGTCAGTTCGCGCGACAACCCCTTCTACAAGGACCTCAAGCAGCTCGCCACCAGCTCGCAGGCGCGCCGCAAGGCCGGCCGCTCGCTGCTGGACGGCGTCCACCTGTGCCAGGCCTGGCTCGACCTCAAGGGCCTGCCTGCGCATTGCGTGGTGTCCGAGGATGCGCTGTCGAATCCGGAGGTGGCGGCGATCGTCGCCCGCGTCGAGGCCGATCGCGGCTTCGTCACCGCGCTGCCGGACGCCCTGTTCGGCGCCATCAGCCAGGTCGAACACGGCGTCAACCTGGTGTTCGTGGTCGAGACCCCGGCGCCGCGGGTGCCCGATGTGCTGGGCGAATCGGCGGTGCTGCTGGACGGCGTCCAGGACCCCGGCAACGTCGGCTCCATCCTGCGCAGCGCCGGCGCCGCCGGCATCCGGCAGGTATGGTGCAGCCCCGGCACCGCCTTCTGCTGGTCGCCGAAGGTGCTGCGCGCCGCAATGGGCGCCCACTTCGTGCTGGAGATCTTCGAGAACGTGGAGCTCGCGCCTGTGGTGCGCAAGGCGCAGGTGCCGGTGCTGGCGACCAGCGGCTATGCCGCCGACTGCCTGTACGACGTCGAGCTGTCCGGGCCGGTGGCCTGGATCCTCGGCCATGAGGGGCAGGGCGTGTCGCAGGAGCTGCTGGACCTCGCCAGCCGGCGCGTCGCCGTGCCGCACGCCGGCCAGGTGGAGTCGCTGAACGTGGCGGCCTGCGCGGCGGTGTGCTTTTTCGAGCAATTACGGCAAACCAGGCAACAGCCGCAGCGCCGGGCATAGACGGCACCGCCTGCGCCATGTACCCTTGGGGCTGGGCAAGCGGAGTCGAAATGGACACAATGCAGTCAGCTTTACAGAACCTACATTTCCTGGTGGCGGAAGCCGAACCGGTGCAGCGCCGCGCGCTGATCGAGGCGCTCGGCCAGCTGGGCGCGAGCCGCGTCACCGACGTCCCCGACGGCCCCACCGCGCTGCGCACCCTGCAGGCCGGCTTCACGCCGAAAGTCGACGTCGCCGTCATCGACCTGGCCCTGGGCGGCATGGACGGCCTCGAACTGCTGCGCGCGATCGCCGCGCTGAAGTCGAGCGTTCGCCTGATCGTGGTCGGCGCCCAGCCGGCCAGCGTGCTGTTCTCGGTCGAGACCCTGGCCCAGGCCTACGGCGTCGAGCTGCTGGGCACCATCGCCAAGCCGGTCTCCAGCGCCAAGCTCAAGACCCTGCTGGACAATCTCCAGCCCGCGGCGCGGCCGCGCGCGGTGGCCAGGACGCCGGCGTTCAGCTTCGCCGAAGTCGGCGCCGGCCTGCAGCAGCGCCAGTTCGAACCCTTCTTCCAGCCCAAGATCGAGCTGGCCACCGGCCAGGTCAAGGGCCTCGAGACCTTCGCGCGCTGGCGCCATCCCGAGCACGGCGTGCTGGGTCCGGGCGCCTTCATCGACGCGCTGGAGCAGAACAACCGCGTCGACTTCCTCGACTGGACCATGATCGAGCTGTCGGTCGAGCGCTGCCGCCAGTACCACGACCAGGGCATCCCGATCTCGATCTCGCTGAACCTGGCGCCCGAGACCCTGGCGCATCCGAACTTCATCCGCCAGGTGTCGTCCTGCATGAAGCGCCACGGCGTGATGCCGGACTATCTCACCTTCGAGATGACGGAATCGTCGATCCTGAAATTCGACGTCGACTTCATCGAACGCCTGGTGCGCCTGCGCATGATGGGGTTCGGCCTGGCGATCGACGACTACGGCACCGGACGCTCCAACCTGCAGCTGCTGGCGCGGATCCCGTTCTCGGAACTGAAGATCGACCGCTCCTTCGTCGACGGCGCATCGAAGAAGCGCCCGCTGGGCACCGTGCTGAAATCCTGCCTGGGACTCGCGCACAGCCTGGACCGCATGTCGGTGGCCGTGGGGGTGGAGACGCGCCAGGACTGGGACTTCCTGCAGGGGCTGGGATGCACGTATGCGCAGGGCTACCATATTGCCAATCCGATGGAGGCGGGCGCCTTCCCGGGTTGGCTGGAAGACTGGCGGCACTTTTTCTAAGCGTTGGCCGAGGGGTCCGAGCGCACACGCGAAAACCGGACTCTGACCCCTCCGCCGCCTAGTACTCCCGACGATCCGGCTTGATCTCCTGGAGTATGGTCGTCGAAATCTCTTCGATCGACTTGGTGGTCGACGACAGCCAGCGGATCCCCTCGCGCTGCATCAGGGTCTCGGCCTCGTTCACCTCATAGCGGCAATTCTCAAGCGACGCGTATTTGCTGCCGGCCCGCCGTTCGTTGCGGATCTCGGCCAGGCGCTCCGGCGTGATCGTCAATCCGAACAGCTTGTGCTTGAAGGGCGGCAGTGCCGAGGGCAGGCGGCCGCGTTCGAAATCGTCCGGGATCAGCGGATAGTTGGCGGCCTTGATCCCGTACTGCATCGCCAGGTACAGGCTGGTCGGGGTCTTGCCCGAGCGCGAGACGCCGACCAGGATCACGTCCGCATCCGCCAGGTTCTTGTGCGACTGGCCGTCGTCATGGGCCAGCGAGAAGTTGATGGCCTCGATGCGGCTCTTGTATTCCTCGCTGTCGACCACGTTGTGGATGCGGCCGATGGTGTGGGTCGACTTCACGCCCAATTCCTGTTCCAGCGGCGCGACGAAGGTCTGGAACAGGTCCATGTGCATGCCCTGGGCGGCGCGGATCACGGCCGAGAGATCGTGCTTCACGAGGGTCGAGAACACGATCGGACGCTGGTTGTCCGACAGCGCGACTTCGTTGATGCGGCGCGCCGCCTCATACGCTTTCTCGATGGTATCGATGAAGGGCAGGCGGATCTGGCGGAAGCGCATTTCGAACTGGCTCAGCACCGCGTGGCCGAAGGTTTCGGCCGTGATGCCGGTGCCGTCGGACACGAAGAACACGGTGCGCGCGCCGCTCGGGGTGGTGGGGGTGGTCAAAGAGGTCATGGTGCCTGTTTGCTAAGATGATGACAAAGTTGCAGCCGGCGCACTGTGAATCAGGCCGGCGCGCGGTAAAATGCTCGGCAACGGTTTTTGGATTGTGCTGCACGGCGCGAAGAATAACAAGAAAACACCGCCGCCCGGCACCGCCAGCGAAAGATTTCCATCATCAAAAAAGGTGTTTCATCATGACTAACCTGTCTACTGCAGCATTGAAGACACTTGACCCCGCGGCGTCGGGTGAAAGCGTCTACGTCGCTTCCTTCGAAAACCTGCGCATGACCGACGTCGAGTCGGTCGGCGGCAAGAACGCCTCGCTGGGCGAGATGATCAGCCAGCTGGCCGAAGCCGGCGTGCGCGTGCCGGGCGGCTTTGCCACCACGGCCGACGCCTTCCGCGACTTCCTGCGCCACAGCGCCGATGGCGGTCCTTCGCTGGGCCAGCGCATCGCGCAGCGCCTGGAAAGCCTGGACGTCGACGACGTGCGCGCCCTGGCCGCGGCCGGCGCCGAGATCCGCCAGTGGATCGTCGAGACCCCGTTCCAGCCGCGCCTGGAGCAGGAGATCCACGCCTTCTACGACCGCCTGGTGGCCGATTCGGACACCGAGGTCTCGTTCGCGGTGCGCTCCTCGGCCACCGCCGAAGACCTGCCGGACGCCTCCTTCGCCGGCCAGCAGGAAACCTTCCTGAACGTGGTCGGCATCGACAACGTGCTGGAAGCCATGAAGCACGTGTTCGCCTCGCTGTACAACGACCGCGCGATCTCCTACCGCGTGCACAAGGGCTTCACCCACGCCGAGGTCGCGCTGTCGGCCGGCGTGCAGCGCATGGTCCGTTCCGACACCGGCGCGGCCGGCGTCATGTTCACCATCGACACCGAGTCGGGCTTCAAGGACGTGGTCTTCATCACCTCCAGCTACGGCCTGGGCGAGACCGTGGTGCAGGGCGCCGTCAACCCGGACGAGTACTACGTGCACAAGCCGATGCTTGAGCTGGGCAAGAAGCCGGTCATCCGCCGCAACATCGGCTCGAAGCTGATCAAGATGGAGTTCACCAAGGAAGCCAAGGCGGGCCGCTCGGTGCAGACCGTCGACGTGCCGGTCGAGCTGCGCAACCGCTACTCGCTGAACGACGAGGAAGTCGTCGAGCTGGCCAAGTACGCCGTCATCATCGAGAAGCACTACGGCCGCCCGATGGACATCGAGTGGGGCAAGGACGGCCGCGACGGCAAGCTGTACATCCTGCAGGCGCGTCCGGAAACCGTGAAGTCGCAGCAGAAGGCCGGCGACGCCCAGCAGCGCTTCAAGCTGAAGGGCACCGGCACCGTGCTGGCCTCGGGCCGTGCGATCGGCCAGAAGATCGGCGCCGGTCCGGTGCGCGTGATCAGCGATCCGTCCGAGATGGAACGCGTGCAGCCGGGCGACGTGCTGGTGGCCGACATGACCGACCCGAACTGGGAACCGGTCATGAAACGCGCCTCGGCGATCGTCACCAACCGCGGCGGCCGCACCTGCCACGCGGCGATCATCGCGCGTGAGCTGGGCGTGCCGGCGGTGGTCGGCTGCGGCGACGCCACCGAAGTGCTGAAGGACGGCACCTTCGTCACCGTCTCCTGCGCCGAAGGCGACGAAGGCCGGATCTACGACGGCCTGCTGGAAACCGAGGTGTCGGAAGAAGTGCGCGGCGAACTGCCGCCGCTGAAGACCAAGATCATGCTCAACGTCGGCAACCCGCAGCTGGCCTTCGACTTCCAGTCGGTGCCGAACGGCGGCGTCGGCCTGGCCCGCCTCGAGTTCATCATCAACAACAACATCGGCGTGCACCCGAAGGCCATCCTCGAGTACCCGAACATCGACGCCGACCTGAAGAAGGCCGTCGAGTCGGTCGCCCGCGGCCACGCCTCGCCGAAAGCCTTCTACGTCGACAAGCTGGCCGAAGGCGTGGCGACCATCGCCGCCGCCTTCTGGCCGAAGCCCGTCATCGTGCGCCTGTCCGACTTCAAGTCGAACGAGTACAAGAAGCTGATCGGCGGCTCGCGCTACGAGCCGGACGAAGAGAACCCGATGCTGGGCTTCCGCGGCGCGGCGCGCTACCTGGCCGAAGACTTCGCCGAGTCCTTCGAGATGGAATGCATGGCCATGAAGCGCGTGCGCGAAGAAATGGGCCTGACCAACGTCGAGATCATGATCCCCTTCGTGCGCACCCTCGGCCAGGCCGAGAAGGTCATCGCGCTGCTGGCCAAGTACGGCCTGAAACGCGGCGAAGGTGGAGGCGAAGGCGGCCTGCGCGTGATCATGATGTGCGAAGTCCCGTCGAACGCCATCCTGGCCGAGCAGTTCCTGCAGTACTTCGACGGCTTCTCGATCGGTTCCAACGACCTGACCCAGCTGACCCTGGGCCTGGACCGCGACTCCGGCATGGAGCTGCTGGCCAAGGACTTCGACGAGCGCGACCCGGCCGTGAAAGCCATGCTCTCGCTGGCCATCAAGGCCTGCCGCGCGCAGGGCAAGTACATCGGCATCTGCGGCCAGGGTCCTTCGGACAACCCGGACTTCGCGCAGTGGCTGGTGGAACAGGGCATCGAGTCGATGTCGCTGAACCCTGACTCGGTGATCGATACCTGGAAGAAGCTGGCGGCGATGTAAGCAAGTTAGCGTTCGCCAGAACCCCCGCCCTTGTTGCACAACGGCGGGGGTTTTTCATTGGGGGCGCGGGTCAAGCCTGCGGCTGAAACGCAATCACCGCCATCCCCGCCAGCGCCAGGCCGGCACCGACCAGGTCGAAGCGGGTCAGCGCGATCCCGTCCACGAAGCGCAGCCACAGCAGGGCGACGGCGATATACATGCCGCCGTAGGCCGCATAGGTGCGGCCGGCGGCGCTCGGGTGCAGGGTGAGCAGCCAGGCGAACAGCGCCAGCGAGACGCAGGCCGGCAGCAGCAGCCAGGCGCTCCTGCCGGCCTTCAGCACCAGCCAGGGCAGGTAGCAGCCGAGGATTTCGGCCAGCGCCGTCAGTGCGAACAGGGCTGCGTATTTGGCGGCGAGGAGCATGTCGGTCGTGTCAGGCTGAACTGGCTAAACGGGCAATGCGATTTTCGCGAGCACGGCGCGGGCATCGACCACCGCGTTGCGGCCGCCGGCCTTGGCCGCGTAGAGGGCGGCGTCGGCGCGCGACAGCATGGCATCGATGCTCTCGCCCGGATGCAGGGTGGCGGCGCCGATGCTGACCGTGTAGCCGACGCCGATGTGGTCGTCCTCGCCCGGCGTGCGGTCGAGGCCGCGGCGCAGGCGCTCGGCCACCAGCAGGGCCGTCTCGGCGGCGGTATCGGGCAGCAGCACCGCGAACTCTTCGCCGCCCAGGCGGGCGACGGTGTCGATGCTGCGTACCACCGCGCCGGTGCGCTCGACGATGTCGGCCAGCACCTGGTCGCCGGTGGCGTGACCGTGGGTGTCGTTGATGCGCTTGAAGTAATCGACGTCGAACAGCAGCAGCGACAGCGGGCTGCTGCGGCGCTGGGCGCGCGCCAGCTCGCGCTCGGCCACCGCGAAGAAGGCGCGGCGCGAGTGCGCGCCGGTCAGGTGGTCGTGGTTGGCCGCGTGCTGGGCACGCGCGATCAGGTCGGCGTTCGCCATCATGACGGCGCCAAGTGTCAAGCCCGGCAGGGCAAGCGCCCCGGCCGCGAAGAACACCATGCCGACCGCGACTTCATTCCACGGCAGGACAACGCCGGCCAGCTGGACGCCATACACCAGCGCGCGCACCAGCTGTACGGCGGCATTCGCAAGCGCAGCGTACATCGTGAACAGGATCGGATAGCGCCGCGCCGATCTTTTGAGCGCCTCACGCAGCAGCATGGCCAGCTCGAGCTGCAACGCGCTGTGCAGGAGCGACATCGAAATTACGCGTCCCGGCAGCGTGTCGATACCATGGTGGAGGGCGACAATGAGAAACAGGCCCAGCGCCACGAACCCGCCCAGGCGCAACCACGAAATCTCCAGGCCCAGGTGGCGCCGGAATCCGGCCATGAGCATGACTGCGGTGCCGAGCAACAAGGCGTTCGCGACTTCGATCGTCAGGAATGCAGGGACGATTCCGCGCGCCGCGAACAGCGGCAGCGACAACACCGCCAGGGCGTTACCCGCGCACCACTCGCGAATACCGAGCGCGCCGCTGTCGCGCAGCGAAAACAGCACGAGCAGCATGACGGCGGAAAGCGCCATCGTTACCAGCAGAAGGCTTACGACGGTCAACATGGAGGGGTAGGGCAAGGGAAGGATAGATTTCCGTATGGTATCAAAAATTGACGAAAAATTGACATCAAACCCCCTTTGCATATCAATTTTCGTCCCCAAAATGGTGCAGAAGCAACTATAACGTTGACTCCTCGTACAGACGCGATAGACTAGGGATAATGAATTGTCTATTCAAGTCATCATCGAAACCGCAAAAGACATAGCGAACCCTCGTCACCCAAGCCGGGAGACGGGGGTTTTCGACTTTTTCAGGCAAGTGGGAAGAGAAGGAGGAAACCATGGCTGAGTGGATGGGCTGGCTCGTCGCCGCCGGCGTGCTCGTGATCCTGGAGCTGTTCACCGGGACGTTTTATCTCTTGATGATCGCCATCGGACTGGCGATCGGCGGGCTGGTGGCCCTGCTTGGCGCCGGCGGTCCCGTGCAGACCATCGCGGCGGCCGGGGTCGGCGTGCTGGCGACCGCGCTGCTGCACCGTTCGCGCTTCGGCCGGCCGGCCAGGCACGACGCCGCGCGCGACCGCAACGTCAACCTCGACATCGGCCAGCGCGTGACGGTGCCGGGCTGGGACAACGGCCGCGCCCGCGTGATGTACCGCGGCGCGATGTGGGACGTCGAGCTGGGCCAGGGCGCCACGCCGCAGGCCGGCGAGTACCGCATCGTCGAGGTGCAGGGCAGCCGGCTGGTGGTGTCGAATGCGGTTTCGCATTCATAAGATTTGCTTAAGATAACAACTCATCTATAAGGGATGCTCATGGAATTTTCATTCGGTACGGTGGCACTGGTGATCTTCGTCATCGCGCTGGTCTTCGTGTTCAAGACCATCAACGTGGTGCCCCAGCAGCACGCCTGGGTGGTCGAGCGGCTCGGCAAGTACCACGCCACGCTCGCGCCCGGACTGAACATCGTCGTGCCCTTTGTCGACCGCATCGCCTACAAGCACAGCCTGAAGGAGATTCCGCTCGACGTGCCGCCCCAGGTCTGCATCACCAAGGACAATACCCAGCTGCAGGTGGACGGCATCCTGTACTTCCAGGTGACCGACGCCATGCGCGCTTCCTACGGCGCCTCGAACTACATCCAGGCCATCACCCAGCTGGCCCAGACCACGCTGCGTTCCGTGATCGGACGGATGGAGCTGGACAAGACCTTCGAGGAGCGCGACCACATCAACACGACCATCGTCAACGCGATCGACGAGTCGGCCGCCAACTGGGGCGTGAAGGTACTGCGCTACGAGATCAAGGACCTGACGCCGCCGGCCGAGATCCTGCACTCGATGCAGCGCCAGATCACCGCCGAGCGCGAGAAGCGCGCCCTGATCGCGGCCTCCGAGGGCCGCCGCCAGGAAGCGATCAACATCGCCAGCGGCGAGCGCGAGGCCGCCATCGCCCGGTCCGAAGGCGAGAAGCAGGCCGCCATCAACCGCGCCCAGGGCGAGGCGGCCGCCATCGTGGCGCTGGCCGACGCCAGCGCGACCGCGCTGCGCCAGGTGGGCGATGCGATCCGCAGCCCGGGCGGCGTCGACGCCGTCAACCTGCGCGTCGCCGAAGAGTATGTCCACGCCTTCGGCAACCTGGCCAAGACCAACAACTCCATCATCGTGCCGGCGAATCTGGGCGAGATGAGCGGCCTGATCGCGAGCGCCCTGCAGATCGTCAAGGTGCAAAAGTAATGCGGGTGGTGGTCGTCACCGGCGGCTCGGACGGCATCGGCGCCGAGATCGCCCGCCGGCTGGCGGCGCGGGACGGTGCCGCGGGCGGTCGAAACTTGGCGTTGGTGCTGGGCGCGCGCGACCGCGAAAAGCTGGAGCAGGTGGCAGGCCAGTGCGCGGCCCTCGGCGCACAGGCGCTTGCGGTGCCCACCGACGTCGCCGACCCGGACCAGTGCCGGCGCCTGATCGACATGGCCGAGCAGCGCTTCGGCCGCATCGACGTGCTGGTCAACAATGCCGGTCGCTCGGCCCATGCCTTGTTCGAGGAAGTGCCGGATCTCGGCTGGTACGAAGAGCTCATGCGCATCAACCTGTGGGGCAGCGTGTGGTGCACCCAGGCCGCCTTGCCGCACCTGAAGGCGGCGCGCGGACGGATCGTCGCCGTGTCTTCGCTGGCCGGCCTGATCGGCGTGCCGGGACGCACCGCCTACAGCGCCAGCAAGTTCGCGATGACCGGCTTCTTCGAGGCCCTGCGCGCGGAGCTGAAGGGCGCCGGCGTCTCGGTCACGATCGCCTATCCGGGCGTGGTCGATACCCGGATCCGCTACCGCGGTTTCAACGCCCTGGGCCAGGAGATGGGCAGCAGCGGCCTGCGTGAGGAGGGCGCGATGACGGTGCAGGAATGCGCGCGTCTGATCGTCGACGGCATGGAAGCGCGCCGGCGCGAAGTCGTGATGACGGCCAAGGGCAAGCTTGGCCGGCTTCTCAAACTTCTTGCGCCGGGCCTGGTGGAGAAGATGGCGCTGGCGGCATTGAAGGACGAGGTCAAGCCGCTCTAAGCCATCAGAAATCGACGCTGGCCGACACGCTCACGTTGCGCGGCGCGCCCAGCACCAGGTAGCCGGCGCCCGGATAGCCGCCCGCCGAGGCCCAGTAGTTGCGGTCGAAGGCATTGTCGATGCGGGCGCGGAAGCTCACGTCGCGGTCCATGATGCGGGTGAGGTAGTTCGCGCCCAGGTCGAAGCGGCTCCAGGACGGCAGCTGCTGGGTGTTGGCGGCGTCCGCGTACTGCTTCGAGGTGGTGACGGCGCGCGCGTTCAGCGACAGGCCCGGCACCTGCGCGATGTCCCATTCGGCGCCCAGGTTCAGCTGGGTCCCGGGCACGCCGATCGCATCCTTGCCCTGGTTGACGCCGCCGGCGGTGCGGCGCTGTTCGGCGTCCAGCAGGGTCAGGCCGCCCAGCACGCGCAGGCCGTGCATCGGCATGCCGAACACGGACAGCTCGAGGCCGCGGTTGCGCTGCTCGCCGAAGATGCCGAACACGCGGTTCTCGACATAGGCCATCGGCTGGGCGGTGGTGAAGACGGCCGCCGTCATGCCCAGTTTGCCGCTGTCGTACTTCACGCCGATTTCCTTCTGGCGCGAGGTGTAGGGCGCGAAGACCTGGCCCTGGTTGATCGGCACCACGGTGGAGCCGGAAGCGGTCGGGCCCTGCTGCAGCGCCTCGGCATAGTTCGCGTACAGCGACAAATTCTTCATCGGCTTGTAGACGATGCCGGCGACCGGGGTGTTGGCGCTTTCGTCGTAGGCGGCGTTCTGCAGGCCGCTCGTGTAGTCGTAGCTGGTGTCCTTGATGCGCTGGTGGCGCAGGCCGACCGTGATGCGCAGCGCGTCGTCCAGCAGGGCCATCGAGTCGGCGATCGCGTAGCTGCCGAGGATGGACTTGTGGGTCAGCAGCGGATGGTCCATCGAGCCGCCGGTGAAGAAGGTGGGCGAGGGCGCCGTCACGTCGACCGGGCGATACAGATTGGTCGGCCAGCCGGCGAAGTCGCTCATGCCGTAGGCGTTGAAGGACTTCATCTCGAAGCCTGATGCGCTGGCGCTGATGGTGTGCCTGACCGGACCGGTGCGCAGCTCGCCGCGCACGCCGACTTCGCCGGTGCGGGTGCGGTCGTCGCGTACGTTGTCGAAGCGGCCCATGTTCAGACCGCCGTTGTTGTCGGTGGTGGTGGTCGTGGTCAGCGCGTTGAACTCGCTGCCCTTGCGGGCGCCGAAGGCGGCCCAGCCGGTCAGGTTCGGGGCCAGGTCGACCTCGCCGCGCAGGGTGCCGAAGGTGTCGCGCTCGTTGGAGTGGGTCCAGGGCTGGGCGAAGTTGTGGCCGGCTTCCGGCGCGGCGGGCACGGCCAGGCCGGCGCCGACCGTCACGCTGGGACGGGCGTTGTCGAGGATGTGTTCCTGGAAGCCGACGTCGGCCGACATGCGGTAGTTGTTGCCGCGGTAGTCCATGCCCACCGACAGCACGTTCAGCTGGCGCGATTCGCGGTCGACGGCGGTGTCGCCGTCGCGGCGCACGGCGTTCACGCGAATGCCGGCGCGATCGCCTTCGCCGAAGCGGCGCGCGACGTCGAAGGCGCCAAGCACCTGGCCGCCCGATTCCACCCCCAGTGTCACCTGGTCGAGCGGGTGGTTCGGCGCGCGTTTCGGCACCAGGTTGACGGCGCCGCCGATGCCGCCGCCGCCCGGGGCCGCGCCGTTGACGAAGCTGTTCGCGCCGCGCAGGATCTCGACGCGTTCCAGCAGTTCGGAGGCCACGAACTGGCGCGGCAGCAGGCCGTACAGGCCGTTGTACGCCATGTCGTCCGAGTTCACGGCAAAGCCGCGGATCACGTACAGCTCCTGGAAGTTGCCGAAGCCGCGCGCCACCCGCACCGAAGGATCGTTCTGGACCACGTCGGCCACGCTGCGGGCCTGCTGGTCCTGGATCAGGGCCTGGGTGTAGTTGGTGGCATTGAAGGGGGTGTCCATGATGTCGGCATTGCCCAGCAGGCCGAGACGCCCGCTGCGCGCCACCTGGCCGCCGGCATAGGCCGCGGACAGGCCCTGGGCCGATGCGTCGGCCGAGGCGCTCACGACGACGGTGGCGATGCCGGGCTGGGTGCCGGGTTGCGCGTCCCGGGAAGCGGGAGCGGTCTGGGCGTGGGCGATGGAGCTTGCCAGCAGCAGGGCGCCGAAAGCGGCCGGGGTCAGGGTGGTGCGGGGGAGTGCGTGGTTCTTCATGACATTCTTGCTTTTGATGAGAATAATTCTCATTATATCCATCGTGCTTGATTTCGTAAATGAGAACTATTATTATTTAGCCTCATCCGCAAGCTCGCGCCACCGTCTCCGTCCTTCATGTCCCCCGCAAACCTCCGCCGCTGGTCCTGGATCCACAAATGGAGCAGCCTGGTCTGCACCGTCTTCATGCTGCTGCTTTGCCTGACCGGCCTGCCGCTGATCTACCACCACGAGATCGGCCACCTGCTGGGTAACGAGGTCGAGCCGCCGGCGCTGACGGCGCAACAGCCGGCGAATCCGCCGCGCGCCGACCTGGACAGCGTGATCGCCGCCGGCAAGGCACGCTATCCGGACAAAGTGATGATGTATATGTCGCAGGAGGCCGACCAGCCGGCGCTGTGGTTCCTGACCATGGGCAGGCATGCGAACGATCCGGACTTCGTCTCGATCGCGATCGACGCCCGCACCGCGCGCTACGTGGCCGAACCGCCGATCGAGGGCGGGGCGGTGATGGCCTTCCTGTTCCACCTGCACGTCGACCTGTTCGCCGGCGTGCCGGGCAAGCTCTTCCTCGGCTTGATGGGTCTGTTGCTGGTCCTTGCGATCGGCTCCGGCGTGGTGCTGTATGCGCCCTTCATGCGCAAGCTGGAATTCGGCGCGGTCCGCCACGGCCGTACGGCGCGCCTGAAATGGCTGGACCTGCACAACCTGCTCGGCATCGTGACCCTGGTGTGGGCCCTGGTGGTGGGCGTCACCGGCGTGGTCAACACCCTGGCCGACGTGCTGCTGCAGGTCTGGCAGTCGACCGAGATCGCGGCCATGGTCAAGCCCTATGAAGGGTTGCCGCCGCCCGCGAAGCTGGCGTCGATGGAAGAGTCGGTGGCGCACGCCCGGTCGCTGCAGCCGGGCATGAAGGTCGGTTTCATCGCCTTCCCGGGCACCCCCTTCGCCAGCGCGCATCACTATGGCGTCTACATGCGCGGCGACCAGGCCCTGACCGCCAAGCTGGTCAAGCCGGTGCTGGTCGACGCCGGTACCGGCCAGGTGACGGACCAGCGCACGCTGCCCTGGTACCTGAGCACCCTGCTGCTGTCGCAGCCGCTGCACTTCGGCGACTACGGCGGCGCCGGCATGAAATTCCTGTGGGCGCTGCTCGACCTGGCGACCATCGTCGTGCTGGGCAGCGGCCTGTACCTGTGGCTCAGGCGGGGCCGCGCGGCCAAGGCGAAGGCTGGGGATGAGGCGCGCGTACGGGCGGCGGGACAGCCTGCGCTGGCGCGCGAAGGAGAGCCGCGATGAGCGCCTTCCGTTCCTTGTGGGGCATGCCGATCCTGCTCGGCGTGCTGACCGCGGTCGGGCTGGTGGCGGGACTGCTGGGCGATGGCTGGTGGGATGTCGCGGCCGTGATCTGCCTCGGGATACCGGTGGCGGTGGGCGCGTGGCATATCGGGAAACCCCGCTAGGGTGGGCACGGTGTGCCCCCAGCGGCATGCATACCTGCGCTTTAATTTTCTGTTAAGCATACTCCCGCCAAACCATCGTATAAGGTGGATGAGAACAATTCCAAGGAGCCCGCAGTGAAGAACTTCGTCCGCAACAACAAAGGCTTCCTGGCCTTTCTGGTCCTGTTCGGCGTGTTCCGCTCGGCGGTGGCGGACTGGAATCCGATTCCCTCGGCCTCGATGCACCCCAATCTGTTGGAAGGCGACGTGGTGCTGGTGAACCGCATGGCCTTCGATTTGAAGGTGCCGCTCACCGACGTGGTGGTGGCGCGCATGGGCGAGCCGGCGCGCGGCGACATCGTCACCTTCCGTTCGCCGAAGGACGGTATTCTCCTGATCAAGCGCCTGGTGGCGCTGCCCGGCGACACCGTCGAAATGCGCAACGAGCGCCTCTACATCAACGGCAAGGGCGCGGACTACGGCATGGTGGCGGAGTCGCTGGATTCGATCCAGGGCGCGACCCTGCGCGCGCTGCAGCTGTCCGAATCGATCGAAGGCGGCAAGGGCTGGCGCCGCCACATCCAGGTGCTCCCGGACGTGGTTGCGCCGCGCACCTTCGGCCCGCTGCGGGTGCCGGACGGCCAGTACCTGATGCTGGGCGATAACCGCGACAACAGCGCCGACTCGCGCATGATCGGCCTGGTGCCGCGCAAGCTGCTGGTCGGACGCGCCGAGCGCGTGCTGGTGTCGGCCGACTACCAGGGCAACTGGATGCCGCGCACCGAGCGTTTTGGCATGTCCCTCTACCATGTAAACTGATTGTCGTTACAATCCCGCCTTTGGTTTAGCGAAGGCGATGTAGATGCAAAGACTGTTGACGGTGATCCTGGCCTGCCTGGGTATGGTGGGCGCGCTGGCGATCGATACCTATCTTCCCTCCATTCCCGCGATCGGGCGCGCCTTCGCCGTCGGTCCGGTGGCCGTGCAGCAGACCCTGAGCGTGTTCCTGTTCACGTTCGCCTTCATGATGCTGTTCTACGGGACCCTGTCCGATTCCTTCGGCCGCCGTCCCGTGATCATGGTGGCGCTGGTCATGTACACCCTCGGCTCGGTCGGCGCCGCGCTGGCGCCCACCTTCGGCTGGCTGCTCGCCTTCCGCGCGCTGCAGGGCTTGTCGGCGGGCGCGGGCTCGGTGATCGGCCAGGCCATCGTCCAGGACCGCTTCAGCGGTGCCCAGGCCCAGAAGATGATGTCCCACATCATGATGGTGTTCGGCCTGGCGCCGGCTATCGCGCCGGTGCTGGGCGGCTGGCTGCACGTCACCTTCGGCTGGCGCGCCACCTTCTGGTTCCTGGCGCTGTTCGGCGCGCTGATGCTGGTCCTGTGCTGGCGCCTGCTGCCGGAAAGCCTGCCGCCCGAAAAGCGCCACGCCTTCCATGGCGTCGCCATCGCCCGCAACTACCTGAAGGTGCTTGGCCATCCGCAGTTCCTGCTGCTGTCGCTGTCGGTGGGCCTGGCCTTTGGCGGCCTGTCCCTCTACATCGGCTCGGCGGCCAACTTCGTGATGGAGATCCTGCACCTGCCCGAAACCGCTTTCGCCTGGATGTTCATCCCGCTGATCAGCGGCATGGTGATCGGTTCGGCCTGGGGCGGCAAGCGCGCCGGCAGCCATGCGCCGGCAACGATGCGCGCGATCGGCTTCGGCCTGATGCTGCTTGCCTGCGTGCTGAACGTCGGCTATACCGCCTGGGCCGGCGCCGCCGTCGCCGTGCCCTGGGCCGTGCTGCCGCTGATGGTGTACACCTTCGGCCTGGCGGTGGCTATGCCGGCCATCCAGGTGGGCGCGCTGAGCCTGTTCCCGGACAACCGCGGCCTGGCCTCCTCGATGCTGGCCTTCATCCAGATGATGTCCTTCGCGCTGGTGTCGGGACTGGCCGCGCCGCTGCTGTTCGGCAGCGCCTTCAAGCTGGCCTGCGGCGTGACGGTGGGCCTGGCCGGCAGCTACGCGGCGGCGGGCCTGGCGGGCCTGGCGGCGCGCGACGTGCATACCCAAAAGTGATGTGCGGGCGGCGCCGCTGGCGCTAGACTGGCGTTTTCCGCACCGGAGAACGCCATGCATATGCGCGCACGCAGCCTCGTCCTGACCGCCCTGATGCTGGCCGGCGCCGCCGGGGCGCAGACGCCGGTCGGCGACTACCACCAGCACATCTTCAGCGCCGAAGACATCGCGTTGGCCGGCCCCGACTCCGGCCTGCAGCCGCTGGACGCGAAGGACGTGATCGAACTGCTGGACGCCGCCGGCATCCGCAAGGCGACCCTGCTGTCGGTCGCCTTCTGGTACGGCAAGCCGGGCCGCCGGGTCGAGGACGAAGCCGGGCAGGTGCGCCGCGAAAACGACTGGACCGCCGCCCAGGCCGCGCGCTATCCGGACCGCCTGATCGCTTTCTGCAGCTTCAATCCGCTGAAGGACTACGCGTTGCAGGAGCTGAAGCGCTGCGCCGCCACCCCGGGCATGGGACGCGGGATCAAGCTCCATTTCGGGAATTCGGACGTGCAGCTCGACGATCCTGCCCACGTGGCGCGCTTGCGCGAGGTGTTCGCCGCCGCCAACGCGGCGCACATGGCGATCGTTGTCCACATGCGGGCCAGCATCAGCAAGGAGAGGCCCTACGGTGCACGCCAGGCCAGGATCTTCGTCGAACAGCTGCTGCCGGCCGCGCCCGACGTGGTCGTGCAGGTGGCGCATTTCGCCGGCAGCGGGCCGGGCTACGAGGACCCACCGGCGCGCGAAGCGATGGCGGCGCTGGCGAGCAGCGTCGCCCGGCGCGATTCGCGCACCCGCAATCTGTATTTCGACATCGCCTCCATCGTCGATCGCGACATCAGCCCGGAACTTGCGCAGCTTGTCGCGGACACGATCCGCCAGGTCGGGCCGGGCAGGGTGCTGTACGGGACCGATGCGGCCCAGGGCGCCAACCTGCGGCCACGCGAATCCTGGGCCGCCTTCAGGAAGCTGCCGCTGACCGACGCCGAATTCGCGCAGATCGCCGCGAACGTGCCGCCGTATTTCCGCTGAGCTTCAGCGGCGGTTGCTCTTCATCGCCTTTTCGATTTCGCGCTTGGCGTCGCGGTCGCGTTCGGTGTCGCGCTTGTCGTGCTGTTTCTTGCCCTTGGCCAGGCCGACTTCGCACTTCACGCGGCCGCCCTTGAAGTGCAGGTTGAGCGGGACCAGGGTATAACCGGATCGTTCGACCTTGCCGACCAGCTTCTCGATCTCGGCCTTGTGCAGCAGCAGCTTGCGGGTGCGCAGGGCTTCCGGATGGCTCCAGGCGGAGGTGGCGGTCAGGGCGCTGATGTGGGCGCCGAACAGGAACAGCTCGCCGTTGCGGACGACGACGTAGGCTTCCTTGATCTGCACGCGCCCTTCGCGGATCGCCTTGATTTCCCAGCCTTGCAGCACCAGGCCGGCCTCGTAGCGGTCCTCGATGAAGTAGTCGAAAAAGGCTTTCTTATTATCAATAATACTCATGAAATAGCTAAAATGCGCGCGTCGGTTAAACTACTGTTAATCCAACATCATAACAAACGGCTGACAAATGGCAGTAGTGCACAAATCAGTTTTCTTGGGCTATAGCGCCGAGCAAATGTTCGACCTCGTCGCAAAGGTCGAGGATTATCCCAAATTTCTCCCCTGGTGCAGCGGTGTGAAGCTCATCGAACGGACGGGCGACAACCTGACCGCCTCCCTGCAGATCAACTTCCATGGCGTGAAGCAGAGCTTCACCACCGCCAACCACAACCAGCGTCCGACCCAGATGAAGATGCACCTGGTCGACGGCCCATTCAAGATGCTGGAAGCGGTCTGGTCCTTCAAGTCGCTGCGCGCGGACGCCTGCAAGATCGACTTCGACATGCAGTACGAGTTCTCCAGCGTGATCCTGGAACAGATCGTCGGGCCGGTGTTCGGCATGATCGCCAACACCATGGTCGATTCCTTCTGCAAGCGTGCCGAGCAGGTGTATGGAATCTAAAACGCCCCAGTCGGCCGGCGAGCTGCAGGTCACTATCGTCTACGCCACGCCGAAGGACGAGTTCATCCATCCGATGCGCGTCGCGCCCGGCACCACGGCCGGCCAGGCGATCGAACACAGCGGCGTGCTGGCGCGCTTCCCGGAAATCAGCCTGGTGACCCAGACGGTCGGCATCTACGGCAAGAAGAAGTCGCTGGACACGGTATTGCGCGAGCGCGACCGGGTCGAGATCTACCGGCCGCTGGTGGCGGATCCGAAGGATTCCAGGCGCAGGCGCGCCGCCAGGAAGTAGGGTGGGGCGCTAGATTACGGACATTGCGCCAGAGTGCGCCTTGCCTTTTCCAGCCGCTGCGCGCGCTCCTCGTCCGATACGTAGTCGCGCTCGCCCTTCTTGTCGATGCGCACCAGACGTACGCCTGCATTTAACTGTGCCTGTTCCGCGCGCGCCGCATCGCATCCGGCCGCACGCGCCTTGTCTGCGGCAAGCGCTTCCCCCTCTTCCTTGGCCCGGCTGGCGGAACGCTTCCGGTAATCCGCCTCGCGCTCCATCCAGCCCGGCGTGGACGGCTTTTCGGCGGACGCACCGGGCGTGGACGCCGGCTCGGGCGCCGGCTCCAGTCCGCGCGGCACCTTCAGGATACGGCTCGGCGGCGTGCCGGGCGGCGGCGGGCGGTCCGAGAAGACGCGCGCGCCTTTTTCATCGATCCAGCTGTATTGGGCATGGGCGAGCTGCGGGAGCAGGGCGAGGGCGCCAATCGACAGGAGGCGCAGCCAGCTTGGGTTCATGATGTTTCCTTGCGTTATCTTTACCCTGATTTCGCCATGATTCGCCGGGCATGTCAACGTGCGTGGTTTTTCGCCGAATGGATGGGTTTCAGGTGCATTCGGGCCTTTTTTGGCCCCATGAAGACGTTTTACGGGAGTTTCTGTATAATTCGCTTTTGCGCCTATAGGAAATAAAACTATGCGTCTTCTTCAGAAAGCACTCACCTTCGATGATGTGCTGCTCGTCCCGGCCTACTCCAACATCCTCCCGGCCAACACGTCCCTGCGAACCAAACTGACCCGGAATATCTCGCTGAACATTCCGCTGCTGTCGGCCGCAATGGACACCGTGACCGAAGCCCGTCTCGCGATCGCGATGGCGCAGGAAGGCGGCATCGGCATCATCCACAAGAACCTGCGTCCCGCCGACCAGGCTCGCGAAGTGGCGCGCGTCAAGCGCTTCGAGGCCGGCGTGCTGCGCGACCCGATCACGGTCCCGCCGACGATGAAGATCCGCGACGTGATCGCCCTGCAGCACCAGCACGGCTTCAGCGGCTTCCCGGTGGTGGAAGGCAAGCAGGTGATCGGCATCATCACCAACCGCGACCTGCGCTTCGAGGAAGACCTGGACGCGGAAGTGCGCACCAAGATGACCCCGCGCGAAAAGCTCGTCTACGTCAATGAAGACGCCGACACGCTTGAGGCCAAGCGCCTGATGAACAAGCACCGCCTGGAGCGCGTGCTGGTCGTGAACGACGCTTTCGAACTGCGCGGTTTGATCACCGTGAAGGACATCCTGAAGTCGCATGAACACCCGAACGCATCCAAGGATGCGCAAGGCAAGCTGCTCGTGGGCGCGGCAGTGGGCGTGGGCGACAAGGACAAGGAACGCGTGGAACTGCTGGTGAAGGCCGGCGTGGACGTGCTGGTGGTCGACACCGCCCACGGCCACTCGCAGGGCATCCTGGACCGCGTCAAGTGGATCAAGGACACCTACCCGCAGGTGGACGTCATCGGCGGCAATATCGCCACCGCGGCCGCCGCGCGCGCGCTGGTCGAAGCCGGCGCCGACGCCGTCAAGGTCGGCATCGGCCCGGGCTCGATCTGCACCACCCGTATCGTCGCCGGTGTCGGCGTGCCGCAGATCACCGCGATCTCGAACGTGGCCGAAGCGCTCGAAGGCACGGGCGTACCCTGCATCGCCGATGGCGGCATCCGCTTCTCGGGCGATATCTCGAAAGCGCTGGCAGCCGGCGCCCACACCGTCATGATGGGCTCGATGTTCGCCGGTACCGAAGAGGCGCCGGGCGAAGTGATCCTCTACCAGGGCCGCAGCTACAAGGGCTACCGCGGCATGGGCTCGCTGGGCGCGATGGCCGAAGGCTCGGCCGACCGCTACTTCCAGGAAGCCTCGAGCAAGGCCGACAAGTTCGTGCCGGAAGGTATCGAAGGCCGCGTCGCCTACAAGGGCAGCGTGCTGGCCATCATCTACCAGCTGGTCGGCGGCGTGCGCCAGTCGATGGGCTATTGCGGCTGCGCGAGCATCGAAGAACTGCGTGCGAAAGCCGAGTTCGTCGAGATCACTTCGGCAGGCATGCGTGAATCCCACGTCCACGACGTGCAGATCACCAAGGAAGCGCCGAACTACCGCTCCGAATAAAGATCCCGAGACGCGGCCCCTGCGGCCGCGTTTTTGTATTCGCTATCAGAAGACCATATGCATTCCAAAATCCTCATCCTCGACTTCGGTTCCCAGGTTACCCAGCTGATCGCCCGCCGCGTGCGCGACGCCGGCGTGTTCTCCGAGGTCTACCCCTACGACATCGGCGACGACTTCGTCCGCAACTACGGCGCTTCCGGCGTGATCCTGTCCGGCAGCCATAACTCGACCCTGGAAGGCGACTCGCCGCGCGCGCCGCAGGCCGTGTTCGAACTCGGCGTGCCGGTGCTGGGCATCTGCTACGGCATGCAGACCATGGCGGCCCAGCTGGGCGGCAAGGTCGAAAACGGCAAGGTGCGCGAATTCGGCTACGCCGAGGTGCGCGCCCGCGGCCACACCAGGCTCCTGAACGGCATCAACGACTTCGTCACCGATGAAGGCCACGGCATGCTGAAGGTCTGGATGAGCCACGGCGACAAGGTCCTGGAAATGCCGGAAGGCTTCAAGCTGATGGGCTCCACCGACAGCTGCCCGGTGGCCGCCATGGCCGACGAAGAACGCCGCTTCTACGCGCTGCAGTTCCACCCGGAAGTCACCCACACCACGCAAGGCGAAGCCATCATCGGCCGCTTCGTGCACGAGATCTGCGGCTGCAAGAGCGACTGGAACATGCCGGACTACATCGGCGAAGCCGTCGAGAAGATCCGCGCCCAGGTCGGCAGCGACGAAGTCATCCTCGGCCTGTCCGGCGGCGTCGACTCGAGCGTGGCCGCAGCCCTGATCCACCGCGCCATCGGCGACCAGCTGACCTGCGTCTTCGTCGACCACGGCCTGCTGCGCAAGGACGAGGGCAAGATGGTCATGGACATGTTCTCGAAGAATCTCGGCGTGAAGGTGCTGCGCATCGACGCGAGCGACCAGTTCATGGGCCACCTGGCCGGCGTGACCGATCCCGAGCAGAAGCGCAAGATCATCGGCCGCGAATTCGTCGAAGTGTTCCAGGAACAGGCCAAGCAGCTGACTTCCGCTCGCTGGCTGGCCCAGGGCACGATCTACCCGGACGTGATCGAATCTGCAGGCAAGGGCAAGAAGGGCCAGACCATCAAGAGCCACCACAATGTGGGCGGCCTGCCGGAAACGCTCAACCTGCAGTTGCTGGAGCCGCTGCGCGAGCTGTTCAAGGACGAGGTGCGCAAGCTGGGCGTGGCCCTGGGCCTGCCGCACGACATGGTGTACCGTCACCCGTTCCCGGGTCCGGGCCTGGGCGTGCGTATCCTGGGCGAAGTGAAGCGTGAATATGCCGACCTGCTGCGCGAAGCGGATGCGATCTTCATCGAAGAGCTGCGCAATACCCCGTTCGTGGCGCCGATGGTGCGGGGTATCGACGCGGGTAAAGCGCCGGTGAACTGGTACGAGGCGACGTCGCAGGCGTTTGCCGTGTTCCTGCCGGTGAAGTCGGTCGGCGTGATGGGCGATGGCCGTACCTATGAATACGTGGTGGCGCTGCGTGCCGTGCAGACCCTGGACTTCATGACGGCGCAGTGGGCGCATCTGCCGCACGATCTGCTGGGCCGGGTGTCGAACCGGATCATCAACGAGGTTCGTGGTTTGAATCGCGTTGTTTATGATATTTCGGGTAAGCCGCCGGCGACCATCGAGTGGGAGTGACGGGAGTTCTCTAACTAGTTGATTCTAAGTTGGAATTTAATGAGCCGTTGATCATTGCCAGAATGATCAACGGTTTTTTTATCCGGGCGAGTAAGTTCGGGTATGCCAAAGTATTGCCAAGTAAGAGATTTTATTAGGATTAGACGTGGCACTGGCCATGAATCGCCACCATCTTCCTAGATACTCTATAGCCGTAAAGAATATCGCTTTTCAAACTCGGCAGGCGTTCAAGCCCATCATAGACTGAGTGTCGTGGCAGTTATCGCACCTGCTCATGCTTTGCACCAAGTTGTGTGATTCGAGGAAGTCGCGCCAGTCGTAACTGCTGAATTGACTGCCTCGATCGGCATGCACCAGAACCTCGGTCGTCGGCTTTCGACGCCACACTGCCATCAATAAAGCACTCAGCGCCAGCTCTTTGTCGATGCGCGAACTCATCGACCAACCGTTGACCTGGCGTGAAAACAAATCGATCACCACTGCCAGGTAAAGCCAGCCTTCGTAAGTGCGCAGGTACGTGATGTCCGTTACCCAGACTTTGTTTGGCTCGATCACATCGAATTGGCGCTGCAAATGATTCTGCGCCACGACGCACGGCGCGCCGCCGTTCTTGTACTTGCGCTTGGCGTAACCAGT